>DASWJW010000055.1:0-8038 GCA_036396955.1 Planctomycetota bacterium
CGCGACTACCGCAATCTGCTCTTTCCGATCAACCACACCAACGCGATGCTGCGCGACCACGTCAGCCGCTTGGTGCGCAGGAGCTGGGCGCACAGCAAGAAGCGTGCGCGACTCTCCCGGCACCTTTGGGTCTTCGCCCTCTTTCGAAACTACGTAAGAGGAATCACCCGGAAGGCGCCGGACGTCACTGCAGCCATGGCGTTGGGAGTCGCGCAGAAGAAGTATGGATGGAGCGAAGTCTTGCGCTGGCGCGCCGAATACTTCTTTCGCTGCGGCACCCACTAAAAGGGGCCAGATTTTTAGGTGCCTTGGAAATCGGGCTTGCGCTTATCCAAGAACGCCTGAATCCCCTCGCTATGGTCCTCAGTCGTGAACGCCAACGCAAAAGCATCGGCTTCGGCGGCCTGGCCTTCCGACTGGCCGACGTCCATTCCGCGCCGGATCGTCTCCAGCCCGAGATTCACCGCCACGGGACCGCGGCTGATGATCTTGCGCACCAGCGCCCAGGTCTCTTCTTCGAGCTTGTCGTGCGGCACCACGCGGGTGACCACGCCCACGCGGTGGGCTTCGGCGGCGTCGAACGCGTCGCCGGTCATCACCCACTCGCGCGCCACTCCCGCTCCGGCGAGCCAGAGCAGGCGCTGCGTGCCGCCGAACCCGGGGATCAGGCCGAGCGTCGTTTCGGGCAGGCCGAACTTGGCGCGCTCCGAGGCGACCCGCAGGTGACAGGCCAGCGCCAGCTCCAAGCCGCCGCCGAGCGCGAAGCCCTGGATCATGGCGATCACCGGCTTGGGGCAGGCTTCGATCATTTCGAGCGTCGCCTGGCCGAAACGGCTGAAATCGCGCGCTTCGAGCGCGTTCATGTCCTGCATCATCGGGATGTCGGCGCCGGCCACGAAGGCCCGCTCGCCGCCGCCGCAGAGCACGATCGCGCGCACGTCGTCCATGGACGCGAGCAGTTCGAAGACCTCGCCCAATTCGTCCACCACGGTCTTGTTGAGCGCGTTCAGGACCTCGGGACGGTTGACCGTGACCTGGGCGATGCCTTCTTCGTCGACGTCGACGAGCAAGGTCTCGAAGGGCACTTCCTGGTCGAGGTCTTCTTCGGTTTCGTTGGTGTTCAACTCAGGCACCCAGGTTGACGGTCATGGACTTGATCACCACCTTCTCGGTGGGCTTGGATTTCTCGCCGCCGCTCATGGTGGTCCCGACCGACCCCACCGCATCCAGCGCCGCGTCGCCGTCGACCATGCGGCCGAAGGCCGCGTACTGGCCGTCGAGGAACTCCGCGTCGCCGTGGCAGATGAAGAACTGGCAGCTCGCCGAGTTCGGATCGGAGGTGCGCGCCATGCTGATCACGCCGCGCTTGTGGCTGAATTCCGCGGCGTTGCTGAATTCGCCGGGAATGGTTCCGTGCGTGCCGTTGCCGGTCCCGGTCCCGAGCGGACAGCCGCCCTGGATCATGAAGCCCTTCACCACGCGGTGGAAGGCGATGCCGTTGTAGAAACCTTCGCTCGCGTAGCGCAAGAAATTGCGCACGGTCTTCGGCGCCGCCTGCGGCCAGAGTTCGAGGGTGATGGTGCCGACGTCGTTGCCGCCGACGGTCACGTCGATGGCGACGCGCACGTCGCGGAGCTGCGCGTCGGTGAGCGCTTGGGTCTTGGTCGTGTCGAGGGTCATGGTTCCGGTTCTCAGCGGATTCTCTTGATGATGTGCCAGCCGAATTGCGACTGCCGCGGGTCGTATTCGGCCATTCCGATTTCCCCCACCTTGAGGGAAAAGCCGACGTCGCCGAAGGACGGCGCCATCTCTGCGCGCGGGAACGAGCGCGTGGGTTCGAGCTTGGCGCGCAGCTGGGCGATGAACGCCTGGCTCTTCAGCTCGGCCTCCTTGGCGCTGATCTCGTTCGCGGCGATCTGTTTCTGGGTCGCCTCCTGGAAGGCGTCGAACTCCTTCTGCGCTTCGAACAGCGCGCGGTCGGCCGCCGCGTCCTTCACGCCCCGGTTGAGCATCCGGTACTCGCCCGGAGTGGGGTCGTCCGGACTGACCGGGTCGTCGGAGTGCGCGCGGATCAGCGCCTGGAAGTCTTCGCCGGCGCGCGCGCGCTCCAGCACGTCCTTGGCCAGCGCTGCGGCCTCTTCCTTGGTGCGGGTGGCTTCCGTGCGCGTTCCGGCGAAGGACACCAGCACGTGCTGGACGGTCACTTCGGCCGGTGCGCCGCCGAGATCGGGGGCCGGGCGGGCCAGCACTTCGTCGGAAGGCGGCGCCGGGCCGGCCTTCACGACCGCGCTCACGATGGTCACCTTCTTCAGCGGCCTGGAGCGCTCGCCGCGCGGCGGCGAGGGGCCGACCGGCACGCTGGCGAGCTTCTCGAGCGTCGCCACGCCGGCGGTCATGCGCCCGAACGAAGCGTAGTCGCCGTCCAGGTTCCACACGTTCGGGGACTCGTCGCAGATCAGGAAGAACTGGCACGACGCCGAGTTCGGCGAGGGGCCGCGCGCCATGGAGAGCACGCCGTAGTGGTGGGCCCACTCGGGATCGGGCGAGAACTCGGCCGGGACGTTGCCGTAGGGGCCGTCGCCGGCGCCGGAAGCCGTGGGGTCGCCGCCCTGCAACATGAAGTCCCGCACGATGCGGTGGTAGGTCAGGCCGTCGTAGAAGCCTTCGTCGCAGTAGCGCAGGAAGTTGCGCACCGTGAGCGGCGCCTTCTCGGGCCAGAAGTCGAAGGTCATGGTGCCGACCGACACGTCGTCGATCGCAGCTTCCATCACCACGTGGTAGTTGCCGAGTTCCGCGTCGGGGACGCCGCCCGGAGCGAAATTGAATTGCGGCGTCCGCTTGGGCTTGCTCGGCACGGCCGGATCCTGGGCTGGCAAGCCGGCGCCCTTGTTGGTCGCCGCTCCCGCGGCACCGTCGCGCCGCGCCGCGAGCTCTTCTTGATGGGTGGTGGCGTAGGGATCGCTCGCGCCGTCGGCCGAGCTGCCGGCCTCGCCCGTACAGGCGGCCGCGCCGAGGCTGGAAGCGATCAGGAGAAAAGTTTGGAGTCGTCGCATCACGTTCCGGGACGTTCGAAAGCAGCGGACATTCCCAGCCCGCCGGAAACACACAGGGTGGCGAGGCCGCGGCGTGCGCCGCGCCGCCGCATCTCGTGCAGCAAGGTGACGACGATGCGCGCCCCGGTGCACCCGATCGGGTGCCCCAGCGCGATCGCGCCGCCGTTCACGTTGAGGCGTTCTCCGGCCACCGGCATCGCGCGCAGCACGGCGAGCACCTGGGCGGCGAAGGCCTCGTTGATCTCGACCAGGTCGAAGTCCTCCAGGCTGCCGCCGATCTCGGCGAGCAGCGCCTTGGTGGCCGGCACGGGGCCGAGTCCCATCCGTTTGGGATCGCAGCCGCGCAGCGCAGCCCCGGTGAGCGTCGCCAGGGGCTCCAGGCCCCTGCGCTCGGCCTCGTCGGCGCTGGTGAGCACCAGCGCGGCCGCGCCGTCGGTGATGCCCGAACAGTTGCCGGCGGTCACACTGCCGCGCTCGCGGTCGAACACCGGCGGCAGCTTGCCGAGCCTGGCGAGGCTCGCATCTGCGCGCGGGTGCTCGTCGGCGGCGATCACCACGTCGCCCTTGCGGCCGGGCACGGTCACGGCGACCAGCTCGTCAGCGAATCGGCCCGCAATCTGCGCGGAGCTGGTCTTGGTCTGGCTGGCGAGGGCGAAAGCGTCCTGCTCTTCGCGCGCGATGCCGAGCTCCTGCGCCAGCAGCTCGGCGGTCTCACCCATGATCATGTCGGCGAGCGGGCACTGGAATCCGTCGCGGTACATCCCGTCGACCAGGGGCGCGTGCCCCAGGCGGTGGCCGGTGCGCATGCGCTCCAGCAGGAAAGGCACCTGCGACATGTTCTCCATGCCCCCCACCAGGACCGTGCGGGCACGGCCGAGGCGGATGGCGTCCGCGCCGAGCTGCAGCGACTTGAGCCCGCTCGCGCAGGCCTGGTTGACCGTGAAGGCCGTGCGCTCTTGCGGGATGCCGGCGCGGATTAGGACTTGCCGGGCCGGATTGGGTCCGCAACCGGCCTGCCGCGCGTGCCCGAAAACGACTTCGTCGATTTCCTCCGGCGCGATTCCGGCGCGCTCCATGGCCGCCCTCGCGGCCCATTCGCCCAGCGCGGGCGCGGGCAGCGTGGACAGGCCGCCCAGGAAACGCCCGATGGGCGTCCGCACGGCGCTCGCGACGACGACTCGGGTGGTACCGGACATGGGCTCGCGCGCCCGTCAAAAGGCAGTGGACGCGAATTCGAGCCGGAGAGCCTAACAGATGGCGCGGTGCACCACGCGGCCGCCCGCCACCGTCGCGCGCACCGGGTTCTCGCCGAATCCGTAGCCCAGATGACCGAGGCTCGGCAGGTCGAGCACGATCAAGTCGGCGTCGGCGCCGACGGCCAGACGGCCCTTGCGTTCGGCCAGTCCCAAGCTGGCCGCGGCCAGGCTGGTGGCGCCGGCGAAGGCCTCCTTGGCGCTCAGATTCAGGCGCACGCGGGCGAAGTGCAGCGCTTCCGGCATCGATGCGGTGTAGCAGGTCCCCGGATTGAAGTCCGTCGCCACGAAGTACGGCACCCCGGCCTCGATCAGCGCGCGGGCCGGCGCGTCCTGCGACTGCCGCAGGAAGTGCGGCACCGCCGGCAGCAAGCCGGCGAAGGTGCGGCCCGACGCCGCCAGCGCCGCGATGCCCTGGCCGTCGAGCGCTTCGAGGTGGTCGGCGCAGTCGGCGCCGAGCTCCGCGGCGAGCGCCGCCCCACCCATATTGTCGAACTGTTCGGCGTGGACCCGCAGCCGGAATCCGAGTTCGCGCGCGCGCTCCAGGTAGCGGCGCGCGCGGCCGAGGTCGAAGGCGTGCCCTTCGACGTAGATGTCGGCAGCTCCCGCCAGGCCGGCTTCCTTCACCGCGGGCAGCGATTCGGCGCACAGCAGGTCCAGATAGCGGTCGGGCTGCCCGGCGAATTCCTCTGGCACCAGATGGGCGCCGAGAAAGGTGGGCACCGCGGTCATCCCGGTCGCCAGGGCGGCGGCGCGGATCGCGCGCAGGGACTTCAGTTCTTCGTCGGTCGACAGGCCGTAGCCCGACTTCGCCTCGCAGGTGGTTGTGCCGTGGCGCAGCATGCGCTGGAAGTGCGCCGCCACGCAGGCGGTCAACCGGGTTTCGGACGCCTCGCGCACGCCGCGCACGCTCGAGTGGATGCCGCCGCCGCGCGCGTGGATCTCGACGTAGCTCAGGCCTTGCGCGCGCCAGTCGAATTCCTCGGCGCGGTCGCGCGCGAAGGCCGGATGGGTGTGCGCGTCGACGAAGCCCGGCGCCACCAGCCCGCCCGCGGCGTCGAGTTCGGCGGCCGCGACGAAGCGCCGGCGCAGGTCCGCGGCGGTCCCCAGCGCGGCGATGCGGCCGGCGGCGACGACCAAAGCGTCGGCTCCGGGCAGCGGATCGCCGGCGTCGGCATGGACCGCCTGCGCGCCGTGCACGAGCAGTTCGCAGGGGATTTTGGGCTTCGTCACGTCGTCTCGACGGCCTGGCGGGCGCTTTCGGACCTTCCGCAACCCTCCCTCTAGGAACGGGCGCAACCCTGCCGTTATATAATCGACCCAGGGTCGGTGGAAATCGGCGACCTTCCAAAGAGTTGAGCGCGCCATTGATCACCGTCTTCGAGGCCATCGAGCCTCCGCCATCCTGGTACGCCCAGGATCTGCTGCTCCCGATCGCGCTGCTCCTGGTGGCGGCCGCCCTGGGCGGCCTGCGCACGCTGCTCGCCTCGCCGCTGCGCCAGGACTTGATGGCCAGCCAGCCCGAAACGCGCCGGCACAAGCTCGAGCGCATGGGCGGGCAGCCCCACTCGCTGATCACCACGGCGGGATTGCTGCGCGGCCTCTGCGTTTTCGGCGCCGCCGTGCTCGTCGTCCGCGGCGGGGAGCAATTCGAGGACGGCTGGAGCTGGGCGCTGTACGCCGGCGTCGGCATCTTCGGGGCGCTGGCGGTCGAAGTCGTCCCCGCGCTGGTCGCCAGAGGCCGCTGGGTCGGCTTCACGCTGCTGTTCATGCCCGTGCTGCGCGCGCTCGCGTTGCCGTTGCGGCCGCTCGCATGGCTGATCGACGCCTTGCTGGTCCGCGTCGGCGCCGACCCGGACCAGCTGCACGCCGACGGACTGGCCAGCGAATTGGTCGAAGCGGCGGCCGACAGCGAACGCTCCAGCGGGCGCGGCACCGAGCTCGGCCAGACCGAGCGGCGCATGATCGGCCGCATCCTCTACCTTCCCGACACCGACGCGGCCGCGATCATGACGCCGCGGACGCGCATCACTGCCGTGTCGTCGGACGCCGGCGTGCTCGAGGCGCTGCAGGTGGCGCGCGAGGCCGGCCACTCGCGGATCCTGGTCCAGGAAGGCGACCTCGACCACATCGTCGGCATCTTCTTCGTCAAGGACGTCCTGCCGCTCGCCGCCGACGCGGCGGATCTGGGCCGCGAATTCGTCCGTGAGCACATGCGCGAGCCCTTTGTGGTGCCGGAGACCATGGGCGCCATGCCGCTGTTCGAGGAAATGCGCCGCCGGCGCACGCACCTCGCGGTGGTGGTCGACGAATACGGCGGCACCGCCGGCGTGGTGAGCGTCGAGGACATGGTCGAGGAGATCGTCGGCGAGATCGAGGACGAACACGACCCGATCGACGAAGCCATCGAGCTCGAGCGCCGCGGCCCGGACGAAGTGCTGGTCGACGGCCGCATCCCCATCGCCGACCTCAACGAGCGCCTGGGCACCAACCTGCCCGAGGACGAGGACTACGACACGCTCGGCGGCCTGCTCTTCGACCGGTTCGGGTACATCCCCAAGAACGGCGAGACCGTGCGCGAGAAAGGCGTGCTGCTCGAAGTGATCGAAGCCGACGGCCGGCGCGTGACGCGCGTGCGCATCCGCAAGGAATCCACGCGCGAGAGCGACGCGGCGTGAGACGCGAGCAGACCGCGGCGCTGGTGCTGCGGCGCTGGCCGTACTCGGAGACTTCGCTCGCGCTGCACGTGCTCACCCCCACCCAAGGGGTGGTGTCGCTGCTCGCCAAGGGCGTGCACCGCGTCACCAGCGGGAGCTTCGGCGTGCTCGACACCTGGGCGCTGGTCGAGCTCGAGTTCGGCGGTCCCGACGACGCCGAGATGCTCAACCTCTACGGCAGCCGGCTGCTCGACCGCATGTCGGGGATCTCGACCGGCATCGAGCGCCTGGCGGCCGCGGGAGTGGTCGCCGAGATCGCCGAACTCGCCGCACCGCCGGGACATCCGGCCAAGGAGCCCTTCTTGTACCTGCTGCGCCGCCTGCGCGAGCTGGACGCCGGCGCGCCACCCCGGGACTTCCTGTGCTCGGCGATCCTCGAGGGCCTGGACCTGCTCGGGCTGGGCCCGGTCCTCGAAATCGACGACGAGGCGGACGACGGCCGCCGCACCGCCTGGTTCTCGGCCGCCGCCGGCGGCCTGCTCGCCGCGGACTCCGCGCGCCCCGCGGGTGCTGCGCGGCGGGTGCGGACGGCCACGCTGGAGTGGCTGCGCGCGCTCCGCGCCGACCGCACAGCGCTTCCCGCCGCGGATGCGGGGATCAAGGCCGCAGCCCTTACAATCCTCGGCGAGTTCCTGGCCTACCACCTGGAACGACCTCCGCGGGCATGGACGCTGCTGCGCAAGCGCCTCCCCCGCCACGAGAAAGCCCGGTGACCCGCATCCACCCCTTCCGTGGCGCCGCTTGCGGCGCCGCCCTCCTGCTGCTCGCCGCGTGCTCCTCGGTGCCGCCCGAGCCGTACTCGATGGCCGACCTGGAACCCGCGCGGCAGGCCGCCGCCGCCGAGGACTGGGACACGGCCTGGTCCCTGGTCGACGACATGGACAAGCAGTACTTCGACCGCCTCGCGCAGGTCGAGTACAGCCGGCTCGCCGGCGACGCCTCGTACCACCGCGGCGACTGGGCCGAAGCGATCCGCCAGTACGAGGACTACTTGCGCCTCGGCGGACCCGCCGAG
>DASWJW010000056.1:0-14600 GCA_036396955.1 Planctomycetota bacterium
GCTTCTCGGTGAATTCCGCCACCCGGTCGCCTTGGAAAACGAGGCCGCCGAAGCGCGCCGGCGGCCGCACGGCGGTGACCGTGGCCAGCTTGCCGTGCGCGCGGTGGAAGGCGAGCAGCGCGCGAAGGTCGACGTCGGACACGCCGTCGCCGTACGTGAGCATGAACGTGCCGCCTTCGCGCAAGTACGGAGCCAAGCGCTTGACGCGGCCGCCGGTGACGGTGTGCAAGCCGGTGTCGGCCAGATGCAGCTGCCAGTCCTCTTTCGGCCCGCCGTGCCGCTCGATCCCGCCGGTCGCCAGGTCGATCGTCAGGCTGCCGGTCAGCAGCGCGTAGTCGGCGAAGTAGCGCTTGATGAACTCGCCCTTGTAGCCGAGCGCCACCGCGAACTCGCGGAAGCCGTGCCCCGCGTAGTGCTTCATGAGGTGCCAGAGGATCGGCCGGCCACCGACTTCGACCATCGGTTTGGGCCGGTTCTCGGTCTCCTCGGTCAGCCTGGTGCCAAAGCCCCCAGCGAGGATCACCACCTTCATGCGCGCATTCTAGGCGTGCGCTCCTCCCGCAAGCCACGCGCCAGCGGCCACTATCATCGAAGCTATGGCCGAACCCTGTTCCCGACGCGAGTTGCTCGCCACCGCTGCCGTGGCCGGCATGGCCCTGCCGGCCGCCGGACTCCCCCGCCGCCGCTCCAAGATCCGCAAGGCGCTCAAGTACGGCATGATCCAGGCGGGCGGCAGCGTGCTCGAGCGCTTCGAGCTGATCCGCGACGTGGGCTTCGACGGCGTCGAGCTCGACAGCCCGTCGAACCTCGACCCCGACGAAATCCTGGCGGCCAAGGCGGCGACGGGTATCGAGATCCCCGGCGTAGTCGATTCGGTCCACTGGGGCGACACGCTTTCCGATCCTGACGCCGCTGTGCGCGCCCGTGGCCGGGCCGGACTCGAGACCGCGCTGCGGCAGTGCAAGCTCTTCGGCGGAACCAGCGTCCTCCTCGTCCCCGCCGTCGTGAACAAGCAGGTGTCCTACGACCAGGCCTGGCGACGCTCGACCGACGAGATCCACCGCGTGCTGCCGCTGGCCGAAGATCTCGGGGTTTCGATCGCATTCGAAAACGTCTGGAACAACTTCTTGTTGAGCCCGTTGGAAGCGGCTCGCTACGTCGACCAGTTCGGCAGTTCCCGCGTCGGCTTCCACTTCGACATCGGCAACATCGTGCTCTATGGCTGGCCCGAGCAATGGGTGCGGATCCTCGGCTCGCGGATCCTCAAACTCGACGTCAAGGAATACAGCCGCAAGAAACTCGACGAGGAAGGCCGCTGGAAGGGCTTCCAGGTCGGGATCGGCGACGGCGACTGCGACTGGCCGGCCGTCCGCGCCGCGCTCGAGGAGATCGGATACGAAGGCTGGGCCGCCGCGGAAGTCGGTGGTGGCGGCCGCGAGCGCCTGGCCGACATCTCCGCCAGGATGGACCGCGCCCTGGACGGATAACGGCGTTCCGCGGGCGATTCCAGTCTGGATGCGGAAGATTCAGCGCGAAAACGCAGCTGGGCGGAGTTTTCCTGTAACGCAAGTGCACTAGACCGCCAAACTGTGCCCGAGAGCACCGCCCTCGGCCGGACGCACTGCCCCGGTGAAGCGGATGCCGACTCGACGCCCTTGCGCGCACCCTTCCACCGAACCGCCCACTTTCATTCAGGACCCATGGAAAAGAACAAGAAGACGAACTCGATCATTCCGACCACCGCGAGCCTTCTCGCGCTCGCCATCGGTGGCCTCATGGCCGGTTCTCTGACCAGCTGCACCGCAGCCGAGCACGACTCCGCGGCGATGTCGGACATGGACGGCTGCTCCGGCGCCGATGGCTGCTCTGGCAAGGAAGGCTGCAGCGGTGCCGACGGCTGCTCCGGCAAGGACGGCTGCAGCGGTGCCGACGGCTGCTCCGGCAAGGACGGCTGCGGCGGCAAGTAGTCGAACCGTTTCGCCCGGCTGCGCGCCCGCCGCTCTTTCCGGCGGGCGCCGCGTCTGGTTCGATCGTCGCGGCCCGGCCCATGCGCCCTGCCAACCGCTGGAACTTGCCGAACCTCGGCATCGGGGTCGGGCTGCGCAGCAATCACTACGACCACGTGGTGCGCAAGCAGCCGCAAGTCGACTGGTTCGAGCTGATTTCCGAGAACTTCATGGCCGGCGGCGGGCGCCCGCTCCGGATCGCCGAACAGGTTGCCGCGAGTTATCCGCTGGTCCTGCACGGCGTCTCGCTGTCGATCGGCAGCACCGACCCGCTCGACTTCGAGTACCTGCGGCGTCTCAAGGATCTCAGCGACCGCTTGCGGCCGGTCTGGTTGGGCGACCACATCTGCTGGACGGGAGTCGCCGGTCACAACAGCCACGATTTGCTGCCGCTCCCCTACGACGAAGCCACGCTGGCCCACGTCGTGGCCCGTGTGCGGCAGGTACAGGACTTCCTGGAACGACCGCTGGTGCTAGAGAACGCTTCGACCTACCTCGAATTCGCCGCGTCGAGCATGCCCGAGCAGGAGTTCGTCGCGCGGCTGGCCGAGGCCGCCGACTGCGCGCTGCTCCTCGACGTGAACAACGTCTGGGTCAACCACCGCAACCACGGCACCGATCCGATCGCTTACCTCGATGCGATGCCCTACGACAGGGTGGTCCAGATCCACGTAGCCGGCCACGCCGACAAGGGAACGCACTGCATCGACACCCACGAGGGGCCGGTCATCGATCCCGTGTGGGAGTTGCTCGCCGAAGTGGAGAAGCGCGCGCCGGGGCGCTCCATCCTGCTCGAATGGGATACGGCGATCCCCGAATTCGACGTGGTGCTCGCCGAAGCCCGCAAGGCCGAGCGCTTCCTCGCCGCCGAGAGCCGCAGTGGGCGAGCGGCCGCCGCCGAATGAGCGCCAGCGAACTCGAGCAGCTCGAGCGCTGGGCGCTCGCCGTGATCGCCCACCGCCGCGGAGTGCGCCCGGGCGACGCCGCGGCGCGGGCGGCGGGGCTGCAGCCGCCCGGAGGAGCTCCCCTCGAAGAGCTGATCCGGCCCTCGGCCCAGCTCGCCGCCGTGGAGCGGATCGGCGTCTACGCCAACATGTACGCGATCCGCTTGCGCGAAGTCCTCGAAGAAGACTTCGGCGGCCTGCGCCGTGCCCTCGGAGCCCGCGCCTTCCGCGATTGCGCCGACGCGTACGTCGAAGCCTGCCCGCCGCGGCACTTCAGCCTGTCACGGCTTGGACTCCGGCTGCCGGACTACCTGGCGACGCGCGAATCCGAACGTCCGGACGGCGCCTTCCTCACCGACCTGGCGCGGCTCGAATGGACGATCCGCGAAGTCTTTCACGCTGAGGACGCCGCAACGCTCGACGCCGACGCCATGGCGAGGATCGCGCCAGAGGCGTGGGCTGGCACCGTTCTGAGGCCGGTCCCGGCGTTGCGGTTTCTGGAACTCCGCTACCCGGTGGAGAGCTGGCTGCGCCTGGAGCGCGGACAAGCCGCAACCGCGGAACCGGTCCCGGGACCCGCGCCCGGTCCCTGCCGGGTCGCCGTGGTGCGCTCCGGAGCCGCCGTCCGCAGGCTGCAACTCGAACCAGATGCGGCCCACCTCTTCGCCGCGATCCTCTCGGGCCAGCCGCTGGCCGGGGCAATCGAGGCGTGCGCCGGGCGGCCGGGTGCCGATCCCAGGGCCCTTGCCGCCGGTATGAGCAGTTGGTTCCGCGACTGGTGCGCGATAGGCATGTTTGCCACGCTCGAGGGCAAGGGTGAGGCCTAGAGCCTAACTCGATATCCCATAAAGGCTTGTGCGCTACAAACAGGCGTATCGAGCCACGCGGTCCGGGAGCGCCTGAGACATGTCACACTTTTCCGTGTCGATCCCACAAGCGGCGCCGCTCGTTCGTCCATTTTCTGACCGCCTCCTCCCATAGAGTCGTGGTTATGCAACGTAGCCACAGGAACTCTCTCCTGACGGTCGCCCCCCTGTTCGCCCCCCTGCTCTTGGTGAGCAGGCTCGCGGCGCAGCAAACCGTCCTTGAAGTCGAGGGCGCCGCAGGTGATCAAGTCGGCTCTTCCATCGCCGCGAGCGGCGACGTCAACGGGGACGGCTACCCCGACTTCGTGGTCGGTGCGGTGCAAGGTTTCGTGACGGACGGCAGCGCTGCGGGCTATGCACGCCTCGTTTCCGGTCGTGGCGGCGAAATTCTCCATGAATGGCGGGGCGTCGCGCGGCACGAAGAATTCGGATACGCGGTTGCGGGAGTCGGCGACCTCGACGGCGACGGTTTTCCCGACGTCGCGGTAGGTTCACGTTACGACGACGCCGCCGGCAAGGGAGTCGGCGCCGTGCGCGTGTACTCGGGCCAGACCGGCGCGCTCTTGCTGGAGACGACCGGAGAGTCCGCGCTCGGCGAATTCGGCTCCTCGGTGGCCGGACTGGGCGACGTCGACGGCGACGGCACGTCCGACTTCGCGGTCGGCGCGCCCAAGGGCGACGCGCTCGGAGCCGATGCCGGGGAAGTGCGCGTGTTCTCCGGCGCCAGCGGCGCGCTGCTCTTCGTGTACGGCGGCGTCGCGAGCGGCGACCACTTCGGACACGCGGTCGCAGGCGTGGGCGACGTCAACGACGACGGTTTCGCCGACCTCGCAGTCGGCGCACCCTACGCGGGCCAGGACGGAGAAGGCGAAGTTCGCGTGCTCTCGGGGCGCGACGGCTTCACCTTGTTCGTCTTTGCGGGCGGAGCGCGCGGCGACGCGTTCGGCCAGTCGGTGACCCCGGCCGGAGACGTCGACGGCGACGGGCGGCCCGACCTCGCAGTCGGCGCAGTCGGCCACGACGGTTCCGGGAGCGACCTGGGCGCAGTTTTCGTGTTCTCGGGAGCGAGCGGTGCCGAACTGCTGCGCCTTGAGGGCGCGGCCCCCGGCGGCATGTTCGGCGCGGCGGTGGCTGCAGTCGGCGACGTGAACCGCGACGGCCGCACCGACCTCGCAGTCGGAGCTCCGCGCGAGTCCGCCAACGGCATCCGTTCGGGGGTCACGTATCTCTTCTCGGGCGGCGACGGCGCATTGCTCGAGAGCTGGCTCGGCGAGCCCGGCGAAGGCTTCGGAACTGCGCTCGCAGGTGTCGGCGACCTGACCGGAGACGGCATTTCGGAGCTCGCGGTCGCGGCGCCCGGAGCGGAAGGCCGCGGCTCGGGATCGGGCTTGGTGCGCGTGCTGTCGACGGTCGGCGGACTCACGCCGCTCGACGTGGCGGAATTCTCGACTTCGTCCGCCGACCCGTGGAGCGACGACTCCTACCAAGAAGAAACGGTCGGCGACATCCGGTACGCGTCGGGCCAGGTCTACGACTCGTACGCCGTCGCCGCGTCCGCCGGGTACGGCGACACGACCTACGTCACGAACAACTACTACTACGACGATTACAGCTACGAGAGCTACCGCTCCTGGTCCTGGTACTGGTCGTGGTACTGCCCCTGGTACTACCCGAGCGGGTACTACGCTTTCTGGCACCCGTACGGTTTCTATCTCGGCTACGGATGCGGCTACGGCTATCCGTGGGGCTACGGCTACGGCCACTACTACAACGACCGGCACTACGGTCACCATGGCCACCACAACCGCAACCGTCACAACAGCGGCGGCAACGGCAACGGCAATGGCGACGGCGGCAATGGCGACGGCGGTCCGGCACGCGCAGGCCTGGTCGCGCGTGGCGGCAACAGTGGCGGCCTCACCGCCACCGGTGGCGGGCGCGGCGGCCTCAAGCCGACTCCGTCGGTGGCGTATCGGCAGGCACTGGACTCCGGTCGAACGGCCTTCCAAGGCAACCGCAACACCGACAGCCGAAGCGGGCGGACGGTCTCCCGTCCCGGCGCCGTCGTGGTCAAGGCTGCGTCGCTCGGGACCGGCCAGACCGGCATTCGCGGCGGCCAAGGCATCACTCCCGATCGTGGTTCTCGCGGGGGCGGCGACCTTGTCGATCGCAGCAACCAGGCGACTCCCGTGATCCGTGGTTCCGCCGACGCGGCCCGCAAGGGGAATGGCGCGGGCGAACGCCGCGGACGTGATTCGGAGACCACCATCGCGCGCAACCGCGGCTCGGTCGGAGCGACTCCGGCGATCGTGCGAATGCAGCCCTCCGGCACCGCGACCCGGTTCGGCCCGGACTCCTCCGGCCGGGAAGTGACGAGGGGCAGCGCGATTTCGCGTGTACCCTCCACGCCCACCGAGGCCGCAGCGCGCGCCCGGTCCGTGCAGGGAAGGACGGAAAGCACCCGCGGCACCAGCTCGCAACGGCCGTCGACGAGCCGTCAGCCGAGCATCCGCGAGAGTTCCGGCATCCAAGGCGGCAGCCGGACCATCATCGGAACGAGCGGCCCCATGATCCGCAGCACACCCTCGCGCTCGAGCAGCTCGCCGCAAACGAGCCGGCCTTCCGCTCCGCCGAGCCGTGCGCCGTCGCTTGGTCGGTCGTCCGCTCCCAGCCGCGGCAGCAGTGGCTCGGTCGGTCGGTCGTCCGGTCCCAGCCGCGGCGGCAGTGGCGGTGCTCGCTCCTCCAACCGCCGCGGCGGCTAGCTCCCGTTCGGCCCGAAGCCGCCGCGGCGCGACCTGCGCGCCGCGGCGGATCTATTTGAGCTTCTGCCAGAAGTCCGCGGGCATGTCGTGGGCGATCTTCAAGGCCCCGTTGGCGCCGCCGTAGACCGGCTCCTCGATGCGGACGACGCGGCCGGAGCCGAGCTTCGCGTGCATCTGGGCTTCGATCGCGTTGTCGAGACCCTTGATCAAGCTGCCGCCGCCGGCGAGCAGGACGCGGTTCTTCAACCGTTCCTGGAATTCCGGATCGAACGACGCGACGAGCTGGCCGAGGCCCTCGACGATGCGCGGAACGATGGTGCGGCAGGACTCGCGCAACTCCTTGGTCAGGTCGAAACGGGTCGGTTTGCCGTTCACCGGCAGATCGAGCAAGGCCGGCTCCATCTCATCGGCCACCGACGCGAAGCGCTCCTTGAATTGCTTGAGCATCCGGATCGAGAACGAAGCCTCCGGATGCGCCTTGGCCACTCTCGCGGCGAGATCGGCGTCGATCGCGTCGCCGCCGTAGCGCAACGTCACCTGGTCGCTGTCCTCGGGCATGGTGCCGTGCATCCGGCAGAGGTCGGTCGTGCCGGCGCCGATGTCGATCACGAGCACGTCGTCGAGCCAGTCCAGGCCGTAGGCGACCGCGAATGGCTCCGAGCAGAGCATCACCGAATCGACCGACTCGCGCGCCGCTTCGAGGATCGACTCCTTGTTGTCGATGTTCGCCTGCGCGGGGACTCCGATCACCGCATAGACCAGCTCATCCTTGCGGGGCCGCGCCATCCGGATGATCTCGCGGATCAAGTCGCTCGCCGCACGCAGGTTGTTCCCGGCTTCCTTGCCGCCTTTCTCGCTCGCCTTGAGCACTCCCAGTTCGAGCGGTGTGTAGAAGTCGAGGGACAAGCGCTTCTCGAGTGCTTCGTCGCCGAAGAGGACGTCCTTCTTGAGCAGCTTGCGCGCCACGACGTCCCTGGGATAGCCGACGTGGCTGGCGATCGAGGTGCGGACGCCGTTGCTGGCGGACACCGCGGTGCGGGACGTACCCAGGTCGATGCCCAGGTACAGCACCCCGGTGTCCTTTGCGTCACCGCCCGAGTTCGGGTTGGGTTTCTTCTCTTGGGTCATGCGATCAGTCCTTGGAGGGGTCCTTGCGTTCGGCGATCTGCCGGCGCAGCTCCTGGTTGGCGTCGAACAGGTCGGCCAGCATGCGGCGCTTGGCTTCAGCGTCCTGCGCGTCGGCAGCGAGGCCCTGCACGGTGCGGTAGACGGACGCCAGTCCGGGATCCGCGCCTTGCAAGGAGGAGAGACGGTGGATTTCCTTCTCGGCCGTTTCGAGCGATCCCGTGAGCTTGGCGATCCGCCGTTCCAAGAGCTCGATCCGGTGCTCGGGAGAGCCGGCCTCGACGCCCTCGCGGCCGCGGAGCTCGGCACGGACGGCATCGAGCGCCATGCGGATCGCGCGGTTGCGGAGTTCGTCCGACTGTGCGAGCAGCCGGTGGATTTCCGCCTCGATCCCGGCGACGGGATCCTCACCTGCCCCCACTCCAACAGCCGGAGGCACGGCAGGCGGCTCGAGCGCAAAGGGAGTCTGCGGAGCCACGGCTCCTGCACGCGGCTGCACCAGCTCGCTCGTGCCGGCCTGGAGCTGTTCGAGTTGCTCGTCGGCAAGCCGCTGGCTCGCCGCGAGTGCCGCCTCGACCCGCGACAGAAGGGCCGCAAACTCGGTGGATGACAACGGGCGCGCCCTGCCGCGGGGCGCCTCGGAGGCCGTGAGGCTGGCTTGGACACCCTCGCGCACCACGGTCATGAGAAGTGTCTCGTCGACGTCGGCGTGCCGCTCGCGCAAGTCCGCGATCAGCGCGCGCTCGACCTTCTTGCGCAACCGCTCGGAAACGTCGGCGCCCGTTTCCAGCACCGGCCTCGATTCCAGCCGGCCGAAGAAGTGGCGCACCCCGGCCTCGACCACCGAATCGAGGACCTCCCGGTCCACGCCTCCGAACTCGACTTCCAGGGCCCGTTCGAAAGCAGCGGCGAGCGCGCCGCGCAGCGTCTCCTGCTCCATGACGCGCAAGGAACCTTCCCCGTGATCCAACGCGCGCTGCGCGGCGTCGAAGGACGTCTCTTCGACCGGCAAACGCTCGGCGGACGCGTCCGACTCGCCGCTTTCAACGGTGCGGCCGCTCTTCGAATCCGTTCCGAGGTGCCGCAAGAAGCTTTCGACACCGGCTGTCACCACGGAGCGCCGGACTTCCACGTCGACTTCGCCTAACGGCACTTCCATCGCCCGTGCATAGGCGGCCTCGACGGCGCCGCGCAGGTCGTCGCGACCGACGAAGCGCAGCCTCCGGCCGCCCACGCTGCCGGCCTCCGCCGCGGCGGCGGATCCAACCTCGATTCTCTTGCGCCGCATACGCGTTCTGATCCGTTGGGACGGGGCCGCCGAAACCCCCTGGCGATCCGCCTCCCGGCCCAATGATAGGCGTCGGTAAGGAGAGCACCAAGACGGTCCGGACCACCGCCGGACCGGCGCCCGGTCTACTTCACCTTGAGGAGCGGCGTGAAATACCGGTAGTAGATCTCGAGGCTCAAGACGTTGATCGCCGTGGTGTAGGAGCGATCCTGCTCGGTGTCGCCCGCGTATTCGGCGTAGGGCGAAATCGGCTCCCAGGATCCGTTCCGGTCCTGTCCCGCGAGCAGAGTCCGCTGCATGGCCAGGTTCCACTTGTCCCACGCGTGGCCGCCGCTGCGGAACATCGCGAGGGTGCCGTAGTACCAGAAGTACAAGTTGCCTTGAGCCTGGTAGACGAAGTCTTCTTCGCGTCCGGCGCGGTAGCCCTTGGGCGCCCGCTCGAGCACGAAGCGGCGCGCTGACGCGTACTCCTTCGCATTCACGTCGTCGCCGAGAAGCGAAAGCGCGAACAACGCCGCCGGCGTGGAGCCGGGCAGGGTGGCGTAGTCGCTGCGCAGCCGCGAAGGGTCGTGGCTGTAGAGGAAGAAGCCGCCGCTGCGGTCGAAGGAGTTGCGGAGGAAGGTGCGGGCATCGTCGAACGCTCGGTCCGGGACCAGGACACCGCCCAGGCGGGCGGACTCGAGTGCCATGACCTGCCATGCCGAGATCGAGGCGCGCGGCCACGAGTCGAACGTGCGCTCGTCGGCGTAGTAGTAGCTCCAGCCGCCGAAACGCCTCGGGTCGCCGTTGCGGCTCTGGTTGCGCAGGATCTGCGCCACAGCGGCGTCGATCGACTGCCGCAGGCGCTCGTCGTTCGTGAGCGCGTAGCACTCGGCGAGCGCGTAGGTCGCGATCGCGTGGCTGTAGCTCGACGTGTAACCGAAGTGCCCCGTGCGCCGGTCCTGGACCGCGAGCAGGAAGTCCACCGCGCGCGCGGCGTTGTCCGAGTACTCCGTTCCGGACCCTGGCGTGTGTCCGGCGCCGAGGAATGCCAGCAGGCACAACGCGGTCTTGCCGACGGCGACGTGGCCGTACTTCTCGTCGTAGTTCGTGCGGCTGCCCCAGTAGCCGCGCTCGCTCTGCAGACCGGCCAGATAGCGCAGGCCGCTCTCCACCGCTGCTTCGGTCTTGGTGCTGCCGCCGTGTTCGCGCAAGGCCGTGCTCTTGGCGGCGCCGAAACGAGTGCGATACGGGGTGTGTTCGAACCGCTCCGGAACGATGACCTCGGCGACCGCGGGTTCCACGCGCTCCGCCGCCGCGAGCGGCGCGAAGGACGGGCCCGACTCGGCCTGCGGCTCGCCGCGCTCGGCCAGGGCTCCTGGACGCCGCCGGGTCGGGCCGCTCTCCACCCGCTCGCGCCGCCCTTCGTCGCTGCGGGCCGCAAGATCGAGGCCACGGTCGGCCTCGCCACGCTGCTCCTCCATTGCGCCGGCGTAGCTGCCGGGGGCTTCGAGCTCGAGTTCCAGGGGCAGGGACTCGTAGCCGGGCTGCGCGAAGGCTTCGCCCTGGCGACCCGGCAGCGGACCGGCCGGACCTTGCGAAGGCGCGCGCGCGATCGGGCCGGCGCGGTCGGGTGCCGGCTGTGCGTCTCCGCTCTCGTCGGCGCGGTTGCGCGGCGCGTCGCGGCGTTCCGGACCTGCGCCTTCGGCTCGCGCCGGCCCGCCGAAATCGGCGGCGGCGATCGAGAGCTCCGGTGCGGAAACTCCTCCGGACGCGCTCGGCGCCGCCCCATCTCCCTGAGGGGCCGCTACGGCGAGATCCGGAAGCGCGCGTGAACCGGGCGCGATGTCGTCCAGGTCGTGCCGGCGCGGCGACGCGGCCTGGCGCCCAGGTGCGGGCATCATGAACGCCATCGCCTCGCCTTGGAGCGGCTCGGCCGTCGAGGCGATCGGGACCGCGCCGGGATCGCCTTCGCGCCGGCCAGGTCCTTCCGCGCCTTCGCGGCGCGGCGGTGCGGTCGCGAGTGCGGCGACTTCGAGCGCCGCGGGCGCCGCGCCGGGATCGCCGATTCGTTCGGCGCGCTCGTGCGGAACGGCCACTCGGGCTCCGGGGAGGGCCCGATCGACCGCCATTTCGGCGACGAATTCCCCGGACCGTCCGGGGACCGCCGCCTCAGGCCGGGCGAACGGCGCTTGTTGCGCGGGCGCCGTTGCCGGCGCCGACGCGGCGGCGATGGGCGCGCTGCCGCCTTCGGCGAAGCGTTCGGCATCGCGTGACCGCTCCAACGGCACGGAGGCGGCACCCGCGAGCGCGCCGACTTCGAGCGCAACTCCTTGCTCGCCCTCATCGGCCATGCGCGCGAATTTCTCTTCCGGCGCGGCGACGGTCGCATCTCCGGTGAGTTCGCGGCGTCCGGGCGCGAGCCCTTCGAGTGCGTCGTGGCCGGGAGCGAAGTCGCGCAACACGAGGTCCGATGCGACTTCGGCGCGCGGCAGGTGGGTGGGTGCGGGAGCCGACTCTCCCGCCGCGAGCGGTGCATCGGCGGCGGCTTCGGACCGGAGCAGGCCGCCGCCCCGCTGCGTGGGCGGCGCCAGGCTCTCCGCCTGCATCGTCAGTGCCGGCGCGGACACGGCGCGGCGCACGAAGCGCTCGCTCGGCGTGGCGACGTTCGCGGGAATCTGCGCGTCGGCGATGGCGGCCGGTTGCAGCGCGGCGGCCATGGCGGCGGCGGCCGGCGCCGCGTGCTCGGACTCCGCGGCGCGGGCCAGGGTCGCTTCGAGCGGCGCTGCGGCGGGGCCTACGGCCAACTCGGCTGCCGCTCGCACGAGCGCACCGTCAGGCCGCGCTTGCGGGGAAACCTCCGACGCGGCGGCCGCCAACGCGACCGACGGCGCTGCTGCGCCTTGCCGTTCGACCGCTTCGACGGGCGACTCCATGACTTCGGAAGGCACCTCGGCACGCCGCGTCTCGCTGGGCGCGACTTCGCGTTCCAGGCGATTCGGAAGCATGCGCTCGGGTGCGTCGAGCCGCGCGACCTCGCGGGTCGCCGCGGCCTCGGCAGCGCCGTCGGGCCGTTCAGCGTCCGTGCGCTGCGGCGCGGCGGCGAGCGCGTCTCCGCGTTCCGCATCCAGTTCGCCCGCGCGCTCTTCGTTGCGGGTCAGGCTGCGCGACGAATCCGGCGCGATCTGGATCCGGAACATCGGCGCCGTATCGGGCAGCTGCGGGGGTTCGGCCTCCGGGTGCACGCCGCGGAACCAGAACAGCAGGAGTGCGTGCGCGACCAGGGAGATCAGCAGGCACTTGTAGAGGAATTCGAGGGTCTCCCAGCGTTTGGCCAGGAAAGCCAGCAGTGCGAGCAGGAGCAAGCTCGACAGCACCAGCAAGTCGACCCACCCGATCGGCCGCCCAGGAATGCGGAAGAGCTCCTTCGACCACGCGCGGTAGACGTCGGACCCGCCTTCGGGTTCTTCGACCGCGAAGAACAGGGTGAAACCATCGCGCGACAGCGCCGGGCCGCGCTCCGAAGCCGCGCTGTTCACGCCTTCGACCGGCGCCGGCGGCAGCCACACGCCGCGGTCCTGGACGGAACGGTAGAGGTCGAAGCCGCGGCCCCCCTCGCGATCGGAAGCGAACACCAGCGCCCGGCCGTCGGACGCCATGGCGGGCTCGCGTTCCTCGAACGGCGTGTTGAGCGCGTCGAGCCGCCGGGTCTCGTACTCGAGCACTCCGCCGGGCTCGCGCTTGCCCGTGGCGAACCACAAGTCGGCGTCGCGCCGGGCGCCGCTGCGCGGCCTGCGCACGAACGCGAGCGCCTCGCTCCCCGGGATCGGCGCGGGATCGAGTTCGTCGTCCTCGCCGTTGATGCCGTCCGCGAGCGGCTGTGCGGCCTCGAAACCGCCGTCGCGGTAGGGACTGCGCCAGAGGTCGAAGCCCCCCACCGAACCAGGGCGGTTGGTGGCGAAGTAAAGGCCGCCGGGCCCGAATGCCGGCGCAAGTTCGTCGTGGTCGGAGTTGACGGCGCGCAGCGGCTGGGGGTCGCGCGCTTCGCCGTCGATCAGTTCGGCCAGGTAGAGATCGGCGTTCAGGCCGGCCTCGCCGACCGCGAACACCAGCCAGCGGCCGTCGGGGCTGACCGCCGGGCGCGACTCGTTCGCACGAGTGTTGATCTCGTCGGACAGGCGCACGGGGGCGTCCCAGACCGCGAAACGCATTTCGGCGCCGGCGTCGGCGGCGTAAGTGCGCGCGCCGTCGGTGAACGCACCGTCGTTGCCGAGGTGCGGACGAAAACGCAGGTACGCCGCGAAGAACCCCGCTGCAAGCAGGGCCAGCACGATGACCAGGTTCTTTCCGCCGTTGCCGAACACGCTGGGTCCCGCCTAGCTGCCTTCCATGGTGCCGACCGCGAGCTGGGCGAGGCCGGCCTGGCCGCACAAGTCCATCACCCGGACCGTGAACTGGTGCTGGACCCGGCGGTCACCGCGGATGACGATCAGCACTTCCGGGTTCTCGATCGCGGCGCGCTTGAGCGCGGCGAGCAGCGCGTCTTCGTCGACCACGCGTCCGGCGAGCGAGTAGCGGCCGTCCTCGAAGACGTTGATCACGAGTTCGTGCGGAGCGCTCTCGCTGCTGCCGCTCTCCGAACTCGGAAGTTCGAGGTCGATTTCGCGTTCGGGGTCGATGAAGGTCGTCGCCGCCATGAAGAAGATCAGCAGCAGGAAGACCACGTCGATCAAGGGCGTGAGGTTGAGGGTGAATTCCTCGTTGTCGAGTTCGTCAGGAATTCGCACGGACCGTCTCCAGGCTTTCGTTGACGGCCATGTAGCCGTCTTCGGCGACGCGCACGAAACGGTCGATCCGGCTCTTGAGCCAGAAGTAGACGGCCTGGGTCGGAATGGCGATCGCAAGGCCGGCGGCGGTGGTGATCAGCGCCTGCGAGATGCCGGCGGCGAGGATGTCGGGCTTGCCCGGACCACCTTGCGTGGCAATGTTCGAAAACGCGTCGATCATTCCCCACACGGTGCCGAACAGTCCCATCAGCGGCGCGATCATGCCGACGACCACAAGCGGCCGCAGGTTTGCCGACAGTCGTTTGACCTCGCGCAGCCCGGCGTCCTCGACCGCCTTCTCGCGTTCGAGCAGCGGCCGTGCGGCGCTGCGCAGCCCTTCGGCAAGCACGCGGGTGAGCGGAGTCGGTCGTTCGCGGCAGATTTCCAGGCCGCCTTCGGTGCCGCCAAGGCGGACGGCTTCGGCGACTCTGCCGGCGAGACCCGCGGTGCCGAGCCGGATGCGGTTGAGGCGCATGCTGCGCTCGAGCGCGTAGGCGAACGCGATCACCGAGCAGACGCCGAGCGGGACCATCACCGGTCCGCCATGGAGGATCATGTCGAAGAGGGAGTCGAACTGCGGCGATACGGGCACCGCGGCGGCCGCTTCTTCGGTTGTCTTGAGGATTTCGATCATCATTCTGCTCTTGTCGGCGACATCAAGCGGGCCCGTCGTGGCCCAGCCGCCGCGGGGATGGGGCTAGGCGGATCCGAGCACACGCAAACGCGCGCGCGCGGGGTCGACCTGACGGGTGGACGCGTACTTTTCGACGATTTCGCGATACTGGATCTTGGCGCGGTCGGCGT
>DASWJW010000057.1:0-7176 GCA_036396955.1 Planctomycetota bacterium
TGCAGGCCCCGGGCACGCAGCCGGCCCAGAACCCGCAGCGCCGTCGCCGCGTCGCCGACGAGCACCGCTTCGGCGAACTCGAACGCGTTGCCTTCGGCGCCGTGCGCCACGGTGGCCCGGACGTCGTCTTCGTCGACGTGCGGCTTGCCAAGCAACGCGAAGTGCTCGAGCGCCTGCACGAGCTCGCTCGGCCGGCCTCCGGTCAGCGACACCAGCAGGCCGGCGGCGCCGCGCTCCATGCGCAATCCGCGCACGCGGCCTTCCGCAGCCACGAACAGCGCCGCTTCGCTCTGATCGGGGTCGGGCTTCCAAGGCGGCGGATCGGCGTACAAGCGCCGGAACGATTCGCTGCGCGCGCCGCCGGCGAGGCTCTTGAGAGCCTTGTCGAGCGCCGCCTTGGCGGTCTTGGCCAGCCCTTCGGCCTGCACGATCAGCCACGCGGGTCCGGCCGGATCCGCGGCCGCTGCCACAAGGGACTGCGCGAGCCGCGGCCAGCGCTGCAAGGGCTTTGCGGCGCGGCCGAAGACCAGCGCCCGGCCGTTGCCGAACAACGACGCCGCGCCGAGGAAGCCGTCCAAGTGCCCGGGCTCGAAGTCCGGCGAGCCGCCGTCGACTTCGAGAACGTCGAGGCCCGGCTGGGTGCGGCCGAACGCGCGCGCGGCTTCGAGCACCTGCTCGGCGAACCAGGGCTCCGATTCGCCGCGCGGCGGCGACTTGAGGACCAGGAACCGCGGCAGGCGGCCGCTGCCGGCCAGCTCGCAAAGCTCGCGGCAAACCGTGCCCGGATCGGGCGCGCGCGGCTTTCGGGCGGCGGGGCTCAAGGCTTCAGGAGCCTAGCAGCGCGTTGCCGCGGGCCGCGTAGTCGGCCGCCACGCCGGCGAAGAAGACCACGCCCACCCAGGCATTGACGCGAAAGAAGGCGAGCGGGATGCGGTCGAGACGGCCGCCGCGCACCAGGTGGTGCTCGCTTGCGAGCAGGACGGCGACCCCCACCACTCCCGCCATGTACCAGGCGCCGAATCCGGCGCGGAGGCCCGCCGTGGCGAACAGCAGCACCGCCATGCCGTGGAGGCCGCGCGCGAGCTGCTGCGTCGTCGCGACCCCGTGGCGGGCCGGCACCGAATGCAGGCCTTGCCGGCGATCGACCTCGCGGTCCTGCAGCGCGTAGAGGAGGTCGAAGCCGCTGACCCACGCGACCACGCCCAGGCCCACGACCAGCGGAATCTCCCAACCGGGCCGGAACTCCTTGGCGACGGCGAGCCAGGCGCCGGTCGGTGCGCAGGCGAGCGCCAGACCGAGCCCGAAGTGGCAGAGCAGCGTGAAGCGCTTGAGGTACGAATAGCCGAGCAGCACCACCAGCACCGGCAGCGAAAGCCAGCCGCAGACGGGAGCGAGCGCGAACGACGCGCCCACGAAGATCACGGCCGTGCCGGCCGTGAAGCCGACGGTCCAGGGCACCGACAACGCCCCGGTGACGAGTTCGCGCTCCGCGGTGCGCGGGTTGTGTGCGTCGAAAAAGCGGTCGGCGACCCGGTTGAAGCTCATCGCCGCCGACCGCGCGGCGACCGCCGCCAGCACGATCAGACCAAGGTCGCGCCAGGGCGGCGGACCGGCGGCGGCGATCCAGGCGCCCGCCAGCGCGAACGGCAGCGCGAACACGGTGTGTTCGAACTTGATCATCCGCAGGACTCCGGCCAGCCGGTTCATCGCCCAGCGCCGCCGTCCCAGGCCGGGATCCGCGTCTGCGCGATCCCGCAAGTCGCGAGGATCTTGGCGCAGAGATGGTCCACCAGCTCTTCGATCGTGCGCGGCAAGTGGTAGAAGCCCGGCGCAGCCGGCAGCACCACCGCACCCGCCCACGCGAGCCGGCTCATCTGGTCCAAGTGGATCCGCGACAATGGAGTCTCGCGCGGCACCACGACCAGCTTGCGCCCCTCCTTGAGCGCGACCTGCCCGGCTCGTTCGATCAAATTTGCCGCGCGTCCGGCCGCCAGGTTGGCGAGCGTGTTCAGCGAGCAGGGCACGATCAGCGCGGCCTCGCCGAGAGCGGTTCCGGACGCCGGCGGTGCGCCGATGTCGCCGTGCTCGTGCAAGCGCACCAGGCCGGCGTCCTGGCCTGGCACGAGCAGCGCGGCGGCGCTCTCGAAACGGACTCCGCATTCCTCGAACAGCACGCGCCGGGCGGCGTCCGAGTAGCAGAGGTCGACGAAAACGCCGGCTTCGACGAGCATGCGCAGCGTGCGCAGGCCGTACACGGCGCCGCTCGCGCCGGACACGCCGAGAAAGACCTTGCGTTGGGCGGACTGGTTCATGGGCGGACACGCGCGGGCCCGGACTCAGATACCGGGCAGGATGAGCACGGCATCGTAGGTGAAGTGCGCGTAGGCCACGACGCCGAGTCCGCGCCAGGCGAACAGGCCGCCGAGCAGGATTCCCGCCAGGAAGCGGAACGCGAACACTTGCGGCTCCAGGGCGAATTCATCGCCCGCGGCGTGCGCGAGGGCGAAACCGGCGGCCGAGAGGATGAGCGCCGCCCCCGTGCCCACCGTCGGCGCGAGCTCCTGCCAGCCGAGTCCGGTGAGCAGGGCGCGGATCAGCACCGCCAGACCTCCGAGCAGCGCGGCCCGGAATACGAGTTCCTCGTAAAGCCCGGCGCCGGCGGAGATCGCAAGTCCGCGCAGCAGTTCGTCCGTCGCCGGACCTTCCGTGAGCAGCGACAGAGGCGCCGCCTCCATCGGGATCACCGAAGTCAGCCAGCGGAGGACCGGAGCCAGCGCGAGGCCGAACAACACTCCTTCCGCAACGGTCAGGCCGGCGCCGCCGCGCCAAGGCAGGTCCAGGGCGCGGATACGGCCGATCGCCCACAGGGAAACCACGGCAAGAAATGCGAGGAAAGCCCACTGCGCCGCAGGACCAAGCGCCTGCTGAAGGAGCTGCGCGACCACGCCGCGCGCGGCGTTGTCCGCTTCGACGTGGCCGGCGACGTGGATCAGGCCGAGCGGCAGCAGCACCAGGAAGGCGATCGCCGGATCCTGGGATGCCGCGCCCAGCCGCTTCCATTCCCCCACGGCCTACCCCGCTCCCGCGCTGCCGGGCCGCCGTCCGACGACCAGGCGCGCGACCCCTCCCGTGAAGGGGCGATCGGCCACGTCTTCGAAACCGGCCGCTTCCATCCAGCTCCGAAACGCTTCGATCTCGGCGAAGGCCGCCACGCTCTGCGGCAGGTAGCGGTACGCGGGCGTGCGGCCCGCGCGCGTGAATCGCGCGAATTGCGGCAGCACCCGGTGGAAGTAGAAGTTGAAGAAACCGCGCCAGAAGCGATTGCGGATCGGGAAGAACTCGAGAATCGCGAGCCGCCCGCCGGGGCGCAGCACCCGCAGGCTTTCACGCAAGGCCTGGCGGGGATCCTCGACGTTGCGGATGCCGAAGGCGGCCGTGACCGCGTCGAAGCTGGCCGTCGGCAACGGCAAAGCTTGCGCGTCGGCCCGCAGCCACGCGATCCGGAGGCCCAGCTGTTCTCCTTTGGCGCGCGCGAGCGGCAGCATCGGTCCGGTGAAATCGGCACCGACCACGCTCGCGCCGGCCACCGCGAAGGCCACGGCGAGATCGCCCGTGCCGCAGCAGAGATCGAGCAGCCGGGCTCCAGGCGCAAGGTCCAGCGCACGTACAGTGCGCTTGCGCCAGCTCCGGTCCACACCGAAGGACAGCGTCCGGTTGAGCAGGTCGTACTGCGGAGCGATCTCCGCGAACATCGCCTGCACCTCGCGGCCAGAAGGCGCCATGACCCGTGATTATCGGCCGCGGGGCGGGCGTGGTTCCGGAACTGCCGCCTACTGCCGCCAGAAGTGGCAGAGCACCGCGACGCCCGGCACCGAAATCGGCACGCGGATCGGTTGCGCCGTCGACAACTTGATCACGTCGACTTTGCCGTTGGCGTTGGCGACGAACAGGTACTGCGGCTCGCTGACCGTGAACGGGCCGGGCCGCATCAGCGACTTCGACGAGTGCTGGATCGTGCGGTTGGTGCCGAACTGCGAAGTCTGGTCGATGAGCCCGCCGAAGTTGCTCAAGTCGTCGAGGGCGATGTCGATCACCGAAGACGACGAGAACACTCCCACGTAGGTGTTCTTCACCCGGAATTCCTTGTTGCGGAAGTTCGGGTCCGGCAGGAACGCACTCGCCGAGAGCGAACGCGCACCGGTCGGCGCATCGTGCAGGTGGACTTCGGCGACCGCGCCCCGGCCGGCATCGCGGTACGCGATGTAGACCGCGTGCTGCAAGCTGTTGGGGTTGGGCTGCACCGCGGACGCATTGGGCAATCCGCTGCTTCCTTGCACCGAGATCGAGCCGATGAAGTCGTCGAAGCCGATGCCCTGCACGCCGTCGGGGCCCGACTCGAACACCGAAGTGTCGCCGACCGAGTTGATGACGTAGGCGTAGTACAGGTTGGTCTGGAATCCGAAGGTGATGTCCCGGTTGGTGACGGCCACGTACTTCGGCTGGCTGACGCCCGGGATGATCTTGCGGACTTCGAGGCTTCCCGAACCGATGATCGCCATCGAGTTCGATCCTTCGCAAATGACCAGGATGTCCTCGTCGTCGGGCTGCCAGACGATTTCGCTCGGGCCGACGCCGAATCGGTTGTTCACGTGGTCGATCAGCTGCGTGACCTTGACGACCTTGTGGAAGGTGGGCGAGTTCGGGTCGGTGTCGATGAAGGTCACCGTGTTGGTGCCCTTGTTGCTGACTGCGAGGATGTTCGAGTCCGGCGAGATCGCCAGGTCGCGCGGGTCGGCGACCGGGATGACGTCGAGCACGTTCATCCGGTTGCTGTTCAACACGATCACCTTGCCGCCCGACGAATCGAGCACGTACAGGTAATGGCCGATCTGCTGGCGCAGCACGAACACCGGACAGGTGATCGAAGTCGGCGCCGGGCCGGGGAAGGTGCCGCTGTTGTTACCGATGGCCACGCGGGAATAGTGGCTCTGCTTGGTCAGCAGGGCGTTCGGACCGAGACCGCCGACGGAGCCGAAGGGGTTGCCGTCCGGGCCGAGTGCGTTGGTCTGGTAGGAGCCGTTGCGGTCGGCGTCGCCGAAAGTCGGCTCTTCGGTCTGGATCAGCGGCGCGAAGCACGACGGCGCCAGGCGGATGCGCGGCGGGTTGGGGTGCGGCGCGTGGCTGATCGAGTTGCCGGCCGCGCCCAGGTTGCCGTTCAGCGGATGGACCTGGAAAGCCGTGCTGGCGCACAAGTTCTGGCTGCCCGACAGGCAGTCGAAGTTGTTGAACGCGATGTCGAGCGGATGGCCCAGCATCATGTCGGCGATGGTGCCGACCGTGCTGCCGTCGACCAGCTGGGTCCGCAAGGTCGAGTCCTGCCCGAGCTGGAACACGCCCCGCGATCCGCCGGCGATCGACGTGCTGTCCTCGCCGATCGGCGGGAACAGGTCGGTGAGCGCGAGGTTCGGGTTGAAAGGGAACTTCGAGATGTCGCCTTGGATCGGCTCGCCGTTCGCATCCAGGACCACGTCGTAGATCGGATCGTTGACGTGGTTGAAGGTCGGGTCGCCGGTGCCCTGGCCGAAACCGTCCAAGTCGATCACGCGCACACCGCCGGCCGTGCCGCCGCCGTTCGATCCCGTGTAGATCGCGCCGGGCGCCACCGGCACGTTGATCAGACCCGGGCAGTCGCCGATGGTGAATTCGATCTGCGAAGTGACCTGGTTGTTCGGATCGGAGTTGGAGAAAAGGTCTTCGGCGGCGTTGTGGAAGTACGTCACGAAGGCCTTGGCGATCGCGCCGAAGGGATCGCTGCCCGGGAACGTCGCCACGGGCGTGAGCACGAACTCCGTGAAGTTGAACGGGCTGACGGGCAGCGCCGTGAACGGCAGCGGGATCGTGCTGCCGGGCGGCGGCTGGCCCACCGCGACCGGCGGCAGGAACTCGATGGTGAACTCGTTGGTCAGCGACGGCGGCACCAGGCTGGGCAGCGGGCCCACCGAATGCGGCTGGCAGGACTCGTCGAAGGACCAGTGGACCTGGACGTCGCAAGGCACGTCGCTGGCGAGGTCGAGCGGGAAAGTGACGGGATTGCCGCCCACGCCGTCGAGCAGCGGGCCCGGCCCGGTGGCGTCGTTGCCGACCACGGAGGTGCCGACGCCGCCGTCCTCGAGACGCTTGCCGTCCTTGTCGCGGACCGAGTCGTTCACCACTACGCGAATTACGCGGCCGGTGGGGAATCCCTCGAACGTTGAAAGGTCGCCGTCGCTGTCCACCACGTAGGTGAAGGTCGTGCGGTTGACGAACTGGCCGGAACCCTGGAAACCGCTGTTCACCAGCGGGACCGTGGTGCCGGGGTAGCCGAGACCCGGCGGCGGCGAAACGAGAACGCCGTTGCGCGTCACCGGGAGAACCTGCACGTGATCGCGCCCGGCAGGCGCCACCCAGCGCTCGCCCAAGGGCGGGTTGCCGAAGTAGGTCACGCCGTTGATGAAGCCGCGGCCCTCCACGGCCTGGCTGAAGCCGGTCGCCTGGTCGTACGCCACGACCGTGATCGCACCGGTGAGACCGTTGTTGGACAAGCCCCCCGCCGTCGAATCGAGGATCGAGGCGAAGTCGAGCGTGCGCGAGAAACGCACGACCGCGAAGTGGTTGCCCGGCTGGCCGGCCGGGTTGCGCGGATCCCCGGTGATCGTGTCGACCAACCAGGTCGCCGGCGGCAACACGGGGTTGATGAGGCTCGGCGGGTTCGCGAGCAGGTCTTCGAAGCTGCGGATCTCGACCAGCTGGCTGGGCGAAACGGCTCCGGTGATCGGGTCCACGGCATGCACCACGTGCGGCAGCAGGCGCCCGAAGCCGTTGGTGACCTCTTCGATTCGGAGCGTCGCAGCCGTCGCGTTCTTGTCGGACTGGAGCGGACCCTTGCCCTGGCCCGAGTTGAAGCAGGCCACCAGGACGGTGGAGCCCAAAAGGAACACGAAGGGAGCGTGGAGGCGTCGGTTCATGAGTCTTCGGAACGACAGCGTGCGAGCGTGGACCGGGGAGTCGTCAACGCTGCAAAGTGGGCAACAATCATGCCATCGCCCTTCCCGGCCTGACCAGCAAGATTGACGGCGGATTCGCCGCGCCGCCGTGCGGCCCCGCACGGCCCGCTCGCAACCCCTATTCTAGGTAGGG
>DASWJW010000058.1:0-7660 GCA_036396955.1 Planctomycetota bacterium
CGTCGCCCTGGTCAACGAGCAGAAGCGCATGAAGAAGGAGTTCGAGCGTTTCGCGATGACCGACACGCTCACGGGGCTCCTCAACCGGCGCGCACTGCTCGACGTGCTGCGCAAGGACGAGGACCGCATGCGCCGCGAAAACCGGCCGATGGGCGTGGTGATGGCCGACGTCGACCGCTTCAAGGACGTCAACGACCGCCACGGCCACAAGGCCGGCGACCGCGTCCTCCGCGTCGTGGCCTCGTGCCTGCTCGCCAGCGTGCGCACAGGCGACTACGTCGGCCGCTGGGGCGGCGAGGAATTCCTGCTCGTGCTGCCCGGCGCCGACATCGTGCAGTGCGCCGACGTCGCCGAGCGCTGCCGAATCCTGCTCGAGGAACAAGAGTTCGAGAACGAAGACGGCCAGGCGATCCGCGTCACGGCCTCGTTCGGCGCCGCCGCGACCGAATCGGTGCACCGCTGCGACATCATGAGCCTGGTCCAGCAAGCCGACAAAGCGATGTACTGGGCCAAGGGCGGCGGCCGGAACCTGGTGCGCGTGTACGTCGGCAGCCTCGACCAGACCGCCGGCAAGCCGCCCGCCGTCTAGGCCGGGCCGGATCCCGCCGCACGCGGCGGAGCGAACCAGAGGCGCGCGCCGGCGAGCAGCAAGAAGGCGCCGAAGACGCGTGCGAGCAAGACCGCGTCGAGCTGCAAGTTGCGCAGCAGCACCGCCGCGACCGCGGCGACCACCGCCGCCGGGACCAGCGCCCGGGCCGCGGCGAAGTCCACGCGGCCTTGCCGGTGCGCGATCCAGCCTGCACGCAGGGCGGTGGGCACCATGGCGAGTAGGCTCGTCCCCGCGGCCATGTGGAAGTCGAAGCCGCCCACCACGAACACCAGGCCTGGAACCGCGACCAGTCCACCGCCGATGCCGAACAGGCTCGCAGAAACGCCGGCGAACACGCCGATCGCCGCAGCGGCCAGCGCACGCGGCAGCGCCTCCGCGCCGGCGAGGCCCGTCACGGCGGCATCGGGCACCGCGCCGGAGAGGCCAAGGTTGCGCGCCGCGGCATAGGCGAGCAGCGCCACGAACGCGGCGCGCAAGACCCGCTCCGGCATCCGTACGAGCGCGCGCGCGCCGAGCGGCGCACCGAGCTGGCCGCCGAGTGCGAGCAGCAGCGCAAAACCGGGCGCCAGGTGCTGCGGCGCCGTGAGGCCTTCGGCCAAGGCTCCCACTGCCGCAACCGGCCCCACCATGGCGACCGAGGTTCCGAGCGCGCGCGCCAGCGGCAATCCGCGGGCCGCGAGCGCGGGGCCCGCGACCAGCCCCCCGCCGATCCCGAGCAGACCCGACAAGAAGCCGGCGGCGGCGCCGACGCCGATCGCGAAGCCCGGCCGCAGGGGCGCGGCGTCCTTCAACGCTCGCGGATGCGTTCGGCCAGGCCGGTGGTGCTGCGCCCGGGCAGCAGGTCGAGGAAGCGGACTTCTCCGCCGCGCCCGCGCACGAAGTCCGCGCCGACGATGCCCTTGTCGCGCCAGTCGGAGCCCTTGACCAGGACTTCCGGGCGCACGGCGTGGATCAGCTCCTCGGGAGTGTCGTCGCCGAACGGCACGACCAGGTCGACGCAGTCGAGCGCGGCGAGGATCTCGGCGCGGTCTTCCAGGCTGTTGAAGGGCCGTTCCGGGCCCTTGATGCGCCGCACGGACGCGTCGGTATTCAAGCCGACCACCAGCGCGTCGCCGAGGTTGCAGGCCTCTTGGAGGTAGCGCACGTGACCGGCGTGGAGGATGTCGAAGCAACCGTTGGTGAACACCACGCGGCGCGCCCCGGCGCGGAGCCGCCCGAGCGCCGCGGCGAGCGCCGCGGCGTCGCCGGCCGGCACCACCTTGCCCGAAGCCGCCCGCGCGTCGAGCGCGTGCAGGAGTTCGGTGCGGCCGACCGCAGCGGTCCCCACCTTAGCGACCGCCAGTCCGGCCGCGGCGTTGGCGAGACGCACTCCCGTTTCCAGGTCGAGCCCGCCGCCCAGCGCCACGGCGAGCGCCGAAACCACGGTGTCGCCGGCGCCGGTGACGTCGTAGACCGCGCGCGCCTCGGTCGGCACGTGCAGGGGCGGCACGTCGCCGCGCAGCAGGAACATGCCTTCGGATCCCAGCGTGACGAGGAGCGCGCCGACGCCGGCTGCGCGGCGGAGCGCTTCGCCGTGTTCGGCGAGGCTCTCGAAGTCGGGCAGCGACCGGCCGACCGCGGACTCGGTCTCGTCGCGGTTGGGAGTGACCACGCTGGCGCCGCGGTAGCGCGACAGGTCCCGGTGCTTGGGATCGACCAGGCACGGCGCACCGCGGCGAGCCGCTTCGGCTATCGCGGCCGCCGTGGCCGCGGCGCCGAGCACGCCCTTGCCGTAGTCGCTGAGGACCAGCGCCTGCCACTCGGCGCCGCGCAGGTCCGCGAGCAGGTGCTCGAGCAGGGGTGCGGCCACGGGAGCGGTCGCTTCGCGGTCGACGCGCAGCATCTGCTGGCTGCGCGCCATCACCCGGATCTTCTGGATCGTGGGCCGCTCGGCGCATGTGAGCAGGCCGGCCGTGACCGCGCCGAAGGCCTCGAGCCGGCCGCGCACGGCCTCGCCTTGCGCGTCCGCGCCGACCAGCCCGAACACGAGCGCATCGGCGCCGAGTTCGCACAGGTTCGCGGCCACGTTGCCTGCGCCACCGAGCCGCTGTTCCTCGCGGCGCACCTGGACCACCGGGACCGGTGCCTCGGGCGAGACGCGGCTGGCATCTCCCCACACGTACCAGTCGAGCATGATGTCGCCGAGCACGGCGACCCGCGGCCGACCGAGTCCGCGCAGAGCGGCGGCCAGGCGCTCACGCATCCGGAGCCTCCGCGGTCGGCGGCGGGTTCTCCAGGTACCAGCGGACGGCCTGGTGGAGCAGGGGCACGAGCAGTTCGTGCTGTCCTTGCAGCTGCAGACCGGTGCCGGGCGGCCGCAATTGCACGTTCTGCGTGGGCCGGTAGTGGCGGATCATGTCGAGCACCGCGGTCATCATGCCTTCGAGATCCTTGCCGGCGTTGCGGGCCAGCGCCACGCCCTTGAGGAAGGCCTCTGGAAGGATCACGGCGGATCCCAGGTTGACCCACAGGCCGCCTTCCAGATCGCCGACGAAATCGCACAGGCGGCGGAAATCGCGCATCGAGCCCTCGCCGAGCGCCCCGGCGTCGAGACCAGGGTGAACGTGCACCGTGTCGGTGCCGATCGCCACCAGCACGACCAGAGGGCGGCCGGCGGCAGCGGCGGAGGCGAGCAGCGAGTGCTCGCGGAACGGATAGTCGCCTTCGAGCACGACCTTGCCGAGCGCTTCCCCCAGGCCGAGGCCCTGTTCGCGCACGAGCGCCAGCGCTTGCTCCCAGGCCTCGACGGTCTCGCCGGCCATTCCGAAACGGCCCGCCTCGAGCGAGGCGGCGACGTCTTCGCTGGTCTTGCCGACCATCGCGAGTTCCAGGTCGTGGATCGCGCCGGCACCGTGGGTTGCGAGCAGATGCAGCGCGTCGCGGCGCAGGAAATCGATCAGCTGCGCCTGCACCCCCACCTTGACGACGTGCGCGCCGAAGCCGATGCCGATGCGTCGGCCGGTCCGCGCGCACTGCGCCCAGTGTTGGGCGAGCCGCCGGAGGTCGCGGCCCGCATAGATGTCGGGCAGCGCGTCGAGGAACGCTCCGATTCCGGGGAGCGGGTCCAGGGCGCGGCCCAGTGCTTCGTGCGTGACCAGGCTCGCTCGGGCGTGCAGGGACACGGTGCGGGGGTGCTTGCTCATGCGGGCGGGCTGGCCTCGGCCGGCGGACGCGTACGGTAGCGGTCGTGGACCCAGAGGTACTGCTCCGGGAACCGCAAGATCACCTGCTCCAGCGAATTATGGAGCCGCGCGGTCCATTCGTGCACGAGCTCGTCCTCCGGCTCCACCGGAGCCGCTTCCGGACGCACCAGCTCGCAGCCGATCCGCCAGCCTTCGATGCCGGGCTTGCGCCACCCCCAGCAGACGACGAGAGGTGCTCCCGAGCGCAGGGCGAGCACCGCGGGCGTGCGCTCGCTGGCGGCGGGCCTCCCGAACCAGGGCACGAAGATCGGCCGGTGGTGCGCGTTCTGGTCGGCGGCGAGGAGCGCGGGCCGGCCATCCCGAATGGCCCGCAGAAGGTGGCGCACCGCGCCCTGGCGCGGCACCAGCTCCAATCCCCATCGCGAACGCGCATGATGCAGCTGGCGGTCGAGGTAGTAGTTCCTCGGAAAGCGCATCGGCACCGTGGGCCGCAGCCCCAGCGTGAGCAGGCCCAACACCAGGCCTTCCACCGAGCCGAGGTGCGGCGTCACCAGGATGCTCGCCGATCCGCGCAGGGCCTCGAGCTGTTCGCGCGCACCCGGCTCGAAGGCCACCCGCGCCTCGTACAACGCACGCCGGTCGGGGCGGCGGGCGAGCACCACGGCCTCGGCGGCGCGCCGCCCGAGGTGTCCGCAGGACTCGCGAACCATGCGGTCGCGCCGCCGCGGATCGATTCCGGGCAGCGCCTGCTCCACGTTCGCGCGACCGAGCCGGCGCCGCCGCGCACTCCACCATGCCAGCCGCGCACAACGGTCGGCCAGCGGCATCACCCAGGGTTCGGGCAGCCGCGCGACCACCGCGAGCAGGCCCCGTGCGAGCAGCGACAGCAGCCAGGGGATCGCGCCGGGGCGGTACTTCCACCGCCGCCGGACGCTGCGGCGCAAACGCCGCAGTCCGCCGCCCGGCCGGCTCACTTGCCGCCCTCCGGCGCGCCGCCCGGACCCGGGTCGTGCGCTTGCCAAAGCGGTTCGATGCGCGCCGCGCGGACCGGCAGGCTCCAGTCGTCGAGCGCGGCCTGCCAGGCGTCCTCGCCAGCCAGGAAACACCAGTCGACCCGCAGCTCCCAGACGCGAAGGGCAAGGTCGGCTGGCAGCACCGCGCGCAGCTTGACGGCGTCCTTCTCGGTCACCAGCACGAGCTCCTCCCGTTCCCAGCCGGAGAGGTCGGCCGCGCTCCAGGCGTGGTGGTCAGGGACGAATTGCACGGCTTCGGCCGTGAAACCAAGCGCTTCCAGGATGCGCAGGAAGGACTGCGGATTGCCGATTCCGGCCGCCGCGCGCCCGCGCGCGCCATGCAGTCCGGCCACGTTTTCGACGGCGCCGTCGCCGAGCCGGCGGCGGTCGCGAGCGCGCACCGTGCCCTCGCAACGCGGCAACGAAGGCAAGCCCTTGCGCGCCGAATCGACGCGCCCCCAGATACGCGCGCGCGTCTCGCGGTCGACCAGGTCCGCGCGAGCGAGCACGACCAGCTCCGCGCGCCGCAGTGCGGCCGCGGGCTCGCGGAACAGTCCGGCGGGAATGCAGCGCCCGAACGGGCGGGTCGCATCCAGAAGCACCACGTCCAGGTCGCGCTGCAGGCGGTGGTGCTGGAAGCCGTCGTCGAGGAGCAGGACATCCGGGGGATCCGCGTCGAGCAGCGCGGCGAGTCCGCGCACGCGGTCGGCGTCTTCGACGAGCCGCACGCGCGGATGACGCTCTTCGAGCATGCGGCCTTCGTCGCCGCCGTAGCCGCGGGAAAGCACTCCACTGCGGAAGCCGGCGGCTTCCAGGCGCGCCAGGGCGTCGAAGAGCAGCGGCGTCTTGCCGGTCCCGCCGCTCGACAGGTTGCCGATCGAAAGGGTCGGCAGCGGCGGGCGGTGGCTCTGCAAAAGGCCCTTTGCGTAGCCGGCCCGGCGCAGCCGTCCGCCGGCCGCGTACAGGTGGCCGAGCGGCGACAGCAGCACGCCGAGCGGGCCGTCGAGCCAGTCGGCGGCGGCCAAATCAGGGCTCCCGCTCGAACCAGGCGTGTTCGCGCACGCGCGCCGCCAGCTCCTCGCGCAGAGCGCGCGCGCCGGCTGCGCCCGCAAGGTCCGCGGCTTCCGCCGGGTCGGCCGCGAGATCGTAGAGACTCCAGCCGCCGCGCTCGAGGTCCTGGACCAGCTTGTGCCCTCCCGCGATCAAGCCGCGCATGTGCGTGCGCTTCTCGCTGCGTTCCGCCAGGGCCGGGACGAAGTCGGTCTCCATCCAGCAGTCGCGGTCGCGCGGCGTTTCCGTCCCGCGCAGGATCGCGGCAAAGGAACGGCCCCGCCCGGAAGGCGCCTGCAGCCCGCAAAGTTCGAGCAGCGTCGCGTACAGGTCCCGCTGCGGCAGCCGTGCCGAGACGCGGGTGCCCGCACCGGCACCGCCGGGCAAGCGCACCAGCAGCGGCAGGTCGACCAACTCGGCGTGCAGGGAGTGGTTGTGGCCGATGCGGCCGCGCTCGGCGAGTTCCTCGCCGTGGTCCGCGGTGACCACTACCAGAGTGCGCTCGAAGTCAGGGCGCGCGCGGAGCGCCGCGAGGACCGCAGCGAGCGCGTCGTCCACGGCGCGGACTTCTTCGTCGTAGAACGCGCCGAGCTGATCGCGGTCGGCCGCGGTCGTGGCGACCTGGTGAGCGCGCAATTCCCCGGTCGAAAGGCCGCCGCGCACCCAGCCTTCGTAGCCGGGGTCGGCGAAATCGTGCGCCGGGTTGTCCTCGTAGACCGCGTGCGGGTCGAAATAGTGCAGCACCAGCAGCCACGGTTTCGCGGGATCGGCGCGCTCCAGCCACGCCAATCCGCTGCGGGTCACTTCGGGCGCGGTGATGCCCCGGTGCGGCTCGGGCTTGCGCGCCACGGTGCCGTCCCAGTGCTCGAAACCCTGGTCGAATCCGATGCCGAAACTCGTCCCGCGCCCTGCGAGCAGGAAGTTCGACATGACGCACGCGGTCGAGTAGCCCGCCGCGGCGTAGAGTTCGGCGAGCGTGTCGCCGACTTCCAGCCGGTCGCGCATCCTCGAAACCCGGTGCCCGACCGGGTCGAGGCCGGTGAACAGGGTCGCGACGCTCGGAAGAGTCCAGGAGCTGCTGCAGGTGAGCCCTGCGACGACCACCGACTCGCGCTCGAGTGCGGCCAGCGCCGGCGAGGTCGCCCGCGCCGCGTAGCCGTAGGGTTCGAGCCGGTCCTGGCGCAGCGTGTCGACCACGACCAGCAGGACGTTGGGCGGCGGCTCGTTCCTTCCGCAGCCGGCTGCGCAGGCCACGAGCAAGAACGCCGCGACGCGGCGGCGCAGTTCGGAGGGCGCGGCCCGGAGCGCGGTCCGTCGGTGCTGGAGGAAGGGCAGGATCGCGACGTACGGAGGCTCTTCCGGAACAGCGCGGAATGGCCGCGCGAGGCCGTATGTTACCTTCCGGACACGCGGAGATCCGTTCATGCCAGAGCACTACGACAGGGAGGCGGCCAGACAGCTCGAATCGGCGCTGTTGTACCTCGGTCGCACTCCGGTGCGGCTGGCCGCCTTGCTCGACGCCGTGCTCGACCGGGCCGCGGTCGATGCACTCGCCCGCAACGCGGGCCGCAAGCGGGCCGGCATGGTCGATGCCGGGGCCGCGCTGCTCGACGCGCTCGGCCGCTCGCCGAAAGTCGTCCGCGCCACCGCCATCCAGCTCGCGGAACGGCTGCCCGCCGAGCCGCTGGCGCCGCAGGAATGGCGGCTCCCGGAAGCGGGTCCGCTGCTGCGCCGCCAAGCGAAACTGGCGACGCTGCGGCACCTCCTGTGCAGCGAGGAGGAAGCGCGCTGGGAAGCCGCGCGCG
>DASWJW010000059.1:0-2039 GCA_036396955.1 Planctomycetota bacterium
AGATCGCCTTGCGGCGATGGGAACGCTCGCAGCGGGCCTGGCGCACGAAATCAACAGCCCGCTCGCCGGGGCGCTCCAGGGACTGGAGACGCTGCGGCGCGAGGCCACCAGCGACAAGGCCATGCGCCACGGCGAGCTCACGCAGGACGCTTTGGAGCGCATCGGAATGCTGGTCCGCCGTCTGCTGCAGCTCGCGCCGGCGCGCGTCGAGGCCGGACGGTGCGCCGTGCAGGCAGTCAGCGCCGATCTGCCGCTATTCCTGGAGAGCCGGCTGTCGCGCCACCGGCTGGAACTCGTGATGCCGGAAGCGCCGCTGCTGGTCAATGCTGCGGCGGGCGACTTGTTTCCGGTGCTGCTCAACCTGGTCCAGAACGCGCTCGACGCCCTCGATTCGCTCGCTTCGCGGCGCGCTGGACGGATCGAAGTGCGCGGCGAAGCCCTGGCGGGCGGCGGGGCCTGCGTGACGGTTCGGGACGACGGACCGGGCGCCGATCCCGCGCTGATGCCGCACCTGTACGAGCCCTTCGTCACCGACAAGGAAGTCGGCGCCGGCACCGGGCTCGGTCTCGCGCTCGCGCACGCGACGGTGCGCCAGCTCGGCGGCACGATCGACGTGCGCAATCGCGATTCGGGCGGCCTGGAAGTCGAGCTGCGGCTGCCGGCGCCGCGCGGCGATGGATCCGCCGGGAGCGGGCCGGCATGAGCTTCGCTCCGTACGGCATGGCCGCGCTGATCGCGGCTTCCGCGGTCTTCTCGGGCGCCGAAGCGGCGCTGTTCACGCTCGGTTCGCGGCCGCGCGAGATCATTCCGGCGCTGGCGCGCAAGCTGCTTGCCGATCCGATCGGCGCGCTCACCGCGATCCTGCTCGGAAACCTGGTGGTCAACCTGGCGTACTTCGCTCTCGCGGCTTCCTGGGCGCGCAGTCTCGCCGCCGCCGGCGGAGCGAGTTCGCGCATCGAGATCGGCGTCGGCATCGCCGCGGTGGGGGTGATCGTGGTCTTCGGCGAGATCATGCCAAAGGTCGTTGCGCACCGCCGTCCGCGGCGCTCGGCGCGCTGGCTGCTGCCGCCGGTATGGCTCCTGCATGCCGCGCTCGGTCCGCTCGCCAGCCGCATCGGCCGGCTCGCCGTCGCGCGCCCGGCCGCGCCGCCCGAACTCGACAGCCGCACCGCCGACGAACTCCTGGCCAACGAAGCGGCCGGACTGCTCGCCGACGACGAACGCGATCTGCTGCGCCACTTGCTCGAGTTCGGCACCTTGCGCGCCGGCGCTCTTCGCAGGCCGCTCGGCGAGACCGTGCGCGTGCTCGGGACCGCGCCGCTCGGCGAGGCGCGGCGGCAGATGGCGGCGGCGGGCGTCGCCTGGGCTGCGGTGGTCGATGCGGACGGCGAAGTCCGCGGCTGCTTGGACTTGACCCGGCTGCCGGACGGCGCGACCGCGGGAGAGGCGATGCGCGCGGTCCCCGTGCTCCCCGAGCTCGCGCCGGTCGCGCAGGGCATTCCGCTGCTGCGGCGCACCGGTGCGCCTTTCGTACTATTGGTCGACGAATACGGCAATTCGGCCGGCATCCTCGAACGCGGCCGCTGGGCCGACACTCTCTTGAACCGACTCCCCGAACAATCCGCAGGACGGCTCCCTGCGGTCCTGCCGCTGGGCGGCGGCCGCTTCCAGCTCGACGCGGCGCTCCCACTGCACGATTTCCGCGACCGTTTCGGCGACCCTGGCGCTGCCGACGTGCGCGTGGACACCGTCGGCGGACTCGTGCAGGAGCGCCTCGGCCGCGTGCCGAAAGTGGGCGACCGCGTCCACGTGGGCGGTTTCTACGACGGCTTCGATCTCGTCGTCACGCGGGTCGACGGCGCGCGCGTCCACGAACTCGAACTCCGCCAGCTCCCCGGCAACGACGGCACGCCCTACACCCACCCGGCGGCCGGCACCGAATGACGGCACTGCTGTTGCTGGCCGTCGCGCTCGCGCTGAGCGCGCTCTGCGCGGGCGCGGAAACGGGCTACTACGGCATCAACATGCTCAAGCTGCGG
>DASWJW010000060.1:0-3809 GCA_036396955.1 Planctomycetota bacterium
GCTCGACGCCGGCGCACCGAGCGTACGCGTGCTGCCGGACGGCACGGTCGTCGATCCCGGCGGGCGCCTGTTCGTGCCCACGGCCGTGGACCGCCGCGAGCTCGACGGGGAAGCGGTGACCCTGTTCTCCTACGCCGAGACGCCGACCCACGGGGCCGGCGAAGGCTGGGTGCGGTTGGAAGGCGACCTCTACCGGGAGAACGGCCTGATCCTGCTGCGCCGCGAAGACGCGCGCGACGGGCTGGCCTACATGCTCGACGACGGCAGCCTGTTGCTCGGCGAAGACCGCTTGCTGCGCCCCGACGGCGCGGTCGTGCGCATTCCGCGCGAAGGCGTGGCGCTCGGCAACGGTCAGATCGTCAAGCGTGGCGCGGCTCCCCTGCCGCCGGCCGGCGCCGCGAGCGCGATTTCGGGCCGGGCCGGGCAAGGCGGCGCCGAGGCCGCAGCGTTTGCGCGTCCGCACGCCGGGCCGAAGGCGCCGGCACAAGACGCGGCCGCCCACGAGCACGAGCCCGAGCTGCGCTGGTCGAGCACCCAGGACATCTGCTGCTCGCCCCGCGGCCCCTTGCGCGGCTGGACCGACGGCGACGCCTGGTACGAGAACATGGAACTCGGCATCACGATGGACACCATCGGCGAGTTCTCCGAAGTCGGCAAGCCGGCCCGCGCCGACCTCGCCAAATTCGACCGCTACAACCGCTTGCGGATCCGCAGCCTGCAGCTGCACGCAGCCGCGCGCCTCGACTGGATGGGCTGGGCCTACGCTTCCGTGGACTTCGCGGACGGCAGCGGCGGCAGCCAGATGGTGCTGCGCGAAGCCGCGGCCTGGATCGACGCCCTGCCTTGGGGCTTCTCGGTCCGCGCCGGCAAGTACTACGCGGACTTCGGCAACTGGAACCGCTACTACGTGAACGAACTGCCGAGTCCGAACATGGCCGGCGTCCGGCGCGCGTACATGGGCGGCAACCTGGTCGCCACCGGCGTCGAGGTCCACCAGCGCAACGACTGGGACCGCTCGCATCTCCGCTGGTCGGTCGGTATCGCACCGCAGTGGGAAAGCCACGACGTCGATGCGGTCGACAACGGGCTGACTCCGGCGGCCGAAGCGCAAGTGAACAACAAGCGCCGCGGCGTCGACAACTGGGCCGCCACCGCCCGCCTCGAGTGGGAAGGCCGGATCGCTTCGGATTGGGGCCTGCGGCTCGGCGCCAGCGGATTCCACGCGCCGCGGCGGCCGAACTTCACCACGGTCTCCGGCCCCGACGGCATCCTCGGCAGCGCCGACGACAAGACCGTGCGCGGCGACATCCAGCAGACCCTGCTGTCCGGCGACGTGACCGTGACCTGGGAGCACGACGAGCACGATTTCGACGCGGTCACCGCCGAAGTCCTCTGGGACAACAGCGAACTGCCGAGCCTCACGGGCACCCGCCGCCGCGAAGCCTCCCTTGGCGGCTGGTTGATGTACCGGCACGGCTTCGACGAGCACTGGTCGGTGGGCGCGCAGGGTTCGCTCTGGCAGAAGCGCAACATCGCCGCCGAAACGCAGGCCGTCGACGTCCAGAGCTGGCTCGCCTACCACTTCACCCCGAGCAACCGGATTCAGGTCTTCGCCGGCCACCGCAACCCGGGCGGCGTGACCGAGAAGTGGTTCACGGTCGGCGCCCAATGGACCCTGACTTTCGGCTCGCCGCGCCGTGGCCACTCCCTGCGCTGGCTCCCCGACGGCACGTCCGCCGTGGCCGGCGAGCAATCGGCGTCCTCCTCGGCCGGAGGCATCCAGTAGCCCCGGTCGGTTCTTTCGGGCTTCCCCTCTTCAAGGCGGAGCGTGCTGCGGCGCGCTCCGTTTTTTCTTTGCTGCCCGGCTTCGGGGGAGCCTGGGGAGGGAGGGGCGGCGCGCTTTTCTCCCTTAATGCACGATCCTGTCTAGAATCACGATCGGCGTCCGGCCCCGGCTCCCCTTTCGCCGGCAATCGGTCCCGACCCCACATCCCTCATGTCGATCCACAAGCAGATCCTGCGAAACGCGGTGTGCAGTGCCGCGCTCCTGCTCCTCTTCGTCCCTGCGGCGGCCGCGCGCGCCCACGGCGGCGATCCCGCGCTCGCGCCGCGCTTCGAAGCCGGTCCCGCCGGACTGCCCTTGATGACCCTGCCCGCCGACAGCGTGCAGTTGCCCGACGGGCGGATCTTGATGCCCGCCGCCGGCGGACCGCGCGAGGACGCGCGCGCTTCGGCGCACGAGGGCTGGTTGCGGCTCGACGGCGCGCTGCTGCGCCCGGAAGGCTTCATCCTGCTGCGGCCCGCCGACTTGCCGCGCGGCAAGCCGGCCTTCCGGCTCGCCGACGGCTCCTTGCTGCTCGGACGTGGCTTGCGCATGCGACCCGACGGCACGACTGCGCCCGTCCCGGCCGCCGGCGTGGCGCTCGCCGACGGGCGCCGCATCGACGGCGCGCTGGGCGTCGCCGCGCAGGATCCGCCGGCGACCAGGATCCCGGTCGTGGTGCAGGACGACCCGGCGGTGTTCCGCGTGATCGAAACCCGCCAGGCCCGCGACGCCACGGAGGCCGTCGCGGCGCGCGCCGCGGCACGCAGCGACGCCGAAGCCGCGCTCGCGGCGGCCAAGGGCGAGGCGCCGGCGGCCGGGGCGGCCGACGAAACGTTCGCGATGACCGCGCCGCCGGCCGCCGCGCAGGACGCGCCGGCCAAGAGCTTCGCGCTCCAGGCCGGGAAGGAGGCCGAACACAATCACACCACCGGAGAGCTGCGCTGGTCTTCGATCCAGGACGCCTGCTGCATCGCCGGCGGCAGCTTCAGCAACTGGTCGGCCGGTGATGCCTGGTACGAGAACATAGAACTTGGCATCACCATGGACATGCTCGGCGAGTTCTCAGAGGTCGACAATCCTTCCCGCGCCGACGCGCCCAAGTTCGACCGCTACAACCGCTTCCGGGTCCGGAGCCTGCAGCTCCACGGCGCCGCCCGCCTCGACTGGGTGGGGTGGGCGTACGCGGCGATCGACGTCTCGGACGGCGGCGACGGCAGCGACTTCATCCTCCGCGAAGCCGCCGCCTGGATCGACGCGCTGCCCGGGGGGTTCTCGCTGCGCGCCGGCAAGTACTACGCCGACTTCGGCACGCTCAACCGCTACTACCTCAACGAACTCGTCGCGCCCAACATGGACGGCGTGCGGCCCGCCTACCTGGGCGGGAACCTGACCATGACCGGCGTCGAGCTGCACCAGCGCAACGAGTTCGATTCGTCGGTGCTGCGTTTCTCGGTCGGCGCCGGCAGCGAGTTCGAGAGCCACCACGCCGACGCGCCCGACAACGGCATCGACGACACGCCGGACACGCTCACCCGCACGCGCCGTCGCGGCATCGACAACTGGGCAGGCACCGCCCGCGCAGAGTGGGACACTTCGCTGTGGCAAGGCTGGGGCGCGCGCTTCGGCGCGAGCGGTTTCTACGCGCCGCGCCAGCCGCAATTCACCGCGGTCGCAGGCAAGGACGGGATCCTCGGCAGCGCCGACGACCGTCTGGCGCGTGCCGATCTCGAGCACACCGTGCTGTCCGGCGACTTCACCCTCGTGTGGGAGCACGACGAAGAGAGCTTCGACTCGTTCACCACCGAAGCCCTCTGGGACCACGCCGACCTCGGCGCCGGTACGGGCGCGCGCGCGCGCCGCGAAGCCAGCCTGGGCGCCTGGGTGCTGTGGCGGCACGTCTTCGATCCGCACTGGTCGATCGGCGCGATGACCTCGGTGTGGCAGAAGCCGGACATCCAGCAGGAAACGCAGGCGCGCTTCATGG
>DASWJW010000061.1:0-5763 GCA_036396955.1 Planctomycetota bacterium
CTCCTCGACGAGCCGACCCGCGGCGTCGACGTCGGCAGCAAGGTCGAGATCTACTTGCTGCTCGGCGAACTCGCGGCCCAGGGCAAGGCGATCCTGATGGTCAGCTCGTACTTGCCCGAACTGCTCGGCGTGTGCGACCGCATTGCGGTGATGCACCGCGGAGCTCTCGGTCCCGCGCGGCCGGCCGCCGAATGGAGCGAACACTCCCTGCTCCAGGCCGCCACCAGCGGAGAAGCGGCATGAAACGCGGCCTCAAATTGCTCGGCCCGTTCCTCGGGCTCCTGGTGGTGGTGCTGTTCTTCGCGGCGGTGGGGCCGCCCGGCTTCACCAGCTTCGCCAACTTCAAGACCATCGCCACGCAGACGGTGATCGTCGGCCTGGGCGCGATCGGCATGACCTTCGTGATCGTGAGCGCGGGGATCGACTTGTCGGTGGGCTCGGTGATCGCGCTGGTGTCGGTGGTGGTGGCGCTGGTCCTGAACGCCAGCCTGTCGCCGCTGCTCGCGCTGCTCGCCGGCGTGGCGGTGGGCACGCTGGTCGGCCTGGTGACCGGTCTGTTGATCGTCAAGCTGCGGGTGGTGCCGTTCATCGTCACGCTCGGCATGCTTGGGATCGCGCGCGGAGTCGCCAAGTGGCTGTCGGGCCAGCAGAAGGTCAACGCGCCCGAATCGTGGCTCGGCGGCTTGATGAGCAAGACGGTCGAACCCGCGTGGACGCTGCTGCCGCCCGGCGTCTGGCTGCTGCTCGGCCTGGGAGCTCTGATGGCCCTGGTGCTGCGGCGCAGCGTGTTCGGCATCCACGTGACCGCGCTCGGCTCCAACGAAGACACTGCGCGCTTGTGTGGAGTGGCGGTCGGCCGCACCAAGGCCGCGGTCTACGCGCTCGGCGGCCTGTTCGCCGGGCTTGCGGGGGTCATGCAGTTCGGGCGCCTCGGCATCGGCGATCCCACCGCCGCGATCGGGCTGGAACTCAACATCATCGCCGCGGTGGTCATCGGCGGCGGCAGCCTGGCGGGTGGGCAGGGCAGCATCCTCGGCTCGCTGATCGGGGCCTTCCTCATGACCACGCTCGCCAACGGCTGCGACCTGACCGACGTCCCCACCTATGTGCAGGAAATCCTGATCGGAACGATCATCGTGGCCGCGGTGGCGCTGGACCGCTTCCGGCACCGCTGCGAGGCGTAGCTAGACTCTGCGCCAACGGTCATGCGCGCCATCTCAACCCTGTTCCTGGTGCCGCTGCTGGCGCTCGCCGCCTGCTCGGGAGACGCCGGCGGCCAAGACGAGATCCAGCTCGCCTTCGTGGTCAACGGCCCGGCGAGCTTCTGGACCATCGCCGAACGCGGGGTCGCCGCCGCCGAGGCCGATTTCAACGTGCGCTGCGACGTCCGCGTGCCCGCGCAAGGCGTGGTGGACCAGAAGCGCATCGTCGAAGACCTGCTCACGCGCAACGTCGACGGCATCGCCATCAGCCCGATCGACGGCAAGAACCAGGCCGAGCTGATCGACCAGGCCTGCGCGCGCACCAAGGTCATCACCCACGACAGCGACGCGCCGGGCACCAAGCGGCTCTGCTACGTGGGCATGGACAACTACCGCGCCGGCCGCATGTGCGGCGAGTTGGTCAAGGAGGCGCTGCCCGACGGCGGCAGCGTGATGCTGTTCGTGGGCCGCATCGAGCAGGACAACGCGCGCCGGCGCCGTCAGGGCGTGATCGACGAACTGCTCGGCCGCAGCGAAGACGGCGAGCGCTTCGATCCGCCCGGCTCGCCGCTGGAGGGCAACGGCTTCACCATCCTCGACACGCGCACCGACCAGTTCGACCAGGCGCGTGCCAAGGGCAACGCCGAAGACGCGCTGGCGCGCCATCCCGATCTCGACGGCATGATCGGCCTGTTCGCGTACAACCCGCCGGCGTGCCTCGAAGCCCTGCGCGGAGCCGGCAAGCTCGGCCAGGTGCAGGTGATCGCCTTCGACGAGGACGACGCCACCTTGCAAGGGATCGCGGATGGCTTCGTTTACGGCACCGTGGTCCAGCAGCCCTACCAGTACGGCTACCAGTCGGTGCGCATCCTGGCCGCCCTGGTGCGCGGGGAAGACGCCGGCATTCCCGCCAGCGGCTTCGTCGACGTGCCCGCTAAGTCCGTGCGCCGAGCCAACGTGGCGGAATTCCGCGCCGAACTGGCTCGGCTGCTCGGCGAAGGCGAGTGAGCGGAGCGAATCCTCCCGCGGCGCCGCGCCTGGCCGCGCGCGGGATCGGCAAGCGCTTTCCGGGCGTGCAGGCGCTGTTGGACGTCTCGCTGGAACTGCACGCGGGCCAGGTGCTCGCCGTAGTGGGCGAGAACGGAGCTGGCAAGAGCACGCTGATGCGGATCCTCGCGGGGATCGAACACCCCGACGCCGGCACCATCCTGCTCGACGGCCAGGCGGTGGTGCTCGAATCGCCGCGGCGCGCGACCGGACTCGGAGTTGCGCTGATCCACCAGGAGCTGAACCTGGCCGACAACCTGGATGCGCAGGCCAACGTATTCCTGGGCCGCGAACCGCGCCGCGGACCTTTCGTCGACCGCGTGGCGATCCGCGCCGGCGCCGCCGCCGCGCTCGCGCGCGTGGGCGCCGACTTTGCGCCCGACACCGCGGTCGCCGGCCTGGCGATTGGTCAGCGCCAATTGATCGAGATCGCCAAGGCGCTCAGCCAAGACGCGCGCGTGATGATCTTCGACGAGCCGACCTCGAGCCTGACCGCGAGCGAGACCGAGACGCTGTTCGAGCTGATCGACGAGTTGCGCCTCCAGGGCGTGGCGATCGCCTACATCTCGCACGCGCTCGGCGAAGTCGAACGCCTCGCCGACCGCGCGCTGGTGTTGCGCGACGGCCGGGTGGCGGCCGAGCTGGAGCGCGCGCAGATTTCGCGTGCGACCTTGGTGCGGCACATGGTGGGCCGCGACTTGTCGCCGGCGGCGGCGCGCATGCAGAGCGGCGGCACCGAAGCCGCCGGCAGCGTGCCGGTGCTGCAAGTCCGCGGCCTGGAACTCGCGCGCTTTCCCGGCCGCACCATCGACTTGAGCGTAGCCGCCGGTGAGCGCGTGGGTCTCGCCGGTCTGGTCGGCGCGGGCCGCAGCGAACTGCTCGCGGCCTTGTTCGGACTCGAGCCGGTGCTCGCCGGCAGTATCTGCGTGGGTGGCCGCGAGCTGCGCCTGCGCCACCCGGCCGACGCGGTCGCCGCGGGAATCGCGCTGGTGCCCGAAGACCGCAAGGAGCAAGGCCTGTTGTTGGAGATGGCCGTGCGCGCCAACGTGGCGCTCGCGTCTCATGGGCGCCAGCACGGATTGCGCCTCGACCACCGCCGCGAGATCGCGCAAGCCGAGAGCGCGGTGGCGGGGCTCGGCATCCGCACCGCCGGAATCGAGCAGCGCGTCGGCGCGCTTTCGGGCGGCAACCAGCAGAAAGTGGTGCTCGGCCGCTGGCTGGCGCTCGATCCAAGGCTGCTGCTGCTCGACGAGCCGACCCGCGGGATCGACGTCGGCGCGCGCCAGGAGATCCACGCCTTGCTCGACCGCCTGGTGGCGCAGGGCATGGCGCTCCTGTTCGCCACCAGCGAGATGGAAGAGCTGCTCGCCCTCGCCGACCGCGCGCTGGTGATGCACGAGGGCGCACTGGCGGGCGAGCTGGCCCGCGCCGATTTGTCCGAGGAGTCCGTTCTGCAACTCGCGACCGGCGGCGGCGCGCGCGTCGAGGCGGTGGCGTGAAAGACCGCAAGACGCTCGGCATCCTGGCGATCCTGGTGGTGGTCTTCGGCCTGACCGCGCTCGGCAACCCGCAGTTCGTGTCGGTCTTCAACCTGGAGAACATCCTGCGTTGGACCGGGCTGTACGGGATCCTCGGCTTGGGGGTCGCGTTCGTGATCGTGACCGGCGGCATCGATCTTTCGATCGGTTCGGTGGTCGGCCTGGTGGGGGTGCTGCTGCCGTGGCTGCTCGAGCGCGGCTTTGGCGCGGTGCCCGCCGTGCTGGCCGTGCTGGCGGTGGGGCTGCTGATCGGGCTTGCGCACGGCCTGCTGATCACGCGCCTGCGCTTGCCGCCCTTCGTGGTCACGCTCTGCGGTCTGCTCATCTACCGCGGGGCCGCGCGTTGGATCCCCGGCGACCAGACGCTCGCGTTTGGCACCGGTCACGACGGCCTGCGTTCGCTCGCGATCGGTTTTCCGATCGGCCTGCCCTTGCTCATGGCCGTGCTCGGCGGCGGCCTCGCGATTCCGTTGTGGTTTCGCTTCCGGCACGAACGCGGACTCGGTTTTCCGGTGGCCGCGTTCCTGGGAGCCCTCGGCCTGCTCGCCATGGTGGCGCCGGTGCCGGTCCTGTCCGAGCTGCGCGCGCCCGCCCCGCTCCTGGTTCTGTTCGGCGCGGCGCTGCTCGCCGCCCTGGTGCTCAACGAGACCGTGTGGGGCCGTTACCTGTACGCGCTCGGCCGCAACGAGACCGCCGCGCGCTACAGCGGGATCCGCACCGAGCGGATGACCGTCGCCGCCTATGCGGTCTGCTCTTTGCTCGCCGGAGTCGGCGGCGTGTTGTTCGCGCTGGACGTCAATTCGATCCAGCCGGCGATGCACGGCAACTTCTACGAGCTGTACGCGATCGCCGCGGCGGTGCTCGGCGGCTGGAGCCTGCGCGGCGGCGAGGGCACGGTGCTGGGAGTTCTGCTCGGCACCGCGCTGCTGCGCGTTCTCTACAACGCCATCAACCTGCTCGGGATCCCCACCCAGCTCGAGTTCGCGATCATCGGAGCGGTAATCCTGCTCGGCGTGGTCGCCGACGAATTGGTGCGGCGGATGCTCGGCCGGCGCGGCCGCTAGAATCCGCCCGCAATGAGCGGATCCCTCGACGGACGCGTCGCCCTGATCACGGGCGCCTCCACCGGCCTCGGCAAGACGATGGCGCTGCATCTGGCGCGCGCGGGCGCCAAGGTGGCGATCAACTACGCGCACAATGAAGCGCGCGCCGCGGCGACGCTCGCCGAATTCCAGGCCGAGGACCTGCAAGCGGGCTTGTTCCGCGCCAACGTGCGCGACGAAGCCGAGATCGACCTGCTGTGCACGCAGGTCGCGGCCGAACTCGGGCCGATCGACATCCTGATCCCCAACGCGACCGGCCCGCAGCCGCAGATGCCGATCGAGGACTACGACTGGGACTTCTACCAGGAGATGCTCGACTTCTTCGTCAAGAGCCCCTTCTTTCTCACCCGGCAGGTGCTGCCGCACATGAAGGCGCAGCGCTGGGGGCGGATCGTCAACATCGGCTCCGAGGTCTACGACCGCGCGGTGCCCAACTTCAGCGCCTACGCCGCCGCCAAGGGCGGCCAGCGCGGCTGGACGCGCAGCATGGCCAACGAACTGGCGCCGTGGAACATCACAGTGAACATGATCTCGCCGGGCTGGATCCCGGTGGAGCGCCACGCCGACGACCCGCAAGAGGCGAAAGACGCGTACCTGGCCGGTGTTCCGCTCGGCCGCTGGGGAACGCCCGACGACATCGGCGCCGCCGCGCTCTACCTGTGCGCGCCGAGCGGCGGTTTTGTTACGGGGCAGACGTTGGTCGTGAACGGTGGGAACACCACCTGCTAGGCGGAAGCTGGCCCCTCTGGGTGGGTGGTGGTTCTTGATGTCCGCGTAACGAGTGCCGTGGAACGCGTCGTCCAGAACGTGACCGTGCTCCAGGTAGCCGGTCGCCTCCAAGGATGCGATTTCACCCGCCCTGCTGCCCACACG
>DASWJW010000062.1:0-12547 GCA_036396955.1 Planctomycetota bacterium
CGGGCGGCAGCGACTCTTGCACCATTTTCCCGATTTCCCGGCCGAACGCGTTCGCGCCGTGCACCTCGGGGTGGATCACACGCATTTCCGCGTGCCGGCACCGGAACGAGTGGCCGCGACCAAGGCGCGGCTCGGCTTGAAGCGGCCGTTCCTGTTGCAGGTCGGCTTGTTGGACCGGCACAAGAATCCCGAGACCAGTCTGGCCGCGTTTGCGGACAGCTGTGCCCGTGCCGAGGGCTGGGAACTCGTCTTTGCCGGTGGCGAGGCCGGCGACCAGCGCCGGATCCTCGAAGAACGCGCCCGAGCTCTCGGCGTGGCGGACTCGGTCCGACTGCTCGGCGGCGTATCAGGGGCGGAACTCCCGCAACTCTATGCAGCAGCCGGCCTGTTGCTCTTCCCCTCGTGGTACGAAGGCTTCGGTCTGCCGGTTCTCGAAGCCATGGCGTGCGGCACCGCGGGAGTCGCGTCCTCGGCCTGCGGCATCCCGGAAATCGCCGCCGCCGCGTGGCCGCTCGCGGACCCCGCGGCGCCGGAGGCCTTCGCGGCTGCCGTGGACCGCCTGCTCCAGAGCCCGGACCGGATCGACGCCGCACGCCGGAGCGGCCTGGGACACGCCGCGCGCTTCACTTGGGAGCGCTGCGTGAAGGAGACCATCGGGTTCCTGGAACTGGGCTCCGACAACGGCTAGCTTGGCGGCACCCCTCGGGGAGGTAACCGCCTTGAATTCGAAGTCTCTCCTGCGTCTCTTGCCCTTCGTCGCCGTCTCGCTCGCTTCGTGCGCGGTCTCGGGCGGCGACTCCGCCTGGAACGGGCCGCACGGCAGCGCTTTCCTCGGTGGTTTCTACAGCGGACTCTCCGGGGACCTGCGCACGACCGACAGGGTCGGCCCGGTCAAGGTCAAGGGAACCGCGAACATGGACTCGGTCGGCCAGGGCGACGACGTCTTCAATCCCTCCGGCGGCGTGCGGCTCGGCTTTGCGCCCTTCGAAGTCGGCTTGTCGATGTTCGACTACGCCGAGACCGGATCGGGCAAGTTCACCGGGCGCTTTCTCGGCAAGACCTTCACCGGCAAGGTCCGCTCCGATTTCGACGTCCGCAACATCAAGGGCACCGCCGGACTCGATTTGTGGAACTCGGAGCAAGCGCGGATCGCCGTGGTGCTCGGAGTCGATTACCTCGACATGGACCTGCTGGTCCAGGACCTGGGCACCAAGATCTCGGAACGCATCGACGAAGCCCTGCCGATCCCGGTGGTCGGTGTCCGCGGCGACGTGCGCTTGATCGAGGACTTGCGGCTGGCGGGAGAATTCGTCGGCATGGACCTCAAGGTCGAAGACTTCAATGCCACCTTCTTCGACCTCGAACTCGCGCTGCTCTACCAATTCTCGGCGAACGTCGAGGCCTTCGTCGGCTACCGCGACCTGACCATCGACTTCGCCGGGCCGCTCGCCAAGAACCAGACGGTCGACGCGAATCTAGGCCTGTCGGGACCGATTTTCGGCGTCGGCTTGCGCTTCTAGGCGCTAGCCGGAGGCTACTTCGCCGCCTTGAAGACGAATTCGAGCGCGGCTGCGCCGTCGGGGGTGACCACGACGTCCTGGTCGATGCGGCCGAGTTCCTCGTGCCAGGCCCGCAGCACGTAGTTTCCGGGCGGCAGCGGGTCCAGCGCGAAAGCCCCGTCGGCCCCCGTCACCACGAAATACGGATGGTCGAAAACGCCGAAGAAGGAACTCATCCACGGGTGGATGTCACACACCAGCTTGACCGGCATCTCGGCGCGCTCGAAGACGATCTTCTGGGTGCGCTGCATGGGCGGAACGTTGGCGTTCACCGTGCCGTTGCGGCGCACGCTCGCCGTGCGCACGTTGTGCGCGGTGTCGTCGGAATTCGCGAGGAGGATCTCCTGACCCGCCCGGAGCGCGAACACGTGCGGATCGTAGACGCAGCCGAGCTGGTCGAGTTCGAAGAGCGTGTCGGGTGCGGGGTGCAACATCCCGTCGGGAAGCCCGCGCTGCACGAAAACGATCACGTTCTGCACCTTGCCGTCGGCGATCAGGTAGTCCTCGGTAAGGACGTCGCCCGTGTGGTGCTTGAGGCACACGCCTTCGGTGATGTTGAAGGCGCGGCGCACCGGCGGCGTGCCTTCGAAACGCGCCACTCCCGACACCGGTCGCCACATGGACGGATCGGGGATCGGGCCTGTGGGCGCGGAGCCCGGATCCGTCGAACCCGGTTCCCCCGGCTGCTCCGCTTCGGGATGGTCGGCGAGTTCGTCGACCGGGTCTTCCCCGCCGCAGGCGGCGAGGCCGAGAACGGCGGTGAGCAACCAGGGGGCTGTGCGCATGGATCTCCTGTAGGGCGCGAAGCCGCGCCTACATACCCTTGATTCTCGGGGCGATCATGTAGAGCCCTTTCACGAAGGCCAGGCCGATCACCACCATGACCAGCAGGAACACGTGGTTCGAACCGGCCAATTCCATGCCGAAAATGCTCGGCACGCTGTTGCTGACCATGGTGAGCAGCAGGGGCACCGAGAGGTAGGTGTTGACCTTGGAGGCCATGGTCGCGCGCGCCGGGAGTCCGGCGGGCGGCGCTTGACCGTCGCGGATGGCGGGAATGATCTGCTTCTGCGCCGGCCAGATGATGAACCACACGTTGAAGGCCATGATCGTGCCGAAGACGGCGCCGAGCAGGATCCAAACCGTGCGGGAGGAGAGCCCCGCCTCCATGTCGAGGCCGTTGGAATACATGGCGGCCTTGCCCATGTAGACGACCATGAACAGCACCACACCCGTGATCCAGGTGAACGCGGCCCCCCAGCGGAACCAGAACAACACGCGCGGCACGAGCTGCGGCACGACCTTGCGCTTGGTTTCGGCGTCCATCGTGGCCGTGAAGCCGCCATTGATGAAGTTGAAGAAGTAGAGCAGGCCGATCCAGGTGATGCCAGCCGTGATGTGCAGCCAGCGCGCGACGATGTTGAGCGTGTCGGAAGACCCGCCCGAATCCTGCGCCGAAAGAAGGCCGAACTGCAGGTCGATGGAACTGAGGAATTCGCTGATCATGATCCGAATGGCTCCTGCCGGTTGTCCGTGGCGGATCGCGAGCACTGCGAGGCCGTCCAGGGCCCTGGATCATAGCCCTGCTCGAAGGGCCGACGAAACCGGCCCTTGGAGCTCGTTCTGCCGGTCTCGTCCATTGCAATGTCCCGGATCTGGTTGCACTACCGGCGCAACTCCGGGAGCATTCCGAAAGGATTCACGCGGGCTGGCGGGCAAGGATTTTGGCTGGATCGGCGATCCATCCGGCCGCTGAGGGCCGGGAGACCGGCTCCTCGGCGGAAGCGCCGGCTGCGCCGCGGGCAGCGGGATTGAACATGGAGGGGACGAAAGCCACGCAATCGGCGGCCAATCCGGGCGTAGGCCCGCTCGGCGGCCGCGTCTCGTTGGTGCTGCTCGCGATCCTGGTCGCGGGCGCGCTCCAGCAAGCCGCGGTGTGGCTGATCGACGCAGGGAGCGATCCTTTCGCGCGCACGCCGATCGAGGATGCGCTTGCCAATTGGCAGACTGCGCGAGCACTGAGCGGAGGCGATTGGATCGGCGCGGGGCCCTACCTTTCGGCGCCGCTCTATCTCTGGCTGCTCGGCTTGCTGCGCTTCTTCGGCCTCGGGCCAGGCGGCGTCTATGCGGTCCAAGGCGTGCTGCGGCTCGCCACGGCCGGCCTTCTCGCAATGGTGGCCGCACGCCGGTTCTCCCCCGCCGTGGCGTACCTCGCCGCTGGCCTGTTCCTGGCGCTGCTGGAACCCGCGGCGGAAGCCGGTCGCCTGCTCAACGGCACTTTGCAGCTCTTGCTCGTCGTCGCGCTCTGGGAGCGGATGCTGGCGGTCCGCGCCGCCCCTTCGCGCGGCCGCGTGGTCGCCACCGGCGTGGTCTTTGGGCTCGGCGTTCTGGCCCAGCCGGCGCTGCTGCTCGCCGTCCCCTTGCTCGCGTTCTGGTTGCACCGTTCTGCACGATCGGCACCGCAGCTGGATGCGAAGGGCTACTCCACGCGCGCGCAGGCTCCGCTGTCGGCGATGGCCACCGGCCTGCTGGCCGCTGCGGCGGCGATCGCTCCGGCCACGCTCCACAACTACCTCGCCGCCGACGAGATTATTCCGGTGAGCGCGCAGGCCGGAATCACGTTCCGCCACGGCAACGCGGACGGCGCTGTCGGTGTCTACCAGCCCATCGCCGGCGTGTCGCGCGACCGCGTCCAGCAGAATCGCGACGCGTTTCGCGTGGCTGCCTTGTCGTCCGCGGAACCGGGCTGGAACGCCACGAGCAGCTACTTCTTCCACGAAGGCTTGTCCTGGTGGGCCGCTGAGCCCGCCGCGGCCGTCGGTCTGCTCGCGCGCAAGGCGCTCTGGTTCGCAGCCGGAGTGAATTACGGCGATCTCTACATGCCCACCATCGAGCGCGATTCCGGTCTTCGCTCGGGCTTGTGGCTGGCGCCTCTCGCGCTGGTCTGGCTGCTGCCGCTCGCGCTGGTCGGCCTGGCCGCGCTGGTCCGGCGCCGCCGCCTCGACGCGCTGCCCGAGATCCTCGGCATGGCCGTGCCGCTGGCGACCGTGCTGATCTTCTTCTACTCGCCGCGCTACCGGATGGCGGTGGCACCCTTCGTCGCCGTGCTCGCCGCGGCGGGAATCCTGGGCTTGCTGCGGAAAAGCACGGCGCCGCGGCGCCGTGCCGGCCTCGCGGCGGCCTTGCTCGGCGGATTCGCCCTGCCGCTGCTCCATCAAGGTCTCGTCGGCATGGATCGGAAGGCCGAGTTCGAGCCGGACTTCTTCCAGAAACTCGGGGTGGTGCGCCTGCAGGAAGGCGACGCCCTCGGCGCCGCAGCCGACTTCCACCGTGCGCTGGAGTTGCGGCCGGACCCGGCCTACCGCATCGGCTTGGGTGAAGCATTGCGCCGCCTGGGCCGCCTCCGCGAAGCCGCCACCGAACAACGCGAAGCCGCGCGTGCGCTCCCCGGCGACGCCAGCGCCCAGCGCAGTTTGGGCGTGGCGCTCGGCGAACTCGCCTTCGGAGAACCCGACGATCCCGAGCGCGGCAAGTGGCTCGACCAGTCCGTTGCGGCTTTCCGGGCCGCGCTGGCTCTCGACTCCGAGGACGTGCTGGCGTGGGAAGGCCTGGGCCTCAGCTACCAGGCGCAAGGAAGCTGGGGGCAAGCCGAGGCCGCCTACGGCAGCGGAATCGAGAAGCGGCCCGAGCTGCCGGGGCTGCGTCTGCGCCTGATCGAGCTCCTGGTGCAGGCCGGCCGCCCGCAAGATGCCAGGGTCGAAGCCCGCAAGTTCGTGACCCGCTGGCCTGGACACCCGGCGACCGCGGCCCTGGCGGTCCGTTTCGAGCTGCCCGGCCCGCCGCGCTGAGCCGAGCGCCGCCGCCAGGCTCCAGCCGGACGACCGAAGCGGCCGATGAAGCACAATGCGGCCGCTGGGGGCGCAGGCCCCGACCTCGTCGGCCCCCAGCTCCACCCGATGCCGAGCCGCCGCGACCCCAGCCGACCCCGCCAGCTACGCGCGAGCGATCTGCGCTGGAGCTGCCCCGCCGCGTGGATTCCCGCGGCGCGCCGAGCCGACCGCGACGACGAAGGCGCCGTTCTCGCCGGCCTCACCGGCCAGGAACGGGCGGTCGAAGCGCTGGAGATGGGACTTGCCGTGGACGCCCCCGGCTACAACGTCTTCGTCGCTGGAATCCACGGCGAGGAGAAGCTCGACGCGGTGCGCGGAATCCTCGCGCGCGTCGAGCGGCCCTGCGGAGGGCTGCGCGACCACGTCTTCGTGCACAATTTCGGCGATCCGCTGCGGCCGCACCATCTGGCGCTGCCGCCCGGCCAGGGCCCGCGCTTGCGAGAACTCATGCGCGACTGGTTGCGCACCCTCCGGACCGAAGTGCCGCGGCTGCTCTTCGACGAAGACCACCGCGAACGCCGCCGGCGCATGGCGCAGCGGTATCGCGAAGCCCAGCGCAGGCTCTTCCGCCGCGTCGGTCGCCGCGCGCGCGCGGAAGGCCTGGCGCTGGTCGAAGTCGAAGACGAGGAAGGCAGCCGCCACGACATCTGGATTTCCATCGACGGCAAAGGCGTCCCGCCCGACGAACTGCACGAGGTCCCGAGCCGCAATCGGCCGAGCGTCGCCCAGCTGCGGCGCAGGATGCGCGCCCGGGCCCGCTTGCTCGACGAGCTCGAACGCTCGCGGCGCCAAGCGCGGCGGCTCGCCCAGCGCCTGCACCGCGAGCTGCAGATCCTCGACGTGAACCGGGCGCGGCACGTGGTCGAGGACCTGATGGACGAATTCCGCGCCGAGTTCGACGGCCTCGAGAAACTGCTGAACTGGTTCGACGATGCCGAATTGTTCGCGCTGGGCAATCTCGAGCTGTTCCGCCGCGGCGCCGGCGGCGTCCCGGAACCGGACGAGACCGAAGATTCCGATGACGAGCGCGACGACAACCGACTGCCCGGAATCGAAGTCTTCGAGGTAAACGTCGTCCGGTCGCTCAGCGGTGGCAGCTGCCCGACGGTCTACGAACTGCATCCCAACTACTCGAATCTCTTCGGCACGGTCGAACGCCGCATTCTCGCCGAGGGGCCAGGCCACTACCACCTCGCCGTACGGCCGGGTTCGCTCCTGGATGCCGAAGGAGGCTTCCTGGTCTTGAACTGTCCCGACTTGATCCGCGAAGCCGAAGTCTGGCGTTCGCTCAAGCGCAGCCTGCAGAACGGCCGGCTCGAAGTCCACGCGCTGGAGAGCCTGTCGCCGCTCGGAGTCACCGGCGTGCGTCCCGAACCGGTTCCGCTCCACGTGAAGGTGGTGCTGCTCGGCAGCAACGACCTCTACGAGACGCTGCAGGACAACGACGACGATTTCGGGCGCATCTTCAAGGTGAAGGCCGAGTTCGACGAGAGCTTGAAGCTCACGGAAGAGCACGCCGCCGCGCTCGCGCGCGCGGCGCGCGAGATCCGCCGGCGCGAGAGTCTGCTGCCGTTCGCCAAGAGCGGGCTGCAGGCCCTGGTCGAGCGCGCCGCTCGGGAAGCGGGACGCCGCAACCGCCTGTCCTCGAGCCTCGCGAGCCTCGCCGATTGTGCGCGGGAGGCTTCCTACCACGCCAGGCGCGCCGGCCGAACGCGCATCGACCGGACCGCCGTGGACGCCGCGGAACGGCGCTTCGTCCGTCAGCACTCGCTGGAAAACGAGATCCACAACCGCATGGTGTTCGAGGGCGTCTACCTGATCGCTACGAACGGGAAACGCATCGGAATGGTCAACGGGCTCACGGTGGTGTCGCTCGGCCCGCTCGAATTCGGACGCGTGGCGCGGGTTTCCGCGACCGTGTCGGCCGGCGAAGAGAATTGGCTGTCGGTGGAGCGCGAAATCGAGCTGAGCGGACCGATCCACACCAAGGGCGTCCTCCTGCTGGAGTCCTTCATCCGCAACCGCTTCGGCCAGAAACGGTCCATCCCGGCCAAGATCAACCTGACCTTCGACCAGAATTACGGGCCGATCGACGGCGACTCGGCGAGCAGCACCGAGGTCTACGCGCTGCTCTCCGCGCTCGCGCGCTTGCCCGTGCGCCAGGACGTCGCGGTGACCGGGGCCGTGAGCATGGACGGCGAGCTGCTCGCCGTCGGCGGCGCCAACGAGAAGATCGAAGGCTTTTTCGAGATCTGCCGGGCGCGTGGCCTGAACGGCACGCAAGGCGTGCTGATTCCCGCGTCCAACCTCGAGGACTTGATGCTGGACGGCGAGGTGGTCGAAGCCGTGCGCCGCGGAGAGTTCCACTTGTGGACCGCCCGCAACGTCGACCAGGCGATCCACTTGCTCACCGACGTTCCTGCCGGGGAACCGCAAGCCGACGGCAGCTGGCCCGCCGACTCGGTGATGGGCCGCGTGGATGCCCGGCTCGCCGAATTCGAGAAAGCGCTCAAGAGCGACGACAAGGACAAGGACGCCGCCGAAGACCATCCTGGTCCGCAGGAGCGCCGGCAGGCCGCGCGCGGCCCGCGACGCCGCAAGCGCTAGTCGCCGGGATGGGCGGCCAGGAAGGCCCGCAGTTCGTCCGCGCTCATCTCACCGCCGTGGACGGCGACGCGCGCGCCGCCGCGGTAAAGCAGGCTCTGCGGCAGCACGCCGTCTTCGAGTTCGAGGGCGTCGGCGAGCTCTTCCAGGTCGTCGGACGCCAAGTAGAACGTGGGAAAGCTCATGCCGAGCTCGATCCATGCAGCTTGCACGCGCTGCATGTCCTCGGGCATGGGCCGCCGGCCGGCGGAGACCGGCCAGTCGGCGCTGACGCCGAGGAAGGCCAGGTCCTTGCGTTCCGCGGCGACGGAAGCGAAGGCGGGGAGTTCCGCCATGCACGGCGGACACCAGGTCGCCCAGAGATTGACCAGCAGATCGCCCTCGGCGGCGCGGGCATCGATCTCGGCGCGCAAGGCCGTGGCGCCGAAACTCGAAAGGCCGGCTTCGGGGGAAACGGCTTCGCCCTGCCCGCACGCGGCGGACAGGGCGAAGAGCACGGCCAGCAGGCACCGTTGCGGATGCATCAGGCGTCGGCCTTGCTCACCTTCTTGATGCCGCAACCAACCGGCTTGGTGGCCGGGACGGCGACCTTCTCTCCGGCGAGCGTCGCTTTGATGGCGTCGTCGAGGTAGAGCTTCTTCTCTTCCGCCGGCATGCGGTCGAAGGGGTCGTTGTCGGGAGCGCCGGTGTAGACCACGGTGCCCTTGCGATCGATCAAGTAGAAGTGCGGGGTGGTCTTGCCGCCGAACATGTCGGCGACCACGTTGCCGGCATCCATCAAGACGGGAAAGTCGAGGCCGGTCTTGCTCCGGATCGCGTTGATCTGGTCCAGCTGGCCCTGTTCGCCGGCGTTGCTGTCGATGGCGACGAACTTGACGCGCTGGCCCTGGTACTTCTTGGCCAGGGCGACGATGTCCGGGTTCCAGGCGACCTGGTACGGGCAGGAATTCGACCAGAACGTGAGCGCGATCAATTGGGGAGCCTTCTCGGGGGCTTCCTTCTTGGACTTGAACCAGGTCTTGAACTCGAAGTCCTTGCCGGTGCTGTCCTTGAGGGTGACTTCGGCGAGGAAATCGAGGGTGTCCCCGACCTTGACCTTGCCGAAGACCGAAGCCGGCGAAGCGATCTTGGCGGCATCTTGGTCCGCCTTGGCGATCGTGGCGTCCTGCGCGGGGGCGGAGGACAGGATGAGGGCCGCGGCCAGGCCGACCGCGACGAGAGACTGGATTTGAGTCATTGGATCTCCGTGTGTGGGGAACGGCATCAAGATACGGTGACAATCGCGAATCGCGCTAGTATTCCGCCTTCGGGACCTGAAATGCGCTTCCTAGACCCCCACATCCACTGCATCAGCCGCGTCACCGACGACTACCAGGCCATGTACCTGGCGGGAGTCCGGGCGGTCGTCGAGCCCTCGTTCTGGCTGGGACAGCCCCGCACCAGTCTGGGGACCTTCCGCGACTACTTCTTGCACATCCTGGAGTTCGAGCGGCAGAGGGCCGGCGAATTCGGGATCGAACATCGCTGCACGATCGGCCTCAACCCCAAGGAAGCGAACAACGAGAAGCTGGCCGCCGAAGTCCTCGAGGCGCTTCCCGAATTCCTAGACAGCCCGGGTGCCGTGGCGGTCGGCGAACTCGGTTACGACGCCATTACACCCGCCGAGGAAAAGGCATACATCCGGCAGGTCGAGATGGCACTGGAACGGAACCTGCCGATCATGGTCCACACGCCCCACCGCGACAAACTCCGAGGGACCAAGCGCTCGATCGAAGTGCTCCAGGACATGGGGGTCGATCCGGCCACGACCGTGATCGACCACAGCACGGAGGAGACCACCAAGTTGATCCTCGATGCGGGCTTTTGGGCCGGCCACACGGTGTATCCCGACACCAAGCTCACCCCCGAACGCTTCGTGAACGTGTTCTTCGAGTTCGGCGTCGAGCGCATGATGCTCAACTCGAGCGCCGACTGGGGCAAGGCGGACCCGCTCAACGTGCCCAAGACGGCCGCCCTTCTCGAGCGGCGCGGCGCGGCGCGCGAGGACGTCCAGAAGCTGGTCTGGGACAACCCGATCGCCTTCTACGGAGCCGAGCGCCTGGCTTTCCCGGCGGACGCGAAGACGACTCCGGTCACGGCCTGAGCGTCCGGCCGCGGATCTCCCCGGCCCCCTGGCGGCCTCTCCCGGGAAATCTTGGACGGATCGCGGTAACCAGCGGCGTCCCATGGCGTAGGAATTGCTGGAAGTGAGTGATTCGCTCCATATGGGGAATCCAAGGGGATGAACTAGAGCGCCGCGGCCTCGGGGGAGGACCGCGGCGCTCGCTTTTTTCACCCCGATCCAGGGCGGCGCGGCTGGGTTGCGGAGGCCGTGCGGACCGGGACGAAGGTACTTTCGGCGGCTACGGCTCGACCTCGCCGAGAATGACCTTCAGGGTCAGCGGCACGCCGTCGCGCCAGACTTTGAGACGCACCGTCTCGCTGGGCGAGAAAGACGCAATCCGTGCCCGCAGGTTTTCCATGCTGCTGATCTCGCGGCCGTTGACCTCGAGAATCACGTCGTTCTTAAGGATCTTCCCGTTCTCTGCCGGACCGCCGGCGACCAGGTTGCGCACTTCGACGCCGTACGGCCTGTCGAGGTCATGGCCTTCCGCGGACTGCGCCGTGACGGAGAGGCCCTCGATCCCCAGCCATCCGCGGCGAGCACGGCCGAATTCGATCAAGTCGGCGACGACGCGCAGGGCCATCTGGGAAGGCACGGCGTAGCCGATTCCCTGCCAGGTCTGGCCGTAGATCGCCGTATTCACCCCCACGACCTGGCCGTGCATGTCGACCAAGGGACCGCCGGACGAACCGTGGTCGATGAACGCGTCGATTTGCAGGAAATCGCGAAAGCCGCCATTGGGCAACTCGACGTCGTCGCGCTCGCGCCCGCTGATCACTCCGAGGCTGGTCGTGCCCTGGTGTTCGTAGGGGTTGCCCACTGTAAGAACCAGGTTGCCGGGCCGGAGATCGTCGCTGTCGCCCCAATTGAGCTGGTGGCGGGCGAAGCCGGGCGGGATGCGCACCACGGCGATGTCGGTCTTTTCGTCGACGGCGACCACGTCGCCGCTGGTGACCCGGCCGTCGTTGAGGCGCACGTTGATGGAGGAATCCATGGCGCGGGCGACGTGCTGGTTGGTCACCACGAGGCCGCGCACCGCATCGATCACGAAACCGGTGCCGAAACCGCGGGACCGGCCGCGCACGCCTTCGCCTCCGTCCTGGCTGCGCACGTCGAGATGGACGGTGCCGCGCAGCACTCGCTCGGCCAAGTCCGCCATGCCTTCCGAAACGTCGACCAGATCGACACTCCTGGGCGCCGGATCGGACACCAGCGGCCCCGCCAGGATCAAGGCGGCGAGCAGGCCGAATCCGAGGGTGATGACGACGAGGAGGCTTTTCATTGCAGTGGGGTACCGATGGCCGGGCGGTCTTGCTGTCAATTTCGGACCGAAGACCAGCATGACCCCATTGCAGGGTTCTGCGCAACCGCTGGCGGACGGCCCATCTCCGGCCCGGGTCGAATCACGGGGAATATTTACAACTTCCTGCGCAACCGCATTCCCCATAGATAGTTACAGAATTCGAACAGGTCTTGGGGCGGGGAATCGCCCGAGTTCCGGTTGCAGCGTACGCCAACCGCTCCAGATCATCCGGCTGCTCCCATTGCTGCGTGTCGAAGGAACCACTCCCGCCGCTCCAAGTCTTTCCCTTCGATTCGCCGCAGCCTAGAGCTTGGAAGTGCGCGGGAACGACTAGAATCTTTCCCCTTCCAGTCCGCCCGGACCAGTCCAAATGCTGGCGCAGTACGCCCCTCTCCTCGTTTGGCTAGCCCTCGTGCTGGCCTTCGTGTCGGGCTTGCTCGTGTTCACGGGCTGGCTCGGCCGGATGCGTCCGGCCACGGGCAAGGCCGACGCCTACGAATGCGGGATGGACCCCATCGGCGACGCGCGCGGTCGCTTCTCGGTGCACTACTACCTGGTTGCGGTCTTGTTCATCCTGTTCGACGTCGAAGCCCTGTTCCTGTTGTTGTGGGCGCTGCGCGCCCGCGACCTCGGCATGCTCGGGCTCGTCGAAGTCGGCCTCTTCCTGGCGGTGCTCGCCGTCGGCTGGATGCACATCTGGCGTCGAGGAGGTCTCGAATGGGATCGTTAGTCGAAGCGCCGGTGCCGACGCAGGAAGGCGGCCAGGGCTTCTTCACCACCAAGCTGCAGTCCCTGGTTAACTGGGGACGCAAGAACAGTTTGTGGCCCATGCCGCTCGGCCTGTCCTGCTGCGCCATCGAGATGATGGCCATGGTCGGACCGCGTTTCGACCTCGCTCGTTTCGGCGCCGAGGCGATGCGTTTCTCGCCGCGCCAGTGCGACCTGATGATCGTCGCCGGCACGCTCACCTGGAAGATGGCGCGCGCGGCGCGCACCGTCTACGACCAGATGCCCGAACCCAAGTGGG
>DASWJW010000063.1:0-2406 GCA_036396955.1 Planctomycetota bacterium
CAATCCAGGCATCGGAAACGCGGCACTCTTCGAGCGTCGCAACGCCGCTGGTAGGAACCATGGCGACGCCAGCGCTGCGGGCGGGATTCGAGGCGGCTTGGGCAGGATTCGTGTGGGCAGCAGGGCGGGTGGAATCGCATCCTTGGAGGCGACCGGCTACCTGGAGCACGGTCACATTTCGACGACGTCCTTGACGGCACTCGTTACGCAAGAACCGAGAACCCGCACCCACCCAAGGAGGCCAGCTTCCCCTAGCGGCGTGGCGGCCAATGCGCGGCAGCGCCCGCAGCGAGCCGTGCCAGCGCGAACTGAGGGATCGGTGCGGCGCCATCGCCGAGCATGGCGGTCGCCGCGGCTTCGCCAAGCGCCGGCGCGTGCTTGAAAGCGTGTCCCGAACCGCCCCCAAGCAGCCAAGCGCGCGCTTGATCCGGATGCCGGTCGAGCAAGAAGCCGCCGTCGGGCGTCTGCGTGTACTGGCAAACGCGCGCATCGAGCAGCGGTGCGCCCTGCAGTCCCGGAAAGCGCTCGCCCAGGTGCGTGCGGGCGCGTTCGATTCCGGCGGCGCTCGCGGTCCGGTCTGCCGTGTCGGGACAGAACGCGGGGCCGCGCGTGTCGTCGCCGAGCTTGAGGCCGCGCCCGTCGGCGTCGGGAATGCCGTACCAGAAGCGCCGGCCGTGATCGACGAAGACCGGCAGCGCCGGCGCTTGATAACGCGGCTCGGCGGGCGGCGTGCCGAAGCGGAAGAGTTCCTGCCGCGTGACCGTCAAGATTTCGCCCAGCGCCGGCGGCAGAAACGCGCCGAGCCACGGACCGCATGCCAGAAGCACCTGGTCGCAAGGGATGCGCTCGCCGTCGACCAGGCGCAGTTCCAGTCCCGTGCCGGCGCCGGCCCACGGCGCGGCGGGATCGAGGTGGCCGGTGCGGTACGCGCCGCCTTCGGCTTGGAAGGCGCGCCGCACGACTCGGCACGCGCGCCGGGCGCGCAGGTAGCCGGCGTCCTCTTCCACGAAAGCCCAGCGCACGCCTTCCGGATTCACTTGCGGGTAGGCGGCCGCGAACGCGCCGGCATCGAGTTCGTGGTGCGCGTGCCCGCCGGCGGCGAGCGAGACGAGCGTGGCGCGCTCGTAGGCGTCGTCCTCGTCGCCCACCATCCACAAGAGCCCGGTGCGCACGAACAGGCGTGCCTGGTAGCGCTGCTCTAGCGCCAGCCAGTGCTCCAGGCCGCGCCCGGCGAGATCGGAATACAGGCGGTCCGGCCCGTAGGAACGCCGCCAGACCCGCGTCGCGCCGCCCGAACTCGCTCGCGCGTGGCCCGGGCCCCAGGCCTCGAGCAAGGACACTTGCGCACCAGCGCGCAGCAAGTGGAGCGCCGCCCAGCCGCCGAGGGCGCCGGCCCCGACCACCACGACGCGCGCGCTCATGAATGTTCCGCGATCAGCGCCAGGACTTCGTCGCCGTACTTCGCGAACTTGGCGGGCCCCACGCCCTTCACTTCCAGCATCTCGGCTTCGTTGGCCGGCCGCAGCGCCACCAGCGCCTGCAGAGTGCGATTGGAGAACACGGTGTAGGCCGGCTTGCCGCTGGCGGCCGCGGTCTCGAAGCGCCAGTCCTTGAGCGCACAGCCCAAGCTGCTCGCATCGAGGTCGACGCCAGCGTCGTCGTCGAGCACCACCCGGCTGTCGCCGCCGCCGGCCACGCGCGTGCCGCGCCCCCGCGCCGGCGCGGCCAGCGGCCAGTGCAGTTCGATCGGAGCGCCGTCCTCGAGAACTTCGACGCCGCGCACGGTGACCTGCACCAGCGGGTACTCGCTGCCTTCCATGCGCAGAAAGCCGGCGTCGAGCAGCGCCTGGACCACCGCTTCGACCCGCGGTCCCGATTCGGCGGCGAGCAAGCCGTGGCAAGGCAGGTTGACCGGAATGCCCTGCGCGCGGCTGCCGCGCAGGATCGCCGCGAGCTTCTTGCGGCCGTAGCGGCCGCCCACCTGCCGCGCGCCGGTCAGGATGGTGGTGGCCGTGGCGAGCGCGGCGCCTTCGAGCGTTTCGGCGGGCTCCTGGTCCAGGCAACGCGAGCACTGGCCGCAGCCGGCGACGAGCCGCACGGCGTCGGGATCGCCGAAGTACTCGAGCACGCGCCGCCACAAGCACACGCGGCTCTGCATGGCGTCGTAGATCCGGTGCAGCCGGCGTCGCGAGCCTTCGGTCTGCACCGGGTCGGCACCTTCTTCCTGGCCCTTGCCGATCAGGAAGTCGTGCGTGCGGTAGTCGGAGCCGCGCCACAGGATCACCGCACGGCTCTGCGCGCCGTCGCGGCCGACGCGGCCGAATTCCTGGTAGTAGTCCTCGAAAGCGCGCGGCATGTGCACGTGCAGCAGCAGGCGCAGGTCGGGCTTGTCGATGCCCATGCCGA
>DASWJW010000064.1:0-23384 GCA_036396955.1 Planctomycetota bacterium
ACAGGGCCTTGCAATGGACGCGCCGTACGACCCCCGCGGCAACTGGAAAGCCAAGGGCCCCGAACTCGCCTTCCTGGCCGCACGGCGTCGCGAATTGCGCGCCGGCGTCGAGGCCAGCGAACAGCGGATCGCCGAGAACCGCGCCAGCGTCGCCGCCAAGCTCGCCCCCACGCTGCCGCTGCCCGACGAGTTCGGCATCAACCTCGACCTGGTGCCGATGGCGCACACGCAGTGGCTGTGGGGCCAGGTCGCCGGCAAGCTGGTCCGCGTCGGAACGTGGGACGAACTCGCCGCGGCCGGCCGCGACCCCGGCCGCGACTTGGACGAGAGCGACCTGCGCTGGTCCGAGGTCGCCGACTTGTGCATGACGCTCTCCCCCGACGTCGGCACGAGCACGAACATCAATCCGGCGATGGACGCCAAGATCTACGGTCCCGAGCACGAAGAGAACTTGGAGACCGAGTCCGACTTCAAGCAGCGCGGGCGGCCGGAACTGTTCATGCGCGCGGATCCGTGGACGCGGCACATCCGTTTCGAGATCGCCGAAGCCAACTGCATGTCGGCGCTCGGCGCTTTCGGCAAGATGGCGGCGCTCACCGGCGTGCCCTTCCTGCCGATGATGACGGTCTACGACTTCTTCATCAAGCGCGCGCTCGACCAGCTCTACTACAACCTCTACTGGGGAAGCTCGTTTCTGCTGCTGGGCACGCCCTCGGGCGTGACCTTGTCGCCCGAAGGCGCGCAGCACTCCTGGAAGAGCGACATCCAGATGCCCGGGCTCATCACTTGGGAGCCGTGCTTCGCGCGCGAGATGGAATGGATCCTCGCCGACGCGATCCGCCGCCACGTCGAAGGCGACATCGTGGATCGCAACGGAGTGCTGGTGCGCGCGGTGACGCGCGGCATCAACCAGAAGCAGTTCCTGGGCCGCTTGCGGGCGCAGCCGCGATTCCAAGGCGTCGCCAAGCCCGAACTCGAGGCTGCGGTCCGCAAGGACGTGCTCGCCGGCGGCTACAAGCTGGTCGACCGGAGCGGCGAGCCGGGCTACCGGCCCGGCGAGAACGTGGTGGTGGTCCTGGCCATGGGATCGCTCGTCGACCAGGCGATCGAAGCCAGCGACGCGTTGCTGGAGAAGGGCGTCCACGCCGACGTGGTCGTGGTCACGTGCGCCGACTTGCTGGTCGGCCGCTTCGCACAGCGCGACGGCTATGCCCAGCTCCGCAGACTCGGCATCGACGGCGCGCTGCACCTCGAGGCCACAGGCGAACTCGACGGCGCCGGCGCCGCTCTGCTGGCCGCGCGCCACGTGCCGATCGTTTCGGTCGCCGACGGCGAAGAAGGCCTGCTCGACAACGCCGGCTCTATCCTCGGCGTCCGCCAGGAAGCCCTCGCCGTCCGCAAATTCAGCAAGTCGGGCACCCCCACCGACATCTTCCGGTACCAGGCGCTCGACGCCGCCGCGATCTTCGACGCTGTCGGCAAGGTGCTCGCCGAAACCGCACTCGGAGAAGTACGCCTGGGCCGCGCCGCGTACGAACGGCTCGCCGGAAGCATGATCGACGGCAGGCCCGCGCCGGCCTGGCGCGAGTTGTGGCCGCACCAATTCGGTTCGGACGCCTGAGCCCACGGTTCCGGGGCACGCAGGCCCGCGTCGCGGTGCTTGGGGTTTCTCCCCGAAGCGCCAGGGCTTAGATCCGGATGGACGAAGTCCCCGCCACGGATTCTGATAGCGTGGCGGTACGGATCCACGGCCCCGGCTGGCCCTCCGAGACGTCAGCGGTGCAAGGGATCCGTGCTCCCGACGGGGTCGGCGCTTCGCCTCCCCGCCCTGCTGTTTCCCGAGGGCCGATGCTCCAATCGAAAGCCGAATTCCCCGGCGAGCCCACCACGGCGGATGCCGCGGCGATGGTCGCCTGGGTCGAGACCCATGTTTCGGAAGCTGCGTGCGGTTATCCGATCACCTCGTCCACCACCATGGGCCAGGGCTTCGAGAACGCCGTCTCGGCGGGCAAGAAGAATCTCTGGGGCACGCCGCTCGCGTTCTTCGAACCGGAAAGCGAACACAGCGCCGCTTCGGCCTGCGAGGGCTTTGCGGCGGCCGGCGGAAGGGTCACCAACTTCACGTCGGGCCAGGGCCTGGTCCTGATGAAGGAGGTGCTCTACACGATCGCGGGCAAGCGTTTGCCCGCCGTGTTCCACATCGGAGCGCGGGCGCTCACCAGCCAGGCGCTCAACGTGCACGCCGGCCACGACGACGTGATGGCGGTCGCCGACTGCGGCTGGGGCATCCTGTTCGGCCGCAACGCGCAAGAGGCCGGTGACCTAGCCTTGATCGCACGGCGCGCGGCCGAAGCCTGCGAGACCCCGTTCATGAACGCGATGGACGGATTCTTGACCACCCACACGGTCGAGAACGTGCTCCTGCTCGAACCGGAATTGATGAAGCGCTTCGTCGGCGACCCGCGCAAGCACCTGATGAATTTGATGGACCCGGCGAACCCCATGATGACCGGCGTGGTCCAGAACCAGGACAGCTACATGAAGGGCAAGATCGCGCAACGCGCGTTCTACGACCGCATGCAGCCGGCCCTGCAAGACGCTTTCGACGAATTCGAACGGCTCACCGGCCGCAAGCGCGGCCTCATCGACGCCTACCGCTGCGAGGACGCCGAACTGGTGATCGTCGGCATGGGCAGCCTGATGGAGACCTGCGCGGCGACGGTCGACTGGGCGCGCGAACGGCTCGGCACCAAGGTCGGCTGCTTGAACATCACCGCCTTCCGCCCCTTCCCCGGCCCGGAAGTCGTGCGCGCTCTGCAGCGCGCGCGCGCGATCGCGGTGGTCGAGCGCATGGACAACCCCCCGGCGCAGGACAACCCGCTGGCGCTCGAGGTGAAGGGCGCGCTGTTCGACGCCGCGAGCGGCAAGCCCGGCTATCCGCCGCTCGCCAGGATCCCGGTCTTCTACGCCGGTGCAGCGGGCCTCGGTTCGCGCGACGTCCGGCCCGGCCAATTCCTGGCGCTGTTCGAGCACTGCCTCAAGGGCCGTGTGACCGCCGCCGGCCGCTACTTCACGCTGGGGATCCACCACCCCACCGCGATCGAGCCGCACGGCGACCCCGACGTGCGCCCCGCGGGCGCGTTCAGCATGCGCGGCCATTCCATCGGCGGTTACGGCTCCGTCACCACCAACAAGGTGATCGCGAGCCTGGTCGCCGAGATCTTCGACCTCGAAGTCCAGGCCTATCCCAAATACGGCAGCGAGAAGAAGGGCCTGCCGACCACCTACTACCTGACGATCGCCAGCGACCACATCCGCAGCCACTGCGAGCTGCACGAAGTCGACTTCATCCCGCTCAACGACGTGCACGCATTTCACCAAGGCGACCCGCTCCTGGGCTTGCAACCGCACGGGAGGGTGTTCCTGCAATCGGAGAGCGCGGACCCGGAGGACGTCTGGCAGCAGATCCCCGAGCCCGCGCGCGCGCGCCTCCTCGAACTCGAAGCGCGGGTCTACTTTCTCGACACCGTGGCCGTAGCCCGCGAGATCGCGAGCAAGCCCGACCTGGTGCAGCGGATGCAGGGCATCGTGCTGCTCGGCGTCTTCCTCAAGGTCGCGCCGTTCGCCGGCGAGGCCGGCATGGATTTCGAGGCGCTCCACGAGGGCGTGGAGCGAAGCCTGCACAAGTACTTCGGCAAGCGCGGCGACAAGGTCGTCGCCGAGAACCTGGAGTGCGTGCGCCGCGGCTACGCCGGCGCCCTGGAGATTCCCCGTAGCGTGATGGAAGGCGCCAAGAGCGTACTGTTGTCATGAGCCGCACCGAACCGACCCAAGATTCCGCGCGTTCGGGCAACAGTACCGGCGCCGAAGCGGCCGACCTGCGGCTGTTCGACTGGGACCCCGCCGTCACGCCGCACCTCGACGTCGCGGACTTCGAGGAGCGCGTCGTCGGTTGCTACAACCGCGGCTGCGCCGAAGACGAGCTGCCCGCGGACATTTTCGTGGCCCGCTCGATCATTCCCGCGGCGACGGCCGCGCTGCGGGACTTCTCCCATATCGCGCCCGACATCCCCATCCTGCTCGCCGAAAACTGCGTGGGCTGCATGGAGTGCGTGATCGAGTGCCCCGACACCGCGATCCTCGCCAAGGTGGTGCCCGACGACCAGCTGGCAACACGGCTCGGCATGCAGGACGACGCCACCGCGACGCGCCTCGGCGCGCACTTCGCCTCGACCCGCAAGTTCTTCGACATTCCCAAGAAGAAGGCCGCCACGCCCGGGATGTTCGGGATCTTCATCGACCCCACCAAGTGCAAGGGCTGCGGCGAATGCGTCGAAGTCTGCGGCGACCGCGCCGCGCTCACCATGGAGCCCAAATCGGTCCAGGGCTTGAACGTCCACCAGGCCGACTTCGACTTCTACAAGTCGCTGCCCGAAACGCCTGCCGAATTCGTCAACGAACGCGTGCTCTCCGACATGATGCTCGCCGAGCGCAGCCTGGAGACTTTCGTCGGCGGCGCCGGCTCGTGCATGGGCTGCGGCGAGGCGAGCGCGCTGCGGATGATGCTGGCGGCGACCTCTTTCGTTCACGGCAAGGAGAACATCGGCCTGGTCGCGGCAACCGGCTGCAACACGGTCTACGCCTCGACCTATCCGTTCAATCCGTACAGCATCCCCTGGCTCAATTCCTTGTTCGAGAACGCGGCGACCACCGCGGCGGGCGTGCGGCTGCGCTGGAACCAGATGGGCTGGACGGACAAGCGGCTGTGGGTCATCGGCGGCGACGGCGCCATGATGGACATCGGTTTCCAGGCGCTGTCGCGGGTCCTCGCAGCCGGCCTCGACATCAAGTTCCTGGTGCTCGACACGCAGGTCTACTCCAACACGGGCGGCCAGGCCTCGAGCTCCTCGTTCACCGGCCAGGAAGCCAAGCTCGCCGCTCACGGCAAGGCGCACGCGGGCAAGTCGGAGCGCCGCAAGGAGTTGGCGCAGATCTGCATGATGCACCCGGAAGTCTTCGTCGCGCAGACGACGGCCGCGCACTACAACCACTTCTACCGCGCGATCCTGGCCGCCAACGAGTACCCGGGTCCCGCCGTGGTGAACGTGTTCACCACTTGCCAGCCCGAGCACGGCGTCGGCGACGACATGGCGTCCCACCAGGCGAAACTGGCCGTCGAAAGCCGCGCGTTCCCGCTGCTGGTCTACGATCCGCGCAAGGGCGAGACTTTCGCCGAGCGCCTCGACCTGAAGGGCAACCCGGCGCTCAAGGAGGACTGGTACGTCAATCCGAAGAGCGAGGAGCCGTTGACCTTCGTCGATTTCGCCCGCACCGAAGGGCGCTTCGCCAAGAACTTCGGCGCCGACGGCGAACCGAGCGAGACCCTGCTCCAAGGCTGCGAGGACCGGCGCCGCAACTGGCGCCAGCTGCAGGATCTCGCCGGATTGCGCTAGCTCCCGAGCGATCCTGATGGTTTCCAAGGACTGCCCTGTTCCCAAGGCCAAGCTCGCGTGCTACGAGAAGCTGATCGCCACGCGCGCCGGCCTGGTCGTGAAAGGCGCCATGAATCCCTACTCCTCGATGAAGGGGAACATGGCGAACTTCCTCACCAAGACCAGTGCGCTGGCGCTGCGCCTGTCCGCGGCCGACCGCGCCGAGTTCATGCAGAAGCACCGGGCCCGGGAGTGCGTCCAATACGGCACGGTGATGAAGGAATACGCGCTGGTGCCGGAAACGGTATGGGCCAAGCCGGCCTTGTGGCGCAAGTATTTCGCCGCGAGCTGCGACTACGTCGCGGGCCTCAAGGCCAAGGCGACGACGCGCAAGAAGAAGGCGGCCAAGAAGTCGCCCGCGAAGCGGCCCCCCTCTCGGCGCCAGGACTAGCGGTCGTCCGGCGCGCGGCCGTCGCCGTCTTCGTAGTGCTGTTTCTTGAATTCCATGACCGCGCTGCGCTTGCGCAGGAAGCGCGCGGCGATCCGGTGCTTGATGCGGCGCAAGCGGTCGCCGGGCACGCGCATCGGCAGCCACAGGTCGAACGCCAGCACCGTGCGCGAAACCGAGCTCTCGTTGCGGACTTCGTGCAGGGAAGTGTCGAGCAGGAGGAACACCTCGCCCTCGCGATAGACGTGCTTCTGTCCGGCGACCTTGATCCAGTTGTCGCCGTCAGCCGACATCGTGAGCGGCAGCAGGCCGCGCAGGATGCCGGCGGTCGAACCGTGGTGCGGCAGCAGATGGCCGCCCGCCGCGACGGACTGGAAGCCCGCGTTCACGAAGTTCGGCAGCTTGCGCAGCGCCGCCATGGTGCGCGGGCAGCGCGCGGCGACCGGCAGGTCGCGCCCGTAGTGCGACAGCAGCACTCCGCTCATGAAGCGGTGGTCGTGCTGCGGCCAGGGCTTGAAGCTACCAGCCGGCAGCGCCTCCATCTCCGCACGGATCTCAAGCCATTGGGATTCGAGGCCCCGGACCTGGGGCACCAGCCCTGGGTCGACGCCGGCGGCGGAACGAGGATGCGGCATGGCGGTGCGCACGGCACGCGCGCTCGGGAGCGCATGATATCGGGCCGTGATCCAGGGGGCCTTCAGTCTCCGCCCGGGAGCATCGCCGCGACGGGCTGCCGCAGCTGCCCGACTTCGAAGTCTCCCAGCACGTAGACGAAGGGGTTGCCGGGCACCCACGCGTAATGTCCCCCGTCGCCGGCGGGCGCGCCGAGATGGATTTCGAAACTGCCCTCGCCCATGCCGGCACGGAAGACGTCGGTGCTGAAACCGAATTCCGCCGCCGGCTCGGTGGCGCCTTCGGCGAGCCGGCCGGCGGCGTCGGCGGCGCGCATCGAGCTCAAGGTGAAAGCGGTCGACTCGGCGGCGTAGTCCAGCGCCGGGCGGTCCTCGGGAGCCACCATTCGCCAGTGCGGCGCCCCGCCTTCCGGGGCCGCGGCGCCTGTGGTCTCGTCGCGGACCACGCGCCAGTCCTGATCCGACTGGCGGTCGTCGCGCTGGATCCAACGGATCTTGCTCACGGCATCGGGCGGCAGGAAGCGGCCCAGGATCCAGTCTTCGGGCCTGGCGCTGGGCACGTGCCATTCCTGGGTCAGCAGCACGAGGTCGCGGGCCGCGGGCCGGACGTAGAACTCGAACAAGGCGGGCCCGCCCGGCAGGACGTCTTGGTGGCGCAGCGCGCCGCCGATCAGGTCGGCGAGCAGCCGGCCTTCGCGGTCCCACACGCGGACTCGCGTGCCGTCGCCTTCGCGCACTTCGTAGGTGGCGAAACTCGCGGGTTCGGTCGCCACGATCTCGCGATCGTCGAGCGCTGCCAGAACGTCGACGAGGTCCGCAAGGCGCGTCCCGTCCGCCGGATGGTCGAAGCGGTCGCGCACGATCCAGCCGGCATCCGTCAATTCGAGCCGGGTGCTGGCCGCGCCGCTATCGATTTCGATGCGTGCGATCGTCTGGCGCCGTTCGTCGAGCTCGGGAAACAGGGGCCGCACGCGCGCCGCCGTGCGCGCGAAGGCGTCCCCGCGCCAAGGCTGGAGAACGGCTAGCGCCGCCGCACCGAGCAGGACGAAGACGACCAGGAGGACGCGGTTGCGCGGGCTCATCGCGCCGCCGCCTCCTGGCGGCCCCGCCGGGCCGCACCGCGGCTGCGCAAGACGTGGAACAGGCCTCCGAACAGCACGAGCAAGGCCGGGGCGAGCACGTTCGCCCAGCCGTAGGCGAGGCGTCGGTGCCGAACGTGGCGCTTGGCCGCGCGGTCGAGTTCCTGGTTGTCCGCGTCGCTGGTGGTGAAGCCACCGCGAGCTTCGATCCACTCGCCGTAGAAGTCGCGCAGCCGGCGCTCGGTCTTGCCACGGGACCGCAAGCCGATGAGCGATTCGTCCTGTGCGAGCCAGTCGATCAGGTTGAGCGCGAGGTCGGCGTTCTGGCTGTTCGCATCCATGACCAGGCCGTTGCGGAACAAGTCCGCATCGCCGATCACGATCAGCAGGCCGGGAGCTGCGGCCGAGACGACTTCGCGGGACTCGAGCCCCGCCGGCGGCGACGAGAACGTGCTCGGGAAGGCGCCTTGCAGAACTGCTCCCACGCCGATCGAGCCGGGCGGTCCGCTCGACACGGCCAGCGCCCGCAGACGCTCGACGTTGCCCGGACTCAGCGCGACCGAGGTGTCCGGCGCGAGCAGCCACGACTGCGCGGAAGTGCGCATCAAGGTCTCGGCGGCCACACCCGCGGGCGGGCGCGTGACGACCACGGGCTGCGCCCAGTAGATCTTCACCTGGTCGATGCTGCCGGTCGCCGCGTGCTCGCGCGAGAATGCGCCATCGCCGAGCAGCGGCCAGAGCCCGTAATCGAGCACGACGGGGGTCGGCATCCGGCGGCCATCGGGCAGCTCGACGGTGCGCGTGCCGACCCGCACCGCATTGGCTTTCTGGTCCCAGACCAGCTGCTCGGGCACGCCGACGCCGTAGGCGGCGAGCCAGTCGTCCAGGCCGGTGTGCACCACGCGCCGCTCCAAGCTGCGCGGATCGAAATCGGACCGGTCGACGAGCGCCAGCACGTGCCCGCCCCGCGCCAGGAATTGGTCGATCTCGAAGACTTCCACCTCGCTCAGGTCTTCGGGCCGTGCCACCACCAGTGCGGCGACGTCGGCGCCGATCGGCTCCCCGGTCGTCAAGTCCAGATCGCGGATCCCGTAGCGCCGGCCGAGCAACTCCCGGAAATTCTCGAAGATCCGGCCTTCCGGAACCGGCAACTCCATGCCCGGAACGAGCGGCGGGAGCCGCGGCTCGCGGGAATGGAACCCGATCACCGGACGCACGCCGCGCAACAGGTTGGCGAGCCGAACCGTCACGGCGAATTCGAGTTCGGCCGGCACCAGGAAAGGCACGACCTCGTTGCGGTCCTGGTAGCGCATCTCCAGACCTTGGTAGACCTCGAGGTAGCTCATGCTGCCGACTTCCTGGTTGGTCAGCGGCAGCGGAACGATTCCGACGAGCTCGGCGTGGCTCGCGGCGAGCGCGTCGGCCGTGGGATCGACGATCTCGAGCGAAACCATGCCCGGGGCGTGGGCGCGCAATTCCTCGAGAAAGTCCTCGATCGCCGCACGCGCCGGAAGAAGGGCTTCGGCGCCTTCCACGTCGCGATTGAAATAGAGCTTGAGCTGCAAGCGGTCCTCGAGGCGCCCGAGCAGGGCTTCGGTGGCCGGCGAAAGGCTGTACTCGCGGTCGCCGCTCAAGTCGATCCGGGCGCGCACCGCGCCGATGAGGAGCAGGGCAGCAACGGCGATACCGGCACCCAGCACGGCGCTGAGCCAGGCTTGGGCGCGGACTTCACGGGTGCGCGAGCCCAAGGCCTAGCTCCAGCGCCGGGCTTCGATGACGAGCCCGTTCCAGCACAGGAAGACCGCCGCCACGCCGCCGAAGAAGGCCGCGTCCTGGAGGTCGAGGACGCCGCGGGCGATGCTCGCAAAGCGCGCGCCGAAATCCAGGTCGAGGAACAGCGCCGACAACCAAGGCGGGACCGCGGTGGCCGTCGCCGCGATGCCGATCAAGTTGAATGCGAGCAGCACCGTCACGCCGAGCAGCCAGGCGACGATCTGGTTGCGCGTCAGCGCCGAGAAGAACAGCCCCACGGCCACGCTTGCCGCACCGAGCAGGAGCGCGCCCAAGTAGCCGCCGATCACCGGCCCCCAGTCGAGGTCGCCAAGGAACGCTACCGTGAACGGAACTCCTAGCGTGAACGTCAAGGCGAGCGCGAGCAGGCCGAGCGCTCCCAGGAATTTTCCCAAGACGAGCTCGCGGACGCGGAAGGGATAGGTCATCAGCAGCTCCTCCGTGCCGGAGCGGCGTTCTTCGGCCCACAAACGCATGGTGGTCGCCGGCGCGGCCAGCACCATCAGCATGGGCAGGTTCTCGAAGAAGCGGCGCAGCGACGCGGTTTGCTCGTCGAAGAAGGATCCGACCACGAAGAAGAAGGCCGCAAGAACGGCGGGCAGGAACGCCAGCAGCACGTAGGCGACCGGCGTGTCGAACGCCGAACGCCACTCGCGCCGCGCGATGACGAAGGACCTCAATCCTGGTCCTCTTGCAGGCGCCGGAACAGCGAGGCCAGCCCGGCCGCGCGCGGGGCGAGTTCGATCAGCGGAACTCTTCGCGCCGCCGCGGTCGCCGCGATCCTTTCCAGGCCGCCGCAGCCATCGACTTCGGCCAGGGCCGCCGCGCAGCCTTCGTCGCCGAAAGGATGCGGCTGGGCTTCGAGCCACTGTGCGCCGGCCTCTTGGAGCAATTCTTCGAGCGCCGCGCGGCCGCCGCGCACGGCGACGCGCGTTTCGAGGCCGCGGCCGGTCAGGCCCAGCTCGGAGAGCGGCGCATCGGCGACCTTGCGGCCGTGATGGATGAGTATTGCGCGCTCCGCCAGCGCCTCGACTTCAGGCAGGACGTGGCTGGTCAGGAGCACCGTCTTGCTCTCGCCGAGTTCACGGACCAGCGCACGCATTTCGGCGGCTTGGAGCGGATCGAGTCCGTTGGTGGGTTCGTCGAGCACCAGCAGGTCGGGGTCGTGCACCAGCGCCTGCGCCAGCCCGACGCGCTGCCGGAAACCCTTGGAGCACTCGCCGATCGGGCGCCGCCACACGGCCTGCAAGCCGGTGCGCTCCGCGACCCGTTCCAGCGCCGCACGGCGCGCCGGACCCGACAGGCCGCGCGCGCGCGCGGCGAAGGCGAGGAAGTCCGCGACTTTCTGTTCGGGGTAGAGCGGGTTGTTCTCCGGCAGGTAGCCGATCCGCCGCTTGGCTTCGAGCGGGTGTTCCTCGACCAGAATCCCGCACACGCGGGCGCTCCCGGCGTCGGCTGCCAGGAAGCCGGTCAGGATCTTCATGGCCGTGGTCTTGCCGGCGCCGTTGGGACCCAGGAAACCGACCACAGAGCCGGCCGCGACCGTGAAGTCGATGCCACGGAGTGCCTGCACGGGCCCGTAGGACTTTTCCAGTCCCCGGACATCGACGACAGCCGTCGCTCCCCCGCCGGCGTCACTCGACATCGTCCATCGAGAACGCGGCGAGGAACTCCTGGTTCGAAGGGAAGCGCTGCAGGCGGTCGACCAGCAGTTCCAAGGCCTCGAAAGGTCGCATGCGGCTCAGCACGCGGCGCAAGATGTTGACCTTGCGCAAGGTGTTCCGCGACAGGAGCCGCTCTTCCTTGCGGGTGCCGCTCCGGTCGACCGCGATCGCCGGATAGACGCGCCGGTCGGCGAGTTTCCGGTCGAGGACCAGCTCCATGTTCCCGGTGCCCTTGAACTCCTCGAAGATCACCTGGTCCATGCGGGATCCGGTGTCGACGAGGCAGGTCGCGACGATGGTCAACGAGCCGGCGTTCTCGGTGTTGCGCGCCGCGCCGAAGAAAGCCTTGGGCCGCGCCATCGTCCGCGAATCGAGGCCGCCCGACATCGTCTTGCCGCCGCTGCCCATCGTGTTGTTGTAGGCGCGCGCGAGGCGCGTGATCGAGTCGAGCAGGATCACGACCTCGCGGCCGGCTTCGACGAGCCGCTCGGCGTGGGCTTGCACGATCTCGGCCAGCGCGACGTGTTCCTTGGCGGTCCGGTCGAGCGTGCTGACGTAGACCTCGCCGTTCTTGACCGTGCGCCGCCAGTTCGTGCCTTCTTCCGGCCGCTCGTCGATGAGCAGCACGATCAAGTGCACGTCGGGGTAGAGCGCTTCGATCCCGTTCGCGATCTGCTGCAGGATCGTCGTCTTGCCCGACCGCGGAGGCGCCACCAGGAGCGCGCGCTGCCCCCGTCCGATCGGACACAGCAGGTCCACGATCCGCATCGAAACCTGGCCGTCTTGAGGGTGCGTTCCCAGCTCGTAGTGGAAGTCGGGATCGATGACGGTGAGCTTCTTGAAGCCGTTGCGATGCCGCTGTTCGGCCGCCGTCAGACCGTCGATCGTGTCGACGAAGCGCACCAGCGGCGCCTTGCCGCCGGCTGCCGCGCGGCCGACGATTTCGCTGCCGACCTTGATTTGCAGCTTGCGCACGGTCGCCAAGGGCACCACCGGATCGCTGGGGTGCGGTTCGAGATTGCGACCAGGCTGGCGGAGGAAACCGGTTCCGTCCTTGCGAAGCTCGAACAGGCCGCGCACTTCGGCCAACTCGCCGCTCGGGACGGAGTCGGCCTGCGGCCTGGACTTCCCGCCTCGACCGCGCCGCGAGCGGCGCGGCGCCCCGTCCGCGCTGGCCGGAGAAGCGTGCACGAACGGTTCTCCGGCCGCAACGGAAGCTCCATCCGCCTCGATTGCGGAATTCTTCCCGTCGACGGCACGAATTTCGGCCGGCGCGTTGCGCCTGCGCCGCCTACGGCGACGCTTGGGCCGGGCAGGACCCAGGTCTTCAGTCACAGACTCTCCGATGTCTTGGAGGTCAGCAGAGTTTCCGAAGGCAATTGCGGAAGCGCGCGTCGCGGCGCCCCGCGAAGGCGATCGCTCTCCCCGGCTGGGGAGCCCTCGGAAGGGAAGTGGAAAACGGATCGGGCAACGGGTCCAAGAACCCGGTCACTCCGGTCCGCAGGCCGGGGACATGGTCGGGGCGAGAGGATTCGAACCTCCGACCTCTGCGTCCCGAACGCAGCGCTCTACCAAACTGAGCCACGCCCCGGCGCGAGCTGCCATTATGCCCATCGTTCACGAGGGGAGTCAAGGCGGCCAGCGAGCGAAAGAGTCTAGGGCCGCGCCGCGCCGCCCGCCAAGGAGATTCCAGGCCCGCCGCCGGCCCCCGGACTACCGGCCCAGGTCGACGAAGACCCCGCCGTTGCGGCGGGCCAGATCGAGCATGAAGTCTTTCTGGAATTCGCCGATCGCGATGGTGTGGATCGTGATCCGCCGGAAGCGGTTGAGCTCGGTGATGCTCTCGAGGATGTCGTCCGGATCGACCAGCTGGCCGATGCTGGGCCGCCCATCGGAGAGGAAGAAGATGGTGTCGACCGGCGACCGCACACCCTCGGAAGAAGACGGCGTGACGGCCTCGCCGGCGCGGTCCAGCTCGATGCCTAGCGCGGCGAGCAGGCCGGCGTAGGTGTTGGTGCGGCCGTCGTCGGTCCCCGCCGAGCCGGTCAGGCCGGCGGAGGCCAGCGCCCCGGAAGACGCACCGCCGATCGCCTTGAGCTTGCGCACGAAGTTGCTCGCGCTCCGGCGGTTGAGCGAGTTTCCCGTGGCCAGGCCGTTGCGCCACTGGTAGACCTTGCCGGCGAAGGCGTAGATGTTGAAGTCGACGTCGCCGCCCAGTTCTTCGATCGTGCGCGCGAGCTCCTCCTTCACGATCTCCAGCTTGGAGAAGCTCGTGTGGCCGCGCTCGCGGAACGCTTCCTCGTCGACCACGTGGTCTTCCATCGAACCCGAAACGTCGAGCACGAACACGACCCTTTGGCTGGGCGTATCGATCCCCATGAACGTCGCGGATTTCTTGGTCGGCCGGTATTCTGCGTTGGTCTGCGCCCGCGCCTCGCGGCGCTTGTCCAATTCGGCGTCGCTCGGAATCGCATAGCTTGCTTCCGCTTTCTGCCACCAATTGCGCCAAAGCGCCGGCTGGTCGCCGAATTGCATGTCCGTGATCTCGAGCAGCGTGGGGTAGATATGCTCGAGAATGCGGCCCTCGCCGTTCTCCATGAGGTCGATCAGCTCGGCGATCGCGAGCTTGGTGCGCACCTTGCGCAGCGCCAGGCACGCGGCGGTCTGCACTTCGAGCGCGTCGTCGCGCAACGCCGCGACCAAGGACGGGCCGGCGGCGTCCTCGTGGCCCTTGCCGACGAGGCCCAGCGCGTCGATCGCCGCCACGCGGACCAATTTGTTCGCGTCGTCGACCACCAGGGCGCCGATTGCGGGGATCGACGCCACCACGCCGAGCAGCCCGCACGAGGTCGCCGCCCACAAGCGGACGTCGTCGTCGTTCGAGGCGAGCTGAGCCGCCAACAAGGGCGCGAACTCCTGCCACTTGCCTTCCCCTGCGGCGCGCGCGATCAGAGCGACTTCCCCGGCCGGCTTGCCCTCTTCGAGGATCAGCTTGAGCGGCATCCGCGCACTCAGCGACGGCAAGCGCTTGAGGACCTCGAGCCCGGCCGCGGCGATCGGCGGCTCGGGGTCGGTGAGCACTTTGTAGCGCAACAAGACCTCGGGGACCGCGGGGTCGTCGATGCCGTCGAGGGCCCGGATCGCCTCGACGCGCTCCCAAGTCTCCTCGAACTTCTTGTAATAGCGCTTGAAGTCCTGCACCGTCTCGTTCTGCATGGGAACGAGCACCGGCGCCAGAAGCAGGGCGATGGCAATCATCGGGTCCTAGGATATCGCGCAAAATGGAGCTGACCCTCTCCACCCACCTGCTGGTCTACGCAGCCCTGGACGCCGCCGCCCTGCGGGCCTTGGCGGCGTCGGGGTACGCGACGGTCGAGGTCTGGCTGGCTGAACCGCACGTGCCTTGGCGAGACGCGCACGCCCTCGAGGAGTTCGGCGGGCGTTTGAGGGACCACGGTCTGCGCGCGGGCACGGTGCATTTGCCCTTCTACCCATCAGTGCCCGCATTGCGAGCCGAAAACCGGCGCTGGTCCGTGATCGACCCCGCCAGCGCCGCCGCGCGCCGGGAGGCCGTGGCCGGCGCCGCCGCCGGACTGCAGGCTGCCGCAGCGCTCGGAGCGCGCGCCGGAGTGCTCCACCTCGGCTGGCAAGGCGACGTCTGGAGCGAGTCCAGTCACGCCTGGGCCCGCGAAGCCGTGGCCGAACTCCTGCCGGTGGCACGGCACTGCGGCGTGCAGCTCCTTCTGGAGAACATCATTTCCGAAGGCACCCGCGCGGCCCGGCTGGTCGAGCTCCTGGACGAACTCGACCCGGTGGGCGATGCCGGGGTCTGCCTGGACCTCGGCCACGCGCACGTCGAAGGCGACGTACTCGACCAGCTGGAAGCGGCGCTGCCCCGCCTCGCCCACTTGCACGTCCATGACAACGACGGCGCCAGCGACGACCATCGCGCTCCCGGCGCCGGCACCCTGCCCTGGAGAGCGGTGCTCGGCCGCCTGCGCGCCCACGACTACCGCGGCCAGGGGGCCCTGGAAATCCGCGACTCGAGCAAGGGCCGGGAAACCGCGGCGACCGTCGTCGCGCGCGAGGCCGGGCTTGCGCGCGCCTTCGAGCATACCTGGGCCGCTCGCGATCTCCTGCCGCAGCCCTCCGGAGCCCGCTGAACATGCTCCCGCGCGCCGCCGACGAACTCTCGACCGAATACGCCACGCGGCTGCTCGCCGGCGCGCTGCCGCTCCAGCCGCTGACCCCCGCCGCGAGCGCGCGGCGTTACTACCGCCCGCTCGAACCGCGGGCGCGCGGCTGGCTGCTGGTGCGGGGCAGCGATCCGCCGCCGGTTGCGACCGCCCTGGTGCTGAGGAGTGCGGGCGTGCGCGTGCCCCGGCTCGGCGCGACGGCACCCGGCCACTACCTGGTCGAAGACCTGGGCGACCGGCACCTGGCGCACGCGCCGACGCCGGTCCATTACCAGGCGGTGCTGGCCGCCGCCGAAGCCCTCGGCCATCAGTGTCTGCCAAGCACGCACCCCAACGCGGCGCTTGCGCTCGACGAAACGCTGTTCCGCCGCGAGCTGCGCCAATTCCGCGAAAGCTGGGTGCAGGCCCTCCGCCGCCGCGCCTGGTCGCCGGCCGACGCAGACCGCATCGACATGCGCTGCGCCGAACTCGCCGGCGAGGCCGTCCTCGGTCCCTGGCGCTTGCAGCACCGGGACTTGCACTCCCGCAACGTCCTGCTGCCCTCCGCCGGCCCGCCGGCCCTGATCGATCACCAGGACATGCGACGCGGTCCGCTTTTCTACGACCTCGCGTCGCTGCGGACGGATGCCTACGTGGACCTCGGCGACGCGGTCCAGGACCGCCTGGAGGCGGCGACCGCCACCCTCGGCGCCGCGCACGGACTCGACGCCGCTGCCACCGCGCGCCGTTTCAAGGCCACGGCTTTGCAGCGCGTCTTGAAAGCGCTCGGCACCTTCGGCACCCTGATCGCCATGCGCGGACGCACCGAGTACCGGGACATCGAAGCGCGAGCCCGCCGCCACGCCCAGGCGCTGCTCGCCCCCGACGACCGCTGGAGCGCATTCCGCGAGTGGCTGGACTGACGCCGGCGGCCGGTCCGGCCGCGCTGTTGCTCGCCGCAGGTCACGCGACCCGGCTGGGCCCGCTGCGCGACCGCTACGCCAAGGCCTGCCTGCCGGTTGCCGGCACCACGCCGCTGGCCTTTGCGCTCGCGTGGCTCGCGGACGCCGGGGTGCGCGAGTGCTGGATCAACCTGCACCACCGCGGTCTCCAGGTCCGGGCCGAAGCCGAGCGGCGCGCGCCCACCCGCCTGCGCCTGCATTTTCTCGAAGAAGCCGAACTGCGCGGGACCGGCGGCACGCTGCTCGACCTGGTGGCGGCGCGCGGCACCCTGCCCGAGTTGGTGGTCAACGCCAAGGTCTTCAGCGACTGCGACCTGCGGCCTCTGCTCGCCGACCCGCCCGGCACGCTGCTGCTGCACCCGCCGTCCGACCTGCGCGACTTCGGCGGACTGCGCTTCGATGCCGCCGGAATCCTGCTCGGACTGCGCTCCCGCGGAGCCCCGGCTCGCGAAGCGCGGGCCGCGGCCTACACCGGCGCCTGCCGTCCCGACCCGGTCTGGCTGCCGCACCTCGAGAGGGCGGGGGCGCGGGGTGTGCAGCCGCTGTGCCTGGTGCGCAACGGACTGCTTCCCGCGCTTGCGGCGGGCGCGCTCGCGCGCGCGCGCCTACATCACGGCTATTGGACAGAAGTGAGCACGCCCGAGCGCCTGGCGACGGCTCGCGTCCAGCTCGCCGCGGGTGCCGGCCGGCACGCGGACCTACGCCGTACCGACGCCTAGCCCAGCCGGGCTTCGGCGTCGCGGAGGATCCGGTTGGGTCCGCGGCGCGCGGTCACGCCACGGTCGTCGAACCACTCGAGCAGCGGCATCAGGAACTTGCGCGTGGTGCCGAATTGGTCGCGCAAGGCCGGGATGTCCACTCCGCCGGCCTGCAGCTGCGCGACCAGCGCGGCGCGCAAGGCCTCGACGGCGGCGCGGTCGAAGCAAGGCTCGCCGACCGGCCGTAGCGCCCGCCCTGCGTCACAGAGGTAGACGAGCGCCGCTTCGAGCGCAGCCGGATCGGCATGCAGACTGGCCGCCAGATCCGCGCTCGCCGGCGGTTGCAGCCCGTGCGCTGCCAGCGCGGCGTGCGCCTGCGCAGCGAGCGCGGCGACCGCGGCAGGCGGCTCGGCGCCCACCAGGTCCCATTCCGTTCCGGGGCGGCGCGCGAGACCGAGCGCGTGGAGATCTTCGTCGCCGAGTTCTTCGAGGTTGCGCGCCTTCGCCCGGCCCAGGCGCTCACGAAGGTGGCCGAGCGGGATGCGCAACCGGTGCGGATTGGCGTTGCGCCACTTGCCGAGCAGCGCGGCGACCTCGTGCCCGAGCGCCCCGGCGCGGCCCATCCCGACGAAACGCTCCTCGCCCATCTGCCGCACCTCGCCGCGCGCCGCCGCGGCTTGCAGCGCGGCGCGGGCGCCGGCGGCGGTCCAGCCGAGCGCGGCCGCGAGCTGCGCGGGGCTCGCGCCGCCCTCGATCAGCTCCAGCGCCCGCGCGGCCGCGGCCGGCGGGTCGTCCAAGGCCGCTCCGAAATTCTCCAGATGTTCGCGTTCCTCCAGGTCGCGGCGGCGCAGCCGGCGCAAGCCGGGCAGCAAGAAACGCCCTGCAGCAAGGTTGAGGCCCGGGCTCGGCCGCCTCACGATCAAGCGTTCGCCCGGCACGAACGGCAGCGGTTCCGCGAGTTCGAACTCGCAGAGCCAGCCGCCCTGTGGCGCCTGCCCGCCGCCGGCGCGGGCCTCGTGCGGCAACCAGATCCGCGCCGGCACCGCCGCGGTGTGGGCGAGCACCAGGACCTCGGACCCGTGGCGAAGCCGCGGCGCCTTGGCGATCGGCCGTACCAGCGCGCGGATCAGGCGGGCGTAAGGCAAGCTTCCCGGCGCCGCGAGCACTGCGCCGCGCGGGCAGTCCTCGGGTTCGAAGTCGGGCAAGTTGAGCGCGGTGCGCAATCCGGGGCCCGAAACGCCGGCGCCGCGGCCGTGCACCTGCACCCGGCGCACGCGGCTGCGCTTGCCGGCCGGCAGGAGTTCCACGACTTCGCCTTCGTGGATCGTGCCCGCAGCGCACACGCCGGTGGCGACCGTTCCGGCGCCGTGCAAGGCGAACGCGCGCTGCACCGGCAGCCGGAACGCCGCCGGAGAATCCGCGGCCGGCGGCCGCACCGTTTCGGCGAGCTTGCGCAACGCGGCGCGCAGCGCGTCGAGCCCTTCGCCCGTATGCGAGCTGACTTCGAGCACCGGGCAACCTTCCCAGACGGTGCCCTCGAGCAGCGCGGCGACATCCGCGCGCACCAGCTCGCGCATCTCCGCGTCGGCCAGATCCGCCTTGGACAGCACCGCGATGCCGTGGTCGATCCCGAGCAGCTGCAGGACTTCGAAGTGCTCGCGGGTCTGCGGCATCACGCCGTCGTCGCAAGCGACCACCAGCAGCGCCGCGCCCATTCCGGTCGCGCCGGCGACCATCTTGCGAACCAGGCGCTCGTGGCCGGGCACGTCGACGAAGCCGAGCTCCAAGCCGTCGGGCCAGGCGAATTGCGCGTAGCCCAGATCGAGCGTGATGCCGCGTTCGCGTTCTTCGCGCCAGCGATCGGGATGCGTACCGGTCAGCGCCTCGACCAGGGCGCTCTTGCCGTGGTCGATGTGTCCGGCGGTTCCGACGACGACGGGGAGAGCTCGAAGATCGCTCATGGCTACAATCGCCTCGAATGGTAGCCGTCGTGCCGCCGATCCTCACGCTGGGGCGGGCCTTGCGCGCCCGGTACGGGCGCCCGCTGAGGCGGGCGATGCTCGATCTGGGGCTGACTTGCCCCAACCGCGACGGCGCCAAGGGCTTCGGCGGCTGCATCTACTGCGACATCGCCGGCAGCGGCACCGGTGCCGCCCGCAGCGCCGACCTCGCGGCGCAGTGGACGCGGCAGATGGCCCGCTTGCGCCGCGCCGAGCCCGAGGGCCCGGCGGCGATCGCGTACCTGCAGTCCTATTCGAACACCTATCCCGATCTGGAACCGCTGGCGCACGCGCTCGAGTTCCTCGCGGCGCGCCGCGGCGAAGCGCCGATCCTGGCGATCGGCACCCGTCCCGACTGCTTTACGCCCGAGGCCGCCGCCTTGCTCGCGCGGTGGCGGCCGCACTTCGACGCCGTCTGGCTCGAACTGGGCCTCGAAACCGCCGACGACCAGGTGCAGGCACGGATCGGCCGCCACGACACGCTCGCCAATTTCCACCGCGCCGCCGCGCTGGCGCACGAGCACGACCTCGAGGTCGTCTGCCACACCATCGCGGGCCTCCCCGGCGAGCGTCCCGGCGGCTTGTTGCGCCAAGTGCAGGCCGCGACAGAGGCCGGCGTGGAGGGCATCAAATTCCACCAGCTCTTGGTGTTACGCCGCACCAAGCTCGAGGCCATGTGGCGCCGCGGCGAAGTCGAGCTGCTCGCCTGCGAGGACTACGTGCGCATGGTGGCGGACGCCCTCGAACTCCTGCCCTCCCACGTGGTGGTCCACCGGCTCGCTGCGCAGGCGCCGGCCGAGGAATACCTCGCTCCGCTCGGCTGGCCGAGCAAAGCGGCGGTGCACGGTCTGATCGAACGCGAGCTCCTGGACCGCGGCAGCCGCCAGGGCGCGCGAGCGCCGCTCGCCACGGCAGCTCGATGAAAGACGGCTGGAAGCTGGTCGCCACCATCGAGGCCTTGGCGATCGCAGCATTGCTGGTCCTTCAGCTCGGAGACGGTCCGGCCGAGGTCGCGACCACCGGAGAAGCCGGTCCTGCGAACGTCTCGATGCCGCGCGAGGGGACCCCCTTCACGGGTACCGCGCCCGTGTCCGTGGAAGCGGAATCCGGAGCGCGCCGCGAACTCCCGGCCCGGCAACCGCCCCCAATTGCGGGCGACCCCGTCGGGCAGACCCTGGTCGGCACGGTCCGTGACCCCGACGGCGCGGCCCTGAACGGCGGTGTGCTCCGGTTCGAAGGACCCGCCGGCAAGCACACGATGGTGGTCTTCCAGGCCGAGAGCGGCTTTGCGGTCTCCGGATTCGCACCGGGCCGCTGGCGCGTGCAAGGGACTTTGCAGGGCTACCGCAAATTCGACGACGAGTTCGAATTCCCGGCCGGAGCGGCATTGCACCGCGCCGACTTCGTGTTCGAACCGGCCCGCCTGATCAAGGTGCGCTTCCTCACTGCCGGAGGAGCGCCGCTGGCCCCCGCGCTCCGCGAGGCTGGCTTCTCCTGGGAAATCTCCGTCTCCGCGATCGCCACGCTCGAACATCCTGGCCCCTTGCTCGCGCCGATCGCAACGAGCCAGCTCGAACGCAACGCGCAAAGCCGTTGGCACAGGGACAGTTTCGGAATCGAGGCCCACGACGGCATCTTGGAGGTCGATGCGCGAGGCGCCGTCTTCGTGAGCGCGCTGCTGCGCAACGCCGTGCTCCAGTCCTTGCCGGCGCCGACCGGCACCGATTTCCTGGAGTTCCGGATCCCGCTCGAGTCGATCCGCGCCGCGCTCGGGCAGCTGCGGCTCCGCGTGGTGGATGCGGAAACCGGCGAACCGATTCCTGGAGCGCTGGCTAGCCTGTCCGACAGCCAATCGAGCGTGGGCGGCTCGCCCTGCGATGCCGAGGGCCGGATCCGCTTCCGGGCCGTGCGCCCCGGGCTCCTCGAACTCGAGCTCTCCGCACCCGCGCATGAACGCCGCAGGGTCTTCCTGACCTTCGCGCCGGGCGAAGACAAGGACCTCGGCGAAGTGCGCCTCGCCGCCGCCATGGAAGTCCACGGACGCGTCGTCGACGCGCTCGGCGCCGGGGTCGAAGGCGCGACAGTGGCGATCGGCGACGTCGAAGACTGGCAGCCGGGCGAGAACTACGACTTGCGTTCGTCCGTCCGGTCCGGTGCGGATGGGAGTTTCCGCTTTCCGGGCCTTGGCCGCCGGCGCTACCTGTTCTGGCTGCTGGCAGACTCGGCCCGAGTCCCCCGTCTCGTCGACACGCGGGGCGGCGACCCGGGCGAGATCGTGCTGCGCCAGGTCCAGGGCACCAACACCGAACTCGTAGCGAGCTGGGCCGACTCCGGCGATCGCATCGTCAGCATCCGAACGGCCGACGGCCTGCCCGTCCAAAGCGCGCCGCTGGGGAGCGGCCGGACCTGGCGACTTGCGCTGGCGCCCGGCTCCTACGCGGTGCGGACGGGCACGCCGGACGGAGGCTTCGCGGAGTGGCCGCTCGAGGTCGGCAGCGCGGCGATCCGCCTACTGCTCTCCGAATAGATACGCCGCGCGAGGCGGCCGGAACGAAACTGGGAACTGGTGAGGGCGGCAGGACTCGAACCTGCAACTTATTGGTTAAAAGCCAACTACTCTACCGATTGAGTTACGCCCCCGGGGAGGTCTTCAGACCTCCATGATCTCCGTCGTCTTGGCCGCGACGAGTTCGTCGATCTGCTTCTCGAACGATTTCAGCGTCTCTTGCACGGAGTCCTTGGCTTCGCGAAGGTCGTCGTCCGTGATCGCCACGTCGCGGCCCTTGTCGCGGCTCGCGCTCTCGACTTCCTTGAGGACGTCGCGGCGCACGTTGCGCATGCTGACCCGCGTCTCCTCGGCGAGCGCCTTGACCCGGCTCGCCATCTTGGTGCGCTGCTCCTCGGACAGCGGCGGGATGGAGATCCGCAGCGCCTTGGCCTCGATCGTCGGGTTGAGCCCCATACCCGACGCCATGATCGCGCGTTCGATGTCCTTGAGGACGTTGGTGTCGAAGGGCTTGACCACGATCGAACGCGGGTCCGGCACCGAAATGGTCGCGAGCTGCGCCAACGGAGTCTTGGAGCCGTAGTAGTCGACCTTGAGGCTGTCGACCAGGCCGGTCGTCGCACGGCCGGTGCGCACGCCGCGCGCCTCGGTCATGAAGTGTTCGACGGACTTCTCCATGCGTTCGCGGCCGGAGTCGAGAAAAGGCTGGATGCTGGAAGCCATGATCAGTTGTGAATCAGGGTACCGACGCGCTCGCCGTCGGCGGCGCGGCGCACTCCGTGCTCGGTGTTGAGGTTGAAGACGACCAGCGGAAGGTCGTTCTCCTGGCACAACGCAAAGGCGGTCTGGTCCATCACGCGGAGCCGGCGCTGGATGACCTCGTCGAATCCGACTTCGTCGTAGCGCACGGCGTCGGCGTACTTCCTCGGATCCTTGTCGAAGACTCCGTCCACCATGGTGGCCTTGAGGAGCACGTCGCAGCCGAGTTCGACGGCGCGCTGGGCCGCCGCGGTGTCGGTAGTGAAGTACGGATTGCCGAGTCCGCCGACCAGCACCACCACCCGGCCCTTCTCCATGTGACGGAGGGCGCGGCGGCGGATGAAGGGCTCGCAGACCTTGTGGACGTCGACCGCGGACATGACCCGGGTCGGCACGTTGCAGGCCTCGAGCGCGTCGGACAGCGCCAGCCCGTTGATCACGGTCGCCAGCATGCCCATGTAGTCGGCCGTCGCGCGGCCGACGCCCAGTTCGTGCAGCTGCGCCCCGCGCACGATGTTGCCGCCGCCGATCACGGTGGCGACCTGCACGCCCGCCGAAGTCAGTTCGCGCAACTGGGCGGCGAGCGCGCGGACGCGCTCGACGTCGAGGCCCGGCTGCCCGGCCAGCGCGAACCCCTCTCCGCTGACCTTCAGCAGGATGCGCCGGTAGCGTCCGGTTTCCGGCGGAGTGTCAGCGGCTCCGGCCAAGGCCCGCTCAGGCTCCGAGTTCGAAGCGCGCGAAGCGGGTGATCTTCATGTTCTCGCCGGTCTTGGCGATCACAGCCTTGAGCATGTCGCGCACCGTCTGGTCCTGGTCCTTCACGAACTCCTGCTCCATCAACGCGCGCTCGGCGACGAACTTCTCCATGCGCCCGGCGACGATCTTCGCGCGGATCTCCTCGGGCTTCTTCGCCATGTCCTCGGCGCCCATCAGCACCGAACGTTCGCGCTCGACGATCTGCTCGGGAATGTCGTCCGGCTCCACGGCGAGCGGCGTCGGCTGCACGGCGGCTATGTGCATGCAAAGGTCCTTGAGCAAGGTCTCGAAGTCCTCGCCACGGGCCACGAAATCAGTCTCGCAAGCGACCTCGACCATCACGCCGACCTTCTGGTTGTGATGGATGTAGGAGAAGACGCGGCCTTCGCCAGTGCTGCGGCCGGCCTTCTTGTCGGCGGTCTGGAGGCCCTTCTTGCGCAGCAGGTCGAGGGCCTGCTCTTCGTCGCCGCCGGCCTCGGCGA
>DASWJW010000065.1:0-3127 GCA_036396955.1 Planctomycetota bacterium
GTGAGCACCGCGCCCGCCAGAAGTCCGGCGGCAGCGAGTTCGGCGAGGTCGAGGGCGTGCAAGGCGTCGGCGTCGACGACCCGCGGAATGGCGGCGACGCGCAGATCCGCGGAACGCAGCAGGCCCCGCACGAGTTCGACCGTGCCCGCATCGCGGCCCAGGCCCGGACCGACGGCAAGCGCACGCGCGCCCGCGGCCGCCGTCAGCACGGCATCGAGATCGGTGGCCTGGACCCGGTCGCGGCCTGGCGGCCCGAGCAGGCACAGCACCGCGCACGGCGCCAGCACCGTGATCTCGCCGGCCACTCCGCCCGGCACCGCCGCCACCGCGTGGCCGGCGCCCGCGCGCAGGGCGGCATTGGCGGCGAGTGCGGCCGCGCCGGCCATGCCGCGCGCGCCCGCGACCAGCAGCACCCGCCCCATGCTCCCCTTGTGCGCGTCGCGCGGCCGCGCCGCGAGCGCAGGGAGTTCCGCCGGCGGACCGGTGTGCGGGGCGGCGGCGCGGTTCACGCCCCCAGGATAGAGCGCGACTATGCTGCTCGCCCCGCGGCCGACGCGGGCAGTGATGGAGCGGCCCGCCAAGCTCGAACACTACCGCGATCCCGAGGTGGCGGCGGCCTACGACCGACGCTGGGCTTCGGCGGCCGGCCGACGCCGCGACGCGCGCAAGGCGCGCGCGCTCACCCGCGCGGTCGCCGCACTCGCGGCCTGCGCCGGGGAACCCGTGCGGAGCATCCTCGACGTCCCTTGCGGCACCGGGCGTTTCGACGCCTTGCTCGGCGCCGACGGTCTGTTCCACGTCGGCGCCGACCTCTCGCTGGCCATGCTCGCGACCGCCGCCAGCGACGACACGGGAGCACCGCACCGCGTGGCCGCCGATCTCGCCGCGCTGCCGTTCCGCGACGGCGCTTTCGATGCCGCCGTCTGCATCCGTTTTCTGCACCTGGTGCGAGAGCCCGCTCACCGCATCGAGTTCTTGCACGAGCTCGCCCGCGTCTCGGGGCGCGGCGTGGTCGTCGACTACCGCCACGACCGCACGCTGCGCGTGCGCGGACGGCGGCTGCGGCACCGGCTGGGCCTGCTGCCGCGCGCACCGTCCAATCCTTCGCCCGCGGCGATCGCCGCGGAACTGCAAGCCGCCGGTCTGCGGCAGCGCGCCTGGCTGCCGGTGCGCAGGGCGCCCTGGCTGTCCGACAAGGTCCTGGTCGTCGCCACGCGCTGATTCGCGCGGCCGCGGCCTACAATCGCGGCATGCCGGCTTTCCAAGCGCACCTCGCCACCGCCGTCCGCCTGGCCTCGGGCGCCGACCGTGGCTGGCTGGAAATGCGCGGCCGCGACACGCGGGACTTCTTGCAGCGGATCCTGACCAGCGACGTGCGCAAGCTTCGCGCCGGCGGCGGACAGTGGTCGGCCCTGCTCGACGGCAAGGGCCACTGGATCGCCGAGCTCATGCTCTTCGCGTGGGAGGACGCCGACGGCGAAGTCCTCGGTTTCGACACGCCGCGCGCCTGCCTGGACCTGCTCGAGGCCAGTCTCGACAAGTTCCACTTCGGGGAGCAAGTCGCATGGAAGCGGCGCACGGATTCGCGCTTGCTGGTGCTCGGCGCCGGCGCCGCGGGTGCGCTGCAGGCCGCGGGCCTGCCCGTGCCGGCGCCACCGCAGGACGGCGAGGCGGCCACCCGCGGCTTCGCCGCGACGCCGGATCAAGCCGCGGGGCTCCGTCTCTTGCTGCAGCGGCCCGACCACGGCCAACCATGTCTCGAGCTGCTCGGCGACGCCGCGGCCGTGGCGGCGCTTGCAGGGGAACTTCGCGCAGCCGGCTTCGGCGAAGCTCCGGCCGAAGAACTCGAGCGCTGGCGGATCCAGGCCGGAATCGCCCGCCACGGCGTCGACTTCGGCGCCGAAGACACTCTTCCGGAGAGCAACGAGTGGCGGCGCGCGTCCTTGTCGAAGGGCTGCTACGCGGGCCAGGAAGTCGTCGCCAAGATCAACACCTACGGCCAGGCACCTTGGCAGCTCGTCCGCCTGCGGTTCGACGGCGCCACCGACATGAGCGGCGCGCGGCTGCTCGCCGAAGACGGCACGAACGCCGGCACCGTGACCTCTTGGGCGCTTGCCGCCGACGGCGGGCACGGCGTGGGACTTGGCAAGGTGCGCCGCAAGTTCGCGCTCGACGGCGCCCGTCTGGCCTGCGACCGGGTCGGCGCGCAGGACCACGCGCGCCTCATGCCGCAAGTCCGCGAGTTCGGCTAGGCGCCGTGCGACTCCTGCGTCCGCTGCTCGCTTCGATCGCGCTCGGTACGGCGTTGATCATGCTGGCCTCCGTGGCGTTCCCGCCGGCGGACGAACGCGACGACCCGGTTCCGCCCGAGGCACTGGCGGGCCTCGCCGACCGCACGCCGGCTTCGCTCGGTCCAGATGCAGAGCCGGCGCGCAAGGAAGTCCTGCTCACGCCGGGCAGCTTGCGCTACCTCGAACTGGAGGTCCGCGACGCCGCGGACGGCGCAGCGCTCGGCGGCGTGCGCGTCGACCTCTTCCACGTGGAGAGCGATGGGCGCGAACGGCGGACTCCGCACGAGATCGACGCCGCCGGCCCCTTCCGGCTCGGGCCGCTGCCCGCCGTGCCGCTCGAATTCGAAGTCAGCAAGCCGGGCTTCTTTCCTTCCGTACGCCGGCGACTGGCCGCCCAGGGTCCGCTCGCGCGGACCGTCGTCGTGCTGCAGCCCGCGGCCAGCGTCACGGGCAGCGTCCGCGCGCTGGACGCGGCGCCAGCGCGCGCCGGCGTGATGTCGTTCGAAGACCTCGCCCACGGCACGCTCCACCAGGTCCGCGTGGCGCGCGGCGGACGCTTCGAGTCCCCGCCGCTGGCGGCCGGCACGTGGCGGATCGAATGGCGCGAACACGTGCAGGCGCAAGCGGACCCGGCGCTGCGCCGCGACGTCGCGCTGGAAGCCGGCATGCGCCTGGTGCTCCAGGTCACGCTGCCGCTGGCCGGCGCCGGGGAGCCTGCCGGTCTGGTCCCGGGCTTCGAGATCCGGCGCTAGCCGCCGGGACTCGGGTTCCAGCGCGACTACGCGGATGCCGGCTTGCGCGCGCGCAGGCGCCAGAAGAGCGCGAGCGCGGCGAAC
>DASWJW010000066.1:0-8771 GCA_036396955.1 Planctomycetota bacterium
GCCCGTCGGTGCCGCCGGCGACGTAGATCTCGCGGTCCGTACCGCGGCGCAGGCGGACCTGAAGTCCTGCGACCGCAGTGCCGTCGGGCTGGTGCAGGAACAGCACGAGCGCCGCGGAGCCGCGCGCCGGCGCCACGACCGCGACGCTCGCGCGTTCGGCCAGGCTTTCGGGCGGCAGCGGCCCGTATTCGAAGAACCAGCGGCCCGACGGCAGCTCCGGGAATGCGAAGCGACCGTCCGGACCCGAGCGCGTGCGGGCGATCGGATCGGCCCGGCCTTCGCGGCGCAGGCGCACCTCCACGTCCGCGAGCGGGCGGCCGGCGCCGTCGCGGAGCACTCCGCCGAGTTCGCTGTGGCCCGTCTCCGGAGGCAGCAACGCGCTCCCGGATCCGGCTTCCGGGACCGCGCCGGCCGGCGCGAGGACCGGCAAGGACATGCCGAGTTCGGTGGGTTCGCCCGGAAACACTCCGCAGCGCGCCTGCAGTCCCGGCAATTCGGCGGGATGCACGCGGTAGAAGCCGGCGGGCAGGAACGGAAACACCGCGACGCCGTTGACGCCGGCCATGGCGCGGAAAGAGCGGCCGGGCCGTTCCGAGGCGAGGACTTCCATGCCGGCGGCCGCGCGGCCGTCGGCGGCGGCGATGCGCACGCGCAATGAGCCAAGCCGCACCGTGCGCAGTTCGGCGCGGTTGGCGCCCTCGAGCACCTCCAGTGCGAAGGCCGGGCCGAGCGGTTCGTCGTCCGGGCCGTAGGCGAGCCGGTAGGCCCCCGGGGCCAGGTCCTCGAATCGGAAGACCCCTTGCGCGCCGGTGCGCGCGCTGCGCGCGCCGCCGCCCTCGCCCGCCGGCACGAGCCGTAGCGCGATTCCAACGACCGGAGTCTCGTCGGGCTGGCGCAAGGAGCCCGTCAGCCAGGTCTCCGACTCCTGGGCCGTGAGCGGGCCGATCCCGGCGGCGGTGCAAGCCATCAAGGCGAACACACGTCGCCACGCGAGACGGGCCGGCAGCATGAGCGGATTCTAGTGGAGTGGCCCCGGAGCTTCTCGTTGTTACAATCCAGGAAGTCCCCCCGTGGCGCGGTCTTCGACCGGGTCCGGGGGGTTTTTTCGTCTCCCCGGACGGATTCGCACGAGATCCCCTCACGCTCCAACTCCAACTCCCGCATGCGCCGATTCGTCGTACCTCTCGCTGCCGTGGCCGTTCTGGGCCTCGTCGCCTGGCTGCTGTTCTTCCAGAACACGGACACCGACCGCAGCCTCGCCCCGCTCGCCGCCGAAGTCGTCGCCCAGCGCGGGCCGGCCGCAGCGGACCGGATCGACCAGGACCCCCTGGCGCGCGCCGAGAGCCTGGGGCCCGAATTCACCAACCGGCCGATCAAGGTCGGCGCCGGGCGCTTCGGTCTGCACGGCATCGTCGTCGACGAGAACGGCGACAGCGTACCGGGCGCGTGGGTCGCTGCGTATTCCTCGCCCTTCCCGCTGCTCGACTTCGAATTCCAGATCGCCGAGATCTTCGAGAAGCCGCTCGACTTCTCGCTCGAGCCGCTGGCTTCGGTCTTCGCCGACGACGAAGGCCTGTTCCAGCTCCAGGGCGTGCCAGGACGCACCACTTACCTCACCGCGCGCACGGTGGGCCGGCTCACGCCGCGGCGCCAGCGCGTGCTGCCCGACGAACTCGACGGCGAGAAGGGCGTGATCGTGCGCACCGTCGCCGGTGCGACGCTCGAAGGCCGCGTGGTCGATGCCCAGGGCCGTCCCGCCGCGGGCGCCGAAGTGCTGGTCGGCCCGGGCCTCAAGTACCTGATCGCGGCGTTCCGCAACCGCACCTTCTTCATGGAGCGCGCGCTGACCGACGCCGACGGCCGCTTCCAGATCGAAGCGGTGCCGGCGCGCATGGCGCTGATGGCGAACGCTTTCCAGCCGGTCGTCCGCAACGGCATCGAGGAGTTCGGCCCGCTCGCCGCGGGGAGCACGGGCAACGTGAACGTGCAGCTCGCCGCCATGGGCGGCCTGAGCGGCGTGGTGCTCGACTCCAAGGACGAAGGCGTGCGCGGCGCGACCGTGGTGGCGGTGCCGCTCGACTTGCGGCGCGCGCTGCCGTTCATCCGCGACATCCCCGCGTGGACTCGCACCACCGGCAGCGACGGCAGCTACGCGTTCCCCGAATTGCCGCGCAACAATTACATGCTGTTCGCGCAGGCGCGCGAGGGCCGCGCGGCGCCGGTGTCGACGGCGGTGGTCGGCGAGGCCGCGGCGGCGCCCGACATCGTGATCCAGGAACAGACGATCGTGACCGGCCGCGTGGTCGACGGCAAAGGCAAGCCGGTCGCCGACGCGCTGGTCAAGGTGCAGAGCATTCCGGCCGGCGAGTTGAAGAAGACCGGCGAAGAGCGCGCGCGGAGCATGGCGCAGGGCGGCTTCATCCTCGAGGCCGCGCAGGAGATCCTGCCCGAATTGCTGCCGTCCTCGACCTGGGACCGCACCGACGCGCGCGGGAACTTCCGCATCCCTGCCTGGCAGAACGCGCGCGTGCGCGTCGAAGCGCGCGGCTTTCCCGTCGCCGACTTCCAGCTGCCGGGGAGCGACGAGGGCCTCAAGCCCGTGCTGGTGCTGCGCAAGCCCGGTTCGCTCGAAGGCCTGGTGATCGACAGCGGCGCGGGCAAACCGGTGCAGTTCTACCTGGTGCGCGGCAATTTCCGGAACCAGAAGGGCGACGAGGTCAAGGCCGCGCTCGCCGAAACGCTGGCCGAGGACGAAGTCGCCGTCACGCCGCGCAGCTCCTGGCGCGCGGAAGTCGCAGCCAGCTATCTGTGCGACACCAAGGACGGCCGCTTCCTGCTCGAAAACCTTCCCGCCGGGGAGTGGCAGCTGACCGTGCAGGCCGAAGGCTACGCGCCGGGCGAGAGCGACCGCCTGCAGGTCGAGCCCGGCGAAGCCACGCGCGGCGTGGTCATCACGCTCGGGCGCGGCGCGACGATCAGCGGCCAGGTGATCGCCAAGGCCACCGGCGAAGGCGTCGAAGGCGCGGTGATCACCGTGGGCCACGGCGAGGAGTCGGGTTTTGTGGCCATGCTGCAGGGGCTCGACCAGAGCACGGCGATGGGCGAGACCGACGAGCAGGGCTTCTTCCGCGTCACCGGCGCGCGTGAAGGCGCCGACCACGTCAACGCGCTGAGCGAAGGCTACGCCGCGGCCTCGGTCGAAGTGCCGCCGCTGCAGGCCCACGAGGAACGCGAGGAGATCCTGGTCGAACTCGCCATGGGCGGGACGATCACCGGCACGGTCACCGACCGGCACGGCGCCACCCTGCCGGGCCGGATGGTCGGGGCGATGTCGATTCAGGCCAAGGACTTCCAGCAGACCGCGACCAATGCCGACGGCGCCTTCCGCATGGAGCACATGCGCCCGGGCTCGTACTTCATGATCACCGCGGGGCTCGACGACGACTCGCTGTTCTCCGGCGACTTGATGAGCGTGCTCACCTCGTCGCGGATCCTCACGGCCTACGTGACCGAAGGCGAGATCACGCTGGTCGACATCGTCGACCAGTCCGCCGGCGGCTGCCGCCTGCGCGGCCGGCTGGTGCGCAACGGCCAGCCGGTGCCCGACGCGAACCTCGCGGCGATGGCCTCGGAAACCAGCGGGCTATTCGACTTCCGCTTCGCGACCGCGCGCAGCGACGAACTGGGCGAATTCGAATTCAAGAACCTCGCGCCCGGCGAGTACGTGCTCAACGTCGAAACGCGCGGCTGGGACGGCCAGTTCGAGATCGCGGTGCCCGACTACCCCGAGGACTTCCAGATCCTCGAAGTGCCGCGCACCGAGATCCACGGCCGCGTGGTTGCGGAAGCCAGCGGAGCTCCGGTGGCCGGCGCATCGGTCCAGCTGATCCGCGAAGACGGCCTGGCGAACTCCCTGACCTCGATGTTCGGCGGCGGCACGAGCCGCAAGTTCGCGAATTCGGACCAGGAAGGCGTCTTCCTGTTCGAGGGCGTCGCCGAAGGCCGCTACCACCTGGAAGTCCGCGGGCAGGGGCTGCCCTTCCGCGGCCGCGGCCGCGTCGGACTGGAACCGGTCGCCGCCGGACCGCCGCTGGGCCGCGTGCGGACCGCTAGCTTCGAGCTGGGCCGCAATGAGCGCAAGAACCTGAACCTGGTCAAGCTGCCGCTCGCCGGTTCGATCAAGGTGATCGCCGAGGACGGCCGCGGTGCGGCGTTCGAAGGCGCGCTCTCGGTGAGTTCCAAGCCGCTCGACGGCGGCGCGCAGGCGGGCGAAGAGGACTCGCCGTTCGCCAACCGCGGCTGGGGCCGCGGCTCGGCGACGGTCAGCAGCCTGCAGCCGGGCAACTACTCGGTGACCGTCGAATCGGAGGGATTCGCCGCGCAGACGATCGGCGGCATCGTGGTGGTCGGCGGCGAAACCACCGAAGTCCGCGTGACGCTCGCGCGGGGCGCCACGCTGAGCGCGCGGGTGCTCGACGCCAACAACCGCCCGGTCGCCAGCGCCGACGTGGCGGTGCTCAACCGCGACGGCCGCAAGGTCAACCGCGAGGCCGGCTTCGGCGGCGCGTTCACGCGCTTGTTCACCGGCAGCGGCGACGGCGCGCAGCCGCTCGGCACCTTCCCGCCGGGAACCTACACGGTCCGCGCCACCTGGCAGGATCGCACCGTCGACACCACGGTGACGCTCCTGGAAGGCGCCGAGGAAACCGTCACCTTGCGCTTCTAGCGATCGGGGACGGGGCGGACTCCGGCCTCGACTTCGAGGCCGAGCCCGCTCCAGCGCGGATCGGCGACCGCGCGCCAGCCGCCGTCGATGCGGAAGATCGCGTTGACGTCGCCGATCCCTTCGTAGATCTCGACCGGCTGGCCGAGGCCGGCCAGGAACGCGCGCGCGGCAGAGTCGAGGCGGCCTGGTTCGAAGCGCAAGGTGGCGGGACGGTCCTGACGGTGCATCCGCGGCGCGGCGACGGCGGCGAGCGGGCCCATGTCGAAGAGGTAGCGGTTCAGGATCACTTGCAGCACCGCCGAAAGGATGCGCGGGCCGCCCGGCGAGCCCACCACGGCGTCGATCGCGCCGCCGCGCACCACGATCGCCGGGCACATCGACGACAGCGGCCGGCGGCCGGCGCGCACCGCGTTGTATCCGCTCTGCACCAGCCCGTATTGGTTGGCGGTGCCCGGCGCGGCGGCGAAGTCGTCCATCTCGTTGTTCATGAAGAATCCGCCGGGCGCCATCACCTTGGCGCCGAAACTCCCGTTGAGCGTGGTGGTGACGGCGACCGCGCCGCCGGCGGCGTCGACGACCGAGTAATGGGTGGTTTCTTCGCCTTCGCGCGGCGGCTGCGGCGGCTCCGCTGCGGCGACCGGCAGCGGGGTCGGCTCGAGCGCGTCGGAAGGCGTGAAGCGGTCGCCGCGCAGCGCGCGCGAGCGCGCTTGCAGCATGGCGGGCAGCAGCAGGCCGCGCAGTTCGAAATCGAAGCCCGCCGGGTCGCCGAGCCAGCGGTTGCGGTCGGCAAAAGCGCGCGCCGACGCCTCACCGAGCAGCTGCACGCTGCGCCCGTCGGCCCAGCCCCATTCGGCCAAGGGATGGCCCTCGAGCGAGCGGAGCATCTGCGTCAAGTAGACGCCCCCGCTCGACGGCGGCGGCGCGGCCAGGATCTCGAGGCCGTGCCAGTCGAGGCGCACCACGGGCCGCAGTTCCGGCGCATAGGCTTCGAAGTCAGCGGCGGTCAGGATGCCGCCGCCGGCGGCGCTCGCGGCCACGAGCTCCTCGACCAGCGCGCCGCTGCGAAACGGCGCGTCGCCTTCGGCGGCGATGCGGCGCAGCGTGGCCGCGAGTTCGGGCTGCTGCAGCAGCGTGCCGACTTCCAAGGGGGCCCCGTCCGCGCCGAAGAACAGCCGCCGCGCCATGGGATCGCGCCGCAGGAGCTCTCCCTCATCGCGGAAGCTCCGGAAGTGCTCGCGGGTCATGGCGAAGCCGTCTTCCGCCAGCCGGATCGCGGGCGCGAGCAATTGTTCGCGTGGCAGGCTCCCCCAACGGCGGTGGGCCTCGAGCAGGCCGGGAACGCTGCCCGGCACCCCCGCGGCGGTCCACCCGAACTGCGCGGCGCGGGTGTCGACGCCGCCGTCGGCATCGCGATAGAGCATGGGATGCGCGGCGGCGGGCGCGACTTCGCGGAAGTCGAGGAACCAAGCCCGCCCGCCGGGCTCCCGGTAGAGCAGGAAGCCGCCGCCGCCGAGATTGCCCGCCGTGGGATAGGTCACCGCGAGCGCGAAGCCCGCGGCGACCGCGACGTCGACGGCGTTGCCGCCGGCGGCCAGGATCTCGGCCGCCGCGCGGGTCGCGTGCGGCTCCGAGGTGGCCGCCGCGCCCGCCGACTCCGCCGGGACTTGCGGCGCGAACGGCGCCAGTGCGAGGAGGAGCGGGAGCAGCATGGCTGGGCCTCCGGTCACCCTCAGCGCCAGTCGGGGCGCGCTTTCCGCACGGACTCCAGCAACTTCGGGAGCGTGGGCGCGCCGGCGTCGTTGGCGTACAGCACGATCACCGCGGTGTCCTTGCGCACGACTTCGCGCAGCGCCGCCGAGTTTTCCGCGCCGATCATCTCTATCGACTGCACGAACTCCTCCGCCTCGGCCGCCGAGTCCCATTCGCTCGCCCACACCATGACGAGGGCGTCGCCGGGTCCGGCGTAGAGGTAGTAGCGGTCGCCGTCCCAGCCAGCCGCCGCGGAGTTGGTGAAGCTGGACAACATCAGCGCGCCCGGATCGGCGAGGCTCGGCAAGGACTCGGCGGTGAGGACGTAGCAGCCGATCTCGCCGAGTGTGTCCTCGTCCGTGCGGCTCCAATCGGCGCCGAGCGCGGAAGAGAAGTCCGGCAGCACCACTTTGACCGGGTCGTCGCGCTGTTCGGGATCCCAGTATTTCTCGAGGTGCAGGACCTGCTCGCTGGAGAGCGGCGGATTCTCGAACGCGTGGCGCAGGTCGGCGTCGGCGGGCTCGGTCAGCATCGCCACTCCCATGTTGTCCTGGCGCGCGAGCAGCTTGTTGCCCAGCATGTACGGCAGCGACAAGGTGAGCACCAGGTACGGCGGCGCGAGTTCGAGCGATTCGGACTGCGCTTCCATCATCTCGGCGGCCTCTTCCGCGCCGGAGGACAAGTCGAGCCAGCCCTGCACCGCGCCGCGCATGGTGTAGAGGTTCATCAGCGAAGTGCCGCTGCCCTCCACCACCGCGCGCACGGCGAATTCGTGGTCGCTCGAACCCTTGGCGCGCGCGAGCAGGTCGTCGAGCGGGTAGTGCTGGTCGTCGAGCGCGTGGGTGAGCTCGTGCGCCAGGATGACGTCGGCGATGAAGCCGTCGTTGTACGCGTCGATCATGTAGAAGGACTTGGTGGCGGGGTCGTAGTAGCCGCCGACCTGGCCGCGCAGCAGCTCGGCGAAGGCGTCGAGCAATTCGGTGCCCGGATCGATCAGGCCGAACAGCCCGTAGGACTGGCTCATGGCGTGGAAGCGTTCCTCGCCGTAGTCCTCGTCGATCTCCTTCCTGGCGTCGGCCATGAACTCGTCGATCGTCTTGATGCCGGCGTGCACCGTGTGCCGGAAATCCCAGCCGCGCAACTGCGCGACCCGCGGCAGGATTTCGTCGACCTTCGTCTGCAGCGCGGCAGCGGCGTCGGAAGGCTCTTGCAGCGGCAACGGCAACGGCAAAGCGAGAAGGAGGGCGAGAACGGCGCTCATGGAGCCTAGGTTAGACTCTTCGCGCATGGACCGGCCGAGGATCGTCGTGGTCGGCGCCGGACTCGCCGGCGCGGCCTCCGCGTGGCACCTCGCCCGCGCCGGCGCGCGCGTGACCGTGGTGGAGACCGAGGCCGACGCCGGCCGCCACGCGAGCGGCCGCAACGCCGGCATTCTCCGCACGGCGATGCCCGATCCCGTTCTGCACGGCCTGGCGGCCGAGTCGCGCGGTTTCTACCTCGACCCGCCGGCGGGCTTCGCCGACGGACCGCTCGTGCGAGGGCGCGGCGTCTGGCTGGCGGCGGGCCCGGCGCACGCCGACAGCCTGCGTGGCTGGGCCCGGAATCCGGCCTGCGCCTCGGGACTCGAGGAGCGCAATCCGGCGGAACTCCGCAAGCGGGTCCCCGAGCTCGCCGGCGACCTCGCCGCGGCTTTCTTGCAGCCGCAGGAGGGCGAGTTCGACGTCCACCGCGTGCTGCATGGTTTCCTGCGCGGCGCCGCGGCCGCCGGCGCGCGCATCCGGCTGGCGGCTCCGGCGACGGCCTTGCTGCTGCGCAACGGCGCTTGCACGGGTGTGCGCCTGGCGGACGAAGTGCTCGAAGCCGACGCCGTGCTGCTCGCCGGCGGCGCCTGGGCCCGGGACCTGCCGGCCGCTTGCGGTCTGCCGCTCGCCGTCCGCCCTTATCGCCGTCACCTCTTGTGCACGGGACCGCTGCCGGAGGTCGACCCCGCCGGGCCCGTGGTCTGGTTGCTCGGCGAGGAATTCTATTTCCGGCCCGAGAGCGGCGGCTTGCTGCTCTGCGCTTGCGACCACCAACCGGTAGCGGCCGAGCGCGGCGAGCAGAGCACAGGGACCGCCGCCGAGGATCTCGCCGTGCGCGTCGAGCGCTGGCTGCCCGCGTTCGCGGAGGCGCCGGCGGCGCGGATCTGGGCGGGCACGCGCACCTTCGCCCCCGACGGCCGCTTCGTGCTCGGATCCGACCCTCGGCTGACCGGGCTGTTCTGGGCGGCGGGACTCGGCGGGCACGGCGTGACCTG
>DASWJW010000067.1:0-18165 GCA_036396955.1 Planctomycetota bacterium
GCTGCCACGAATTTCTGGGCCACGAATTGATCGAGTTCTTGCGGCGTCGGCGCGTGCGCCGGCACGAAGGCCAGCGCGATCAAGCAGACCGCCATCAAGACCAAGCCGCGCCGGCTGAGTTCGAAGCGGACCCTGCCAGGAGAGAGCCGCCCGACGAGTGCGCTGCCCGCGGCGATGCCGAGCGAAAGGCTCGCGACCATCAGGCTCGTCTCCACGTTCGACAGCCCGAGCTGCAAACGGCCGTAGGCGTTGATCGCCGTGAGCGACACGCCGCCGACCAGCCAGAACCAGGAGTAGAGTAGCATGGCGAGCCAGAGCAGGCGGTCGCTGCGGCGGATGCGCCGCAAGGTCGGCAGCACGCTCAGCAGCGATCGGGCGGTTATGCGGCGTTCCGGGTCGGCGGCCTCGTTGCGCGCGATCCCGCGCGCGGTCCAAGTCCCGGCAATGGCGATCCCGACCACCACGGTGCCGGGAATCCAGAGCCGGTCGCCGAAGGCGTCGAACAGGTACCCGGCGAAGGACACCCCGAAGATGACCGCGAGGAAGGTCGTCATCTGGGTCAGCCCCGTCGCCGGCGACAGGTCTTCGCTGCGGACCAGCTCGGGCAGACCGCCGTACTTGGGCGGTCCGAAGAACGCGCTCTGCGTGCCCATCAGGAAAGTCACGCCGGCGAGCAGCCACAGGAAAGGCGGAACTTCGCCCGCGGCCGCGCCGGCTCCAGCCACGCTCGCCCCGAGCCAGAACGCTCCCAGCCCGGCCAGCATCACCAGGATCTCGGCGGCCTTGCAGACCTGCATCATCCAGCCCTTGCCGACCTTGTCCGCCAGATCGCCGGCGAGCCCGGACAGCAGCAAGAAGGGCAAGGCGAACAGGAGCTGCACGAGCGACTGCAGGTCCATCCCGAGGACCGTGTAGCGGACGCACTGCAGCAGCACGAGCTGCTTGAACACGTTGTCGTTGAACGCGCCCAGGAACTGCGTGGCGAGGAACGCGAGGAACGACTTGTTCCGGTAGGGCAGCGGCGGAATGCCGAGCTGTCCTTCCGCGACCAGTCCGAGTTCTTGCGGCATGTCCTTGAATTGGCGCTTCGCGACCGGGCCGGCGATCGAGCCCGTCCCCCAAGGCCGCGCCGCCGTGGAATACTGTGGCATCCCCGCCGATCGGAGGGAGCACTCATGTCCAAGAACTCGCTGACACTCATCTTCGCGCTCGGCGCGGCCACCGCGGCCGGATGCACGGCTCCGCGGACCGTCGGCGCGGCCCCCGGCCCCGCGCGCGAGCCGGTCTTCGCCGGAATGGGCGCGCACGGCCGTGAAATCACGACCGCGTCGCCCCAGGCGCAGGCCTACTTCGACCAGGGGCTCGCGTGGATGTACGCGTTCAACCACGACGAGGCGATCCGCTCGTTCGAGCAGGCGGCGGAATTCGATCCCGGGTGCGCGATGGCCTGGTGGGGCGTCGCAGTCTGCCATGGCCCGAACTACAACGACCCGGTGATGACTCCGGAGCGGTCGGCCGCGGCGTGGGCCGCGCTGCAACAAGCGCAGGCTCGGACCGCCGGCGCCGCGCCGGTGGAACGCGCGCTAATCGAAGCCCTTGCGAGCCGCTACGCCGATCCGGCTCCCCAAGACCGGAGCGGCCTGGAGCGCGCCTATGCCGACGCCATGGCCGGAGTGTGGGCCGCGTTTCCGCACGACTCGGACGTCGGCACCTTGTACGCCGAGTCGATGATGGTCCAGCGGCCGTGGAAGCTCTACAGCCCGGACCAGGTGCCCGAAGGCGACACCCCGGTGATCCTGGCGGTGCTGGAACAAGTGATGGAAATGGATCCCGGCAATCCGGGCGCGAACCATCTGTACGTGCACGCCGTCGAACCCAGCAAGGATCCCGGGCGCGCCATCGCCGCGGCCGACCGCTTGCGCGAGCAGGTGCCCGGCTCCGGGCACCTGGACCACATGCCCTCGCACATCTACGTGCAGGTCGGGCAGTGGGACAAGTCGATCACCCAGAACGCCAAGGCGATGGCCGCCGATGCCGTGTACCGCAAGCTGGCCCCCGAACTCGGGCTGCAGCACATGTACATGGTCCACAACGCGCACATGCTCGCCTATTCGGCCATGATGGTCGGGCGCGAGAAGGAAGCGATGGCCGCCGCGCGCTCGATGTGGGAGACCGTGCCGCCGGAGACGCTCGAGGCGTTCGGCGGATTCGTCGACTTGTGGTTCACTTCGGTCTACGACGTCCAGAAACGCTTCGGCCGCTGGGACGCCATCCTCGCCGAACCGGCGCCGCCGGCGTTCCTGCCGATCACTTCGGCGGTCTGGCGGGCGCACCGCGCGATCGCCTACGCCGCCAAGCACGATTTCGCGGCCGCCGAGCGGGAACACGCGGCGTTCCGGGCCGCCAAGGCTGCGCTTCCCGAAGACAGCGTCTTTGGCGGCGATCCGATCGACACGATCCTCGAAGTCAGCGATCTGTTCCTATCCGGCGAAATCGCCCTGCAGAAAGGGGACTGGAACGAGGCGGCGAGGTTTCTCCGCGAAGCCACCGTGGTCGAGGACAGCCTGGGCTACGGGGAACCGCCGCAGTGGCTCCAGCCCACCCGGCACACCCTGGGAGCCGTGTACCTCGAGTCCGGCCGCTTCGCCGACGCCGAGAAGGTCTACCGAGAAGACCTGGTCATCTGGCCCGGCAACGGCTGGTCGCTATTCGGCTTGAGCCGCGCGCTCGAAGAGCAAGGCAAGACCGAAGAAGCAGGGCGCGTCAAGGCGCAGTTCCGGCAAGCCTGGGCCAAGGCCGACGAGGCGACGAGCACCAGTTGCAAGTGCTTGCTCGAAACTTGATCGGCCGCCGGCCTAGTCGGTCAGGAAACGCGCCGCGATCCAGTCCGTGATCGTGTCCAGGACTTCGGTGGAAATCGTCTCCTCGATTTCGCCGTACTCGGTCACCAGTCCGGATTCGCAATGCTGGAACAGGTGGTTCAGCCCGGGGAAGGCCTTCAGCGTGAAGTCCTGATTGCCGCGAGCAGCCGGCTTTCCCAGCGCCAGGACTTCGACCTGGTCCCCGGCAGCGAGCGCATGGTCGTGCCGGGTGACCGCCGCGCCGTTGACCAGCACGCAACCGGCCTGCAGCCGTTTCTTGATCCTGGTGCGCGACCATCCTTGCAGTTGCGCCACCAGGAACTCCGCGAGCTCGGCGGTCCCGCGCACTTGCAGGCGGTTCGACACGACGCGTTGCGTCGCCGGTCAGCCCGACGACCCTTGGATCCGGAACGAGCCGCTCATTGCTTGGCGGGGGTCCTTCCCGAGATCCCGGCGGTGAGGGCGTAGCGCATCGCCTCTTGGGTGTTGAGGGTCTTGATCGGGCGCACGCTGTCGGCGGGGACGGCCACGGTGTAGCCGCCCAGCTGATAGCCCATCGGCAAGTAGACGACCACGTGTCCCTCCAGGCCGAGCGCAACGGCGTCTTCGCCGGTGACGAAGCCGACCAGTTGTGCACCGCCCAGTTCGAGCAGGACCGGACGGCCGAGCCGGTCTTCGCGCTCGTCCTGCCGGAAGAAGGCCACGAAGTCGCGCACCGAGCCATAGATCGTCTTGACCAGCGGCACTTGTTCGAGCCGCCGTTCGGCGATCCTGGCCGTGGCGCGCACGATCCAGGCATGCGCGAACAAACCGACCAGGAAGACCACGCTGGCGCCGGCCAGGATGCCGAGGCCGGGCAAGTAGTACGCCTCCGGCAGCACCAGTTGCAGGAGGCCGCCGAGCGTGCGTTCGGCCATGGAACCGAGCCACCACAGGAACCAGATGGTGAGCGCCACCGGCAGCACGGCGAGCAGTCCGCGTAGGAAGATCTTTCCGAACGACTTCATGGCATCCAATGCCGCTGCGGCCCGGCGCGGCAGGTCGCCCATGATAGATTCGGGCGGCTCCCCACGCCGAAGTTCGCGAAGGCGGGCGGGCCGGCGCGGATCGGCCATGATGGGGAGCATGGCTTCGTCCGCCTCCATCCTTGTCCGCTTCGCCGCCGCCGTGCTCCTGGTTGCGGCGGCGGCCGCCCCGCTGTCCGCCGCGCGCGCGCAAGAAGCGATCGGCTCGGAACGCGGCTCGGTGGTCGCGCTGCCGGTCGACCCCTCGCTGCCGCTGCCGCGGCTCGTCTACGTGTCGCCGCCGTTGAGCGCCGCCGACCTGGCCGCTTGCCGCGCGGCGGCTCCCAACGTCGAAATGCACATCGCGCGCACCCAGGCGGAAGCCCTGCGGCACGCGGGCGAGGCGCACGCTGCCGACGCGCGTTTTGCCAGCGCCGCGTTCCTGGAAGCCGCGCCCAAGCTGCGCTGGGTGCAGGCGGGCAGCGCCGGCGTAGAGCGCTATCTGGCGGTGGGGGAGCTCCGCTCGTCCGAGCAGGTGGTGCTGACCAACATGAAGGGCATGCATGGCCCGGCCATCGCCGATCACGCCTTCGCCATGCTGCTCATGCTCACGCGCGACATGCGCGCCTACGACGCCGCGCAGCAGGCCGGACGCTGGGACCGCGGCGCCGCCGAAGCGCCGATCGCGCTGCACGGCCGCACCATGCTGGTGGTGGGGCTCGGCGGCATCGGCAGCGAGATCGCCAGGCGCGCGCACGGCTTTGGGATGAAGGTCGTCGCGACCGCGCGCACCGAGCGGCCGCCGCCCGCCTACGTCGACCGGCTGGAGCTCGCCGGCGCGCTCGACGGACTGCTGCCGCAGGCCGACGTGGTGGCGATCGCCGTGCCCCTGACCGCCGAGACCGAAGGCCTGTTCGGGGCGAAGCAGTTCGCCCTGATGAAAGAGGGCAGCTACTTGATCAACATCGCGCGCGGCCGCGTCTGCGAGACCGACGCCCTGGTCGCGGCCTTGCAGAGCGGCCGCCTCGCCGGCGCCTGCCTCGACGTGACCGACCCCGAGCCGCTGCCGGCCGGCCACCCCTTGTGGAAGGCGCCCAACCTGGTGCTGACGCCCCACGTGTCCAGCTTCGCGCAAGCCACCGAGGAGCGCACGCACGCGCTGCAGATCGAGAACCTGCGTCGTTTCGCCCGCGGCCTGCCGCTGCTCAACGTGGTCGACAAGCAAGCCGGGTACTGAGCCTCGCCGCGCCCGGGCACCTCGATTTTGACGTGAGCGAGAGCGAGCGTGGCGGCGACTTGGCCGCCGACGGCTCCCGCGGCCGCCCTTCCCTTTCCTTCCGTTCCGGTCCATGGCGGCTGCCGCTTGGCTGGGGAGCACCGGACTCGGTAATAATAATAGCCAAAACTGGCTTGTTATAGTCGATATACAGATATACTAGCCAAAACTGGCACACAAATGGTGGATTCTGAATACCTGTCGGACCGCGCGGCCCTGGCGGCGCTCGGGGAGCGGCTGTCCAGCCAGCGGCTGGAGCGCAACCTGACCCAGGCCGAGCTGGCCCGGGAGGCCGGGGTCTCCAAGCGCACCCTGGGCCGGATCGAGAACGGCGAATCGACCCAGCTCACCAACTTGATCCGGGTCCTTCGCGCGCTCGGGCTGCTCGGCAATCTCGAGGCGCTCGTGCCGCCGCCGACTGCCAGCCCGATCGACCAGCTCCGCACGCAGGGCAAGCGGCGCAAGCGCGCGTCCTCGCCGCAGGATGAGGAGGGACCGAAGGACGAGTGGCAGTGGGGCGAGCCGGACAAGGACCAGGAGGGCGGCAGCCAGCCATGACCACGGTCGCCGAAGTCCGGTTGTGGGGGCGGCCGATCGCCGCGGTCTCGGTCGAGGGTCCGGGCGAGTTCGCGGCCTTCGAGTACACCGCGGCATTCCAGCGCAGCGCGATCGAGATCGCCCCGCTCACCATGCCCTTGGCCGATCGCGTGTACCGCTTTCCCGAGCTGTCCTGGACGTCCTTCCACGGCCTGCCCGGCCTGCTCGCCGATTCGCTGCCCGACAAGTTCGGCAACGCGGTCATCGACGCCTGGCTGGCGGCGCAGGGCCGGCTGCCCGGCGAGATCGATTCGGTCGAACGCCTTTGCTACACCGGCTCGCGAGGCATGGGGGCGCTGGAGTTCCGGCCGGCGCGCGGGCCGCACGCCAGGAAGTCCGCGCCGGTGCAGATCGAAGCCCTGGTCGGCCTCGCTTCCGAAGTCCTCCGCGGCCGCGAGCAGTGGCAGGCCTCGTTCGCCGACCCCGACAAGGAACACGCGCTCCGCGAGATCCTGCGGGTCAGCGCGTCGGCCGGCGGGGCGCGCGCCAAGGCGGTGATCTCCTGGAACCCGGTGACCAACGAGGTCCGGTCCGGCCAGGTCGACGCACCGGCCGGCTTCGAGTACTGGCTGCTCAAGTTCGACGGGGTCTCGAACAACCGCGACAAGGATCTCGCCGACCCGCAGGGCTATGGCGCGATCGAATACGCCTATGCGCAGATGGCCCGCGCCGCGGGGATCCGCATGAGCGACTGCCGGCTGTTCGAGGAAGGCGGCCGCCGCCACTTCATGACCCGGCGCTTCGACCGGCTCGACAGCGGGGAGAAGCTGCACATGCAGTCCCTCGGCGCCATCGCGCACTTCGACTACAACAACCCCGGCGGGCATTCCTACGAGCAGGCGCTGCTGGTGATCCGGCGGCTGGGAATGGGCATGGACGCCGTGGAAGAGCAATTCCGCCGGATGGCATTCAACGTGATCGCGCGCAACCAGGACGACCACGTGAAGAACATCGCGTTCTTGATGAACAAGGCTGGTCGCTGGTCGCTGTCGCCGGCCTTCGACGTGGTGTACGGCTACAACCCGAGCGGCAAGTGGACCGCCCAGCACCAGATGAGCTTGAACGGCAAGCGCGATGGTTTCGGGCTCGAGGACTTCCGCGCCGTCGCCGCGGCCGCGTCGCTGCAGCGGGGCCGCGCCAAGACCATCGTCGACGAGGTCGTGCAGGCGGTTTCCAGCTGGAGCGGCCACGCCGCCGAGGCCGGGGTGGACGAAGCGACCGCGCGGAAAATTGCGCGGATGTTCCGGCTCGACCTGCGCTGACGCGCCGGCCGGCGCGGTCAGGCCGCGGGGTACTTCTTGTAGTACTCGTGCGCCTCGGTCCCCGGCGTCTCCTTGTCGGCCTCCCATTCGGAGCGCTGCTTGGAGACCGGAAGCTCCGCGCCGTCCTCGAAGGGCTCGGCGTTCTTGGCGATGAAGGACGCCCATTCCGCGGGGACGTCGTCCTCGGCGAAGATCGCGTCGACCGGGCACTCGGGCACGCAGGCGCCGCAATCGATGCACTCTTCCGGATGGATGAGGACGATCTCGGGGCCTTCGTAGAAGCAGTCCACCGGGCAGACGTCCACGCAGGCGTGGTCCTTGGTACCGATGCACGGTTCGGTGACGACGAAAGTCATGTCTCTTTTGTTCGGATCCTGAATTCTGGGTCTGGCCGCGAGAATGATTGCGTCCGGAGTCGAGTTCGTTGCGGCGTGCTCTCCAGCGGACTTGCGCGCAGCCTAGGGGAAGGTGAAAGCGATCCGGTTGCTCAACCGGCAGGTGGACGGCTCGACTGCCTGGAACAGCACGGTCATGCCGGAGAGAGAGCCGGGAATCGGCACGAGCACGTCGGCGTTGCCGCTGCCGTCGGCTTGCGCCGAGCCGGAGAGCTGCGCGGACTGGATCGTGAGCGTCCGGTTGGCGCAGCCGGCGATGGCGGTGCTGCCCGGGTTGGCGCCCGCATAGAGGTCGATCGCCGCACCCGGCCGCGCGTTGCTCACCGAGAAGGTGTTGCTCTGGCCGGCGAGACCCGGCGTCGGGTCGGCGAGCACGAGGAACGCGGACGACGGACCGGCCGGCCGCACGCTGCGGTAGGTGAGCACCACGTCGGTGCCGGTGTAGTCGACTTCGGCGGTCATGCCGAGCGGGAAGCCGACCAGGTCGAGTGTGTCGAAGGTGCCCGTGAGCGTGCCCGCGGTGAGCACGGTGAAGGTGTCGTTGTGCGCCGGCCGGTAGCCGCCGAGCAACGCGACCCGCAGCGTTCCGGCGATGGTGGCGGTGCCGCTCACCGTCAACAGGTCGTAGTCGCTCCCTTGGACGGCCCCGCCGATCTCGGTCGCGTAGGTGCCGGCGGCGCCTTGCTGGTAGTCGCCGGTCAGCGCCAAGGTCCCTGCCGAGAGGCCCGGCGCCACGAGACCGCCCGCGTTGTCGAGTCCGGTTGCGGCGACGTTCAGGGTGCCGACGCCGCGGATCTCCCCGCCCGCCAGGTTGGTGAAGCTGCTGCCGGTGACCGTCACCGTAGTGGTGTCGTTGGAGATCTCGAAGACGCCGGCGTTGAGGTGAGCCGCCCCGGTCGCGCCGAGAGCCGTGCTGCGGTGGAAGGCGGCGGTGCCCTGGTTGTCGAGCTCGAGGCTGAAGGTGCGTCCGCCGGTGGAGGTCGAGTCGGCGCGCAACTCGCCAAGGTTGACGAGCGGGCCGCCGTTGACTTTGAGCGTCGAGGCGAAATTGGCGGTCGAATCCAGCGCGATCAGCCCCTCGTTGGTGAAGCCCGCGGCGGCGGTCGTGGTCGCGCTGCCCACTGTGGAGTTGCCGATGGCCTTGACGGTCTGCGCGGCCGCGACGTCGCCGCTGAGCGTGCTGCTCGCGCCGGTCAGCTCGAAGTCTCCCGACCCGGCCGAGCCGGCACCGATGTCGAGAGCGGCATTCCGCAGATTCACGAGTCCGAGCACGTTGCCGCCGTCGAACGCGAAAGTGCCCGATTGCAGCGCGAAGGAGCCATCAACCTGAAGGCTGCCTCCGTCCTGGTGGAAGGTCACCACCGGCGTGGTATCGAAATCGACGAGCGTCCCGCCGGCGATCACGATCGAGCCGCTGTTGTGCACCGGTCCGGTGTCGAACCTGGTGGTCTGGTCGATCTGGAAATTGCCTTGGTTGTCGATCTCGCCGACGAAGAAGCGGGTTCCGGCGGTGCCCGCGGCCTCGACCGTGCCGAGGTTGGTGAAGACGCCGCCCGTCTGCCGGTAGGTCGCAGAGAAACTGCCGTCCGACTCCTGACGGAACAGTCCGGAGTTGCTCACGCTTGCGGCCGCCGTGAGCGTGGCGTTGCCCAGGGTGCTGCTCCCCTGGTTGCGAACGGTCTGCGCGGGCGCGGGGTCGCCGCTCAGCTTGCTGAGCGAGCCCACCATGAGGAACTCGGCCGCGCCCGTCGAAGCCGCGCCGATGTTCAGCGCCAGGTTTTCCAACCGCGCGACGCCCGCGACGCTGCCGCCGTCGAAGTTGAAAGTGCCCGAGCGGTGGACGAAGCTGCCGTCGATTTGCAGGATGCCCGCGGCCTGGTTGAAGGTGACCACCGGCGTGGTGTCGAAGTCGAGCAAGACGCCGCTCTGGATCTCGAAGGTGCCGTTGTTGGCGATTGGTCCGTCGTGGATCGTGGTGCGCTGTTCGGCGACGAAGCTGCCGTTGTTGATCAGCGCGCCGCGCAAGATGCGCGAGCCGAGGGATGCGGCCATGACCAGCGAATTGTCATTGGTGAGTGTGCCGGGAGCCAAGGTCAGCGTGGCGTTGAAGGTGCCGATCGACTCGAGGCGAATCGTCCCCGCGTTGCTGAAGTCGGCGGCGGTGGTGAGGATCGAACTGCCGACCACACTGTTGGACTCGACGCGCAACGTCTGCCCCGCGTGCACGTCGCCCGCCAGCGTGGACAGCGTGCCGTCCTGCACGATCGCGAGCGGGTCGGTCGCCGCCGGGCCGATGGTCAGCGCGTTGTTGCGCAGCCGGGGCTCGCCGGTGATCGCGCCGCCGTTGTAGTGGAAGGCGCCGAGGTTCTTGAAGAGCGTACCGTCGATCTGCAGCGTGCCGCCGTCCTGGTTGAAGGTCACGACCGGCGTGGTGTCGAAATCGAGCGTCTTGCCCGGGTCGATCACGATCGAGGCGCCATTGGTGTACGGACCGGTGTGGAAACGGGTGTTCTGCGCGACCAGCAGGTTGGCGTCGTTGACCAACTCCATGTCCAGGATGCGCGTGCCGGCGGCGGTGGCGAGCATCCGCATCTCGCCCTGGTTGGTGAGCGCGCCGGAGGTTAGCCGCAGCGTGGTGTTGAAAGCGCTGGTGCTGTTGTCCAGGTCGACCCGGCCGCCGTTCGTGAAACCTGTCGCGGCAGTGAGGATGGAAGAGCCGAAGGCCGCGTTGCTCTCGACCAGCAATTCCTGCGCCGGAGCGACGTCGCCGGTAAGCGTGCCGAGGGTGCCCCGGATCGTGAAGGACGCCGCGCCAGTCGCCGGACCTGCGATGTTCAGCGCGGTGTTGTGGAGCTGGGCGATGCCCTCGACCGTGCCGCCGTTGAAGTTGAAGATTCCGCTCGGATGGACGAAGGCGCCGTCGACGTCGAGCGTGCCCGCGTCCTGGTTGAAGGTCACCGGCGGGGTGGTGTCCATCGTCAGCGTCTTGCCCGTCGCCACCACCAGGCTGTTGTTGTTGGTGTAGGGGCCGGTGTGGAAATTCGTGTTCTGCGACACTTGGATCGCCCCGTCGTTGACGAATTCGCCCTTGAGCTCCCGGATGCCGCCGAAGGTGTCCAGCATCTGGATCGTCCCCTTGTTGGTCATCGCGCCGGCGAGCATGCTCAACGTGGAGTTGAAGGTCGCGGTCGAGTCGAGCGTGAGGACGCCTTCCGAAGTGAACGAGGCCTGCGGTTTGAGGATCGCCGATCCCTTGGCGGGAGTTCCCAGGACCGTGATCGAGTGGGCTGCCGCCGGGTCGCCGCTCAGCGTGCCGAGCGTGCCCTCGATCTCGAAGCTGCCGGGACCCACCGAACCGGGACCGATCATCAGGGCGGCGTTGTCGAGTTCGATCTTGCCGGTGATGATGCCGCCGTCGAAGTCGAAGCTCCCGTTGGTGTTCGTGAAACTCCCCAGGACTTCCAGCGTGCCGCTGCTCTGCACGAAGCTCACGGGCGGGGTCGTGTCGAAAGTGAGCGCAGCGCCGAGCGCAACGTCGAATTCGTTCGCGTTGGTGATCGGGCCGGTGTCCAGCCGCGTGTCGCGGTTCACGGTCACTTGCCCGTCGTTCTGGAGCGCACCGTCGAAGAAGCGCGTCGACACCGTGCCGGCGAAGTCGAGCAGGTTGGTGTTGGTCAACAGGCCGCCACCGGTCATGCGCAAGGTCGCGGGGAAGACGCCGACCGAATCGAGCCGCGTGGTGCCGGCATTCGTGAACGGATTGCCCACCGTAAGGACCGCCGCACCGAAAGTCCCGTTGCCTTCGATCACCAAAGTCGCGTTCTGCACGAGTTCACGGATCTCGGCGGTACTGCCTTTGGCGGTGAAGGTCCCGCCCGAATTGGTCAGCGCGCCGGTGCCGAGCCACTTGGAGTTGGCCCAGCTCACCGAGCCGGCCGCCAGGGTGGAGGGGCCGTCGACCGTCAGGGTCCGCCCGCTCGCGGACAGCGTCGCGTTCGCGGAATTGAAGGTGAACGAATCGAGCAGCGCGTTCAAGTCCAGCGTGACCGTGTAGACGCCGCCCGCCACGATCGTCGCCGTGTGGCCGGCGCCGTTGGGAACGCCGGTGGGCGTCCAGTTGAGGACTTCGTCCCAGTCTCCGGATACTGCCCCAGTCCAATCGAAGTTCTGCGCGGTCGCGGCGGGTGCCAGGACGACTGCGGCAAGGGCGAGACAAAGCGGCGCTGCGCAATTGCGCAGGACGCGAAACGGAAGGGGTCGTCCGAACATAGGGAGTGCCGGTCAGGAGCCGGAGGAGCGGCTCGGGGAGGGGGAATCGGGGCACCCGAAGCTATAGAAATCCGCGAATCTGTCCAGCAGATCAATCTTCCTGCGGATCTTTGCTCGAAAGTGCCCGGAATCGGAGGCGTCTACGATGGCGGACCGTCCCGCGACGACCATCCGCAAGAGAGGCTTACGAGAATGAAATACGGCGCCCGCAACCGGATCAAGGCCAAGGTGAAGTCGGTCAAGACCGGCGACGTGATGTCCTTGGTGAAGTTCGACGTCGTCTTGCCCGCCGAAATGGCCGCGGTGCTCACCACCGAGTCGTTGGAGCACTTGGAGCTGAAGCCGGGCGAGGAGCTCGAGCTCATCATCAAGGCCATCCACGTCCTGCCGGTCCGGGAGTAGTCGGGGCTTTCGCGACGCGCCTTCCGGCCTTTTCGCGATACGCTGGGGCGTCCCGCAATCCAGCAAGGCACGACCATGAATCCTCGAAGCCGCCGCGAATTCTTTGGCCAGATGAGTGGGGGGATGCTCGTGGCGACCCTCGGACCCGCACTTGCCGCCGAGTTCGGCTTCGCGCCGCGGTTCGTGCAGGACCCCGGCGACCGGCTCCACTTCGGTGAGCTGGAACCCCTGGTGGCGTTGCTTCAGGAATCGCCGCTCGAAAAGCTCCAGCCGGCCCTCGTCGACAAGCTACGGGCCGGAACCGAACTCGGCGCCCTGGTCGCGGCGGCCGCGTTGGCGAACGCGCGCACTTTCGGGGGCGAAGACTACATCGGTTTCCACTGCGAGATGGCGCTGATGCCGGCCTATGCGATGGCAACAAAGATGCCGGGCAAGCTGCAGCCGCTTCCGGTCCTCAAGGTGCTCTACCGCAACACGCAGCGGATCCACGACTTCGGCGGGCCGCGGAAGGAAGTGCTCCACCGCGTCGAGCCGGGCGAGCGGAGCGCGGATCGCAGCGGCGACCGGCTGCGCGCCTGCCTGCGCGATGCCGACAAGCAAGGCGCCGAACGGGCCTTCGCGGCGCAGACCGATCCCGAGGCGGCGTTTGGCGACGTCCTTCAGTTGGTGCAGGACGATCCGGCGGACATCCACCGCATCGCGCTCGCGTGGCGCGCGTGGGACACGTTGCGGCTGGTCGGCATGCAGCATGCCAACACGATGCTGCGCCAGTCCGTCCGCTACTGCGTGGACTGGGAACAAGACCGCGTGCGCCGCGGCGTCGCGGAACCGGAGTTCCGGAGCCTGCTCCCGAGACTGCTCGAGGAGCACCGGCTGCTCGAATCGGAGCCGGCCCCGCGCAAGGCCGACGACGCTTGGATCGAAGCGCTGAGCCGCACGATCTTCGGATCCTCGCGCGCGCAAGCCGCCGCGGCAGTCGCTGCGGCTCTGGCCGAAGGATTCGCGCCGGAAGACCTCGGCGAAGCCATGTCCCTGGCCGCCAACCGGCTCTTGCGGAACGATCCCGGCGTCAAGAAGAACCCTACTGCGGAAAAGCCGCTCGGCAGCGTCCACGGCGCGACCGTCGGCCTGCACGCCTCCGATGCCGCCAATGCCTGGCGCCACGTTGCGCGCTTCGGCGAACGCCGCAACCGGGTCGCGTGTTTGATCGCCGGCGCCTATCACACCGCCGGACAAAGCCACTTGGTGGGCGCGGAGCCGTTCCATCCCGCCATCGGCCAGGACGCGGCGACCAAGGATCCCGCCGCGCTGCTGCGCGAGACCGAAGCGCGCATTCGCGAGCAGGACCAGGCTGGGGCGAGTGGCCTCGTCGAGCGTTACGGAAAGCTCGGCCACGACGCGGCTCCGATGTTCGACCTGCTGTTGAAATACGGGGTCGGCGCCGACGGCGCGCTGCACGCGGAGAAGTACTTCTTGACCGTGGCCGAGGAATTCGCCGCCGCCCGGCCGCGGTTCCGGTGGAACCACCTGGTCGGCCTCGCGCGCGTCACCGTAAGCGAACAGACGATTCCGGCGCCGGGGCTCGCGCAGGCCCGAGAATTGCTGGCCTGACGCTGTTCCGATGCTGCGGCTCCCCTGTTGCCCGCTCTTGTTCCTGCTCTTGGCGGGCACCGCGCAGGGCCGCTGCCTGCCGCCGGAGGTCCAGGATCCGAAGCCGCCGAAGTCGCGCGAGCAAGACGAGCTGGTGCAGCAATACCTGGAACTCGATGCGCGGACCGAAGCCGGGCGACCCGAACAACTCGCGATCCTCGCGCGACTGGACACGCTCGAGCCGCTGCGGGTCTCCGAGCTCAAGAGCTGGCAGAAGAAGCTCGCCAAGTTCCACGCGAAGGGACGCAAGTTGCCGACCGGCTCCGGCCGGCACTGGTTCTGGGAAGACGAGGAGCGCGGTCTCTACATCGTCGGTGGAGAGACTTCCCGACCCAAGGGCCTGCTCCTCGGCATGCACGGCGGGGGAGTCGGTTCGGGAGACGCCGGCAGCTCGGCGGCCACCATGACCCGCGCGGCGGAGGCCTTGGGCTGGGTCGCGATCTTCCCCGAAGTCCTGGAGAAGACCGAACGCGGTTGGACCGATTCCGGGACCGAGGAGTTCGTCCTGAGCCTGGTGGACGCGGCGCTGCGCACCTGGAAGATCGATCCCGACCACGTCTACTTCTCAGGGCATTCCATGGGCGGCTACGGCACCTGGACGCTCGGCGCGCATCACGCCGACCGCGTCGCGGCGCTGGCACCGTCGGCCGGCGCGCCGACGCCGGTCCTGAACCGCAAGAACGAAGTCGTCGACCTGGCCAAAGGCGTCATTCCTTCGTTGCGGAACGTGCCGATGGTCATCTACCAGAGCGACGACGACCCGAGAGTGCCGCCCGAACCCAACCGGGTTGCGGCGAAGAAGCTCGTCGAGGCCGCGGAAAAATGGGGCGGGTTCGAGCACGAGTACTGGGAAGTCACCGGACGCGGCCACGACCTTCCGCCTGGAGGGTTCGAAGCCTTGTTGGCGAAGATCGCCGGCTATTCCCGCAATCCCGTGCCCGACAAGATCGTGTGGCAGCCGGCGCTGGCGTGGAAGCGGCAGTTCTACTGGCTCTACTGGGAGACGCCGGTCCGCAACGCGATCGTCGAGGCCCGCCTGGATCGGCCGAACAACGCGATCCGGATCTCCGGCGATTCGCTCGACGGCCTGCAAGTGCTGCTCGACTCGCGGATCGTCGACATGGACAAGGAAGTGTCGATCTTCGTCAACGGCGAGCGGACCTGTTCCGCAGTCCCGGAGCCGCGTCTTTCCACTCTGGTCCTCACCGGCCACGACGGTGACCCCGCGCGGATGTTCGTGGCGCGATTGCCGGTCCGGCAGTAGCCGAGGGCGGCTTGGAAACGAAAAACACCCGATCCACTCCGGTCGTCGCCATGACGGTCCTGCTCGCCACCGCGGGAGTCGCACAGGAAGCCGGGTCCGCTCGGCCCGAACCGTTGTCGAGCCACCGCGTGTTCGAGACGCAGGCCAACACCTACGCGTACCAGCGGCAGGAGAACGCCAGCCTCGACGTCGCGCCCGATGGCCGCGTCCTGGTCGCCTGGGACAGCCGGCGGCAAGAGGCCGGCACCTTCGGAGTGTTCGCCCAGCTCTTCGATCCGCTCGGCCGGCGGCTCGGGACCGAGATCCACGTCAACGAGTGGCTGCCCGGCGCGCAGCACGAGCCCGCGGTGGGCTTCGCGCCGGACGGCAGCGCGTGGATCGCCTGGACGTCGGTCCCCGGCCAGGACGGTCACCAGAGCGGCGTGTTCCTGCGCCGTCTCGGCACCATCCAGGATCCCGACGGCGAGGGCGGCGCGGTCGAACGCTTCGCTCCGATCGGCGCCGAGATCCTGGTCAACGAGACGGTCGAACTCGACCAAGGAGATCCAGCGCTGGCCGTCGGCGGCGACGGCCGCGTGCTGGTCGCCTGGACGTCCGACCACCTTAGCCGCCCCGCCGCGCTCGCGCGGGTCTTCGACGCGGACGGAACAGCCCTCGGCGGCGAGTTCCGGCTGGGGACCGGAGAGCAAGGCAACGAGTCCCTGCCCGGCGTCTGCGCGCTCGGTGCCGGTCGTTTCGCAGCCGCCTGTCCGCGCCCGACCGCGGCATGGTCTTCGGCCGCGTCTTCGACCGCGAGGGCCGTCCCGTCGGGGACGAGTTCGCGTTGAGCGACGACCACCACAAGAGCCAGATCGAAGCTGCGGTCGATTCCAACCGCGGCGACCGCTTCGTTGTGGCGTGGATGACCCGCGAGGAAGACGGCTACCGCGTCAGTCTGCGCCGCTTCGACGCCGCGGGCAAGGCGCTCGGCGAGGCGACGACCCTGCCGAGCGTCGCCAAGGGCATTGCCAACGGGGGCACCGTCGCCATGGCCCCGGACGGCCGCGTGGTGGTCGCCTGGAACCACCACCTCGCCAAGCGCTTCGACGGCTCCGAGCAGAAGGTCGTCCGCGAGGTCTCGGTGATGGGCCAGTTCTTCGGGGCCGATGGCAGGGCCGAGGGCGCTCCTTGGCGCATCAACCAATTCGACGAGGGCCAGCAGGACCTGCAAGTGGGCCTCAACTCCCGCCACGCGGTGTGGTCGGCGCTCGGCCAGCTCGCGTTCGCCTGGAGCGGCAACACCGGCACGGACGGGAGCGGCGTCGGCCTGACGCTGTTCGCGCCGCCAGACCTGGACCCTGCGGCACCGCCCGCGGTCGAAGCGCTTGCCGCGCTGCGAGGCCTTTCACGCCGCGACCTGCACGTAATGGCGATGCCCGAGCGGGATCCCAATTGGGCCGATCTGTCGCTGTCTCCAAGGTCGCGGCCCGCCGGCCCGGACTTCGGCTTCGAGGCCTTCGGCAACACCGGCTGGGTGCCGCCCGACCCGGACCTCGCGGTCGGTCCCGACCACGTCGTGGCGATCGTGAACGTCGACCTGAAGTTCTTCGACAAGGCCGGCAACGAGACCTTCGGCACCGGTCTCGAATCCTGGTTCGGCGCCGCCGGCGGCGTGGGCGACACGGTCGCGTTGTACGACGAACACGCCGGCCGCTTCGTGGTGGCCGCCGCCGAGCGCACCAACACCGTGGTCTCCTTCTTCGACATCGCGGTCTCGGACGACGACGACCCCAACGGCAGCTGGCACAAGTACCGGGTCGACATCAGCGCCGACTGCGGCTCCATCGACTTCGACAACCTGGGCATGACCGACGATGCCTACATCCTGGCGGCCGACTGCTACACCAATCCGAAGGGCAGCCGGGTCCACGTGCTCGAGAAGGCTCCGATGCTCGTGGGCGGCGCGATGAACCGCACCACGTTCGCCATCAGCAACTCCCAGATCTCGTTGGGGACGACCCGCAACTACGACGGCGGTTCCACGGCCTACCTGGTCAGCACCTACAGTCCGGGCACGCCGTTCCTCGGCATCCGCGCGATCAAGAACGCCGGCACCAACCCCGAACGGGCGACCTACTACCTGGACGTCGGCGACTTCACGAGTCCGCCCGATGCGGAACAAGCGGGGACTTCGAATCTCGCCGACACCGGCGACCACCGCATCAAGAACGGCGTGGTGCGCAATGGCTTCCTGTACGCGGTGCACAGCGTCGACGGCGGCGACGGCGCCGCCTAGGTCGAGTGGTACAGGATCGACCTGCGCGGCTGGCCCCACAGCGGGCTCAAACCGGTCCTGGCCGACAGCGGCCGGGTGGACGACGGCCTCAACTTCGACTCGTGGTTCGGGGACGTCAACGTCGACGCCGCCGGCAACATGGCGATCGCGTACAACGGCTCGTCGCCGAGCCACTACATCGGCGTGTTCCGGACCCAGCGCCTTGCCGGCGATCCCGCGGGACAGGTCGACGCGACCACTCGGCTGCAGCGCAGCAATTCGCCGGAAACGGGCCCTCGCTGGGGCGACTACTCGGGCCTCGAAGAGGATCCGGCCGCGCCGGGCACCTTCTGGTGCCACGTCGAATACCGGACCGCCGGCTGGCGTACGTGGATCGGCCGCTGGGAAGTCGCCCCCGGTTTCACTCTCGAGACCGGTCCGCTGGTGCGCGGCCAGGCCGCCACGCTCTCGGCGCTGCACGCACTCGATGGCGAGCGGGTGTATTTCCTCTACAGCACCACCGGCCGAGGCGCGGGCTCGTGCTTCCAGCAGCTCGGCAGACTCTGCCTGGGGATCGACGATCCGGTCAAGATCGCGGGCAGCGCGACTTCGGCGGCAGGTGCAGCGACCCTGGTCGCCACCGTGCCGAGCCGGACGCCGCCGATCCCGGTCTACCTGCAAGCCGTGGTGCGGCGCGGAGCCGGCGCCGCCGACTCCATCAAGTCGAACGTGGTGGTCGAAGTCGTCCAGTAGCCGGTCCGCGGGCGCTTTGGCCGACGTGTCCGAGACCCGCACCGACCGTGCGGCCGCGGGTCCGGGTTGCAGGACGGCGACGCGACGCGTGTCGTCGTCGCGATGGCTGAGTTGGCTGCCGCGCAGCCACAGGAGCGCGGTGGAGTCGTCGTTTCCGCGCGGAGCCTTCGGCCGGAAA
>DASWJW010000068.1:0-10172 GCA_036396955.1 Planctomycetota bacterium
AGCCCACCTATGGACGGCTGTCGCGCTACGGCCTGGTCGCGTTCGCTTCCTCGCTCGACCAGATCGGCGTCTTCGGCCGGACGGTCGAAGACCTGGCGTTGATCTTCGACGCGATCGCCGGGCCGGATCCGCGCGACGCCACCACCTTGCGTGACGCGCCCGCCGCGACGCGGCCCAACCTGGACGCCGGCGTGCAAGGCCTGCGGGTCGGCTTGCTCGAGCACGCCGCGGCCGAGGCGGTCGAGGCGGACACGCGCGCGGCCGTGCAGCGCGCCGCGGCGGCCCTGACCGCCGCCGGCGCCTTGGTGGAGCCGGTCGCCCCGGCGCACGCCGAAGCGGTGGTGCCCGTCTACTACCTGCTGAACACCGCCGAAGCCTCGGCGAACCTCGCGCGCTACGACGGCGTCCGCTACGGCTTGCGGCGCGGCGAGGCCGACGGGCTCCAAGAGATGATCCAGGGCTCGCGCGAGGCCGGCTTCGGCGCCGAAGTCAAACGCCGCATCCTGCTGGGGACCTTCAGCTTGTCGGCCGGCTACCACGAGCAGTACTTCGGCGCGGCGCAACGCGCGCGCCGACTGCTGCTGCAGACCGAAGCCGCGCTCTACCAGCGATTCGACCTGCTGCTCGGCCCCACCACGCCCGGCCCCGCGTTCCGATTGGGCGAGAAGGCCGCCGACCCGGTCGCGATGTACCTCTGCGACGTGTTCACTTGCGGCGCTAATCTCACCGGAGCTCCGGCGCTCAACCTGCCGGCCGGACGCGGTGCCGACGGCTTGCCGCGCGGCGTGCAGTTGCACGCGCCGCCGCGCGCCGAAGCGCGCTTGCTGCAAGCCGCGCGCGCGCTCGTGCCCGCGCTCGGCACCAGTCTCCTCGCCGACCTGGGTCCGGCTCCGGTCCCCGGAGGCGCGCGATGAGGGTGGGCCGCTGGGAGCCGACCATCGGACTCGAGGTGCACGTGCAGCTCGCCACGGCGAGCAAACTGTTCTGCCGCTGCGCGGCGGTCTTCGGCGGCGAGCCCAACACGCGCACTTGCGCGGTCTGCCTGGGGCATCCCGGCGTGCTGCCCGTGTGCAACGAACAAGCGCTGGTCCTCGGTGCGCGCGCCGCGCTGGCGCTCGGCATGACCGTGCAGGCCGAATCCAAGTTCGACCGCAAGAACTACTTCTATCCCGACTTGCCCAAGGGCTACCAGATCAGTCAATTCGACGAACCGCTCGCGCGCGACGGCGCATTGCCGCTGCCGGGCGGCGGAGAGGCCGGCATCGAGAGGCTGCACCTCGAAGAAGACGCCGGCAAGGCCGTGCACGACCGCGGCGACTTCGGCCTGGTCGACTTCAACCGCGCGGGCACTCCGCTGGCCGAGATCGTCGGCCGGCCGGACCTGGAGTCTCCCGAAGACGCCAAGGCGTACCTGGAGGTCCTCAAAGAGCGCTTGATCTGGGCCGGCGTAAGCGACTGCGACATGGAGAAGGGCAACTTGCGCGTCGACGTCAACGTCTCGCTGGCCTTGCCCGGCGCGCGCGCCACCGGCACCCGCGTGGAGGTCAAGAACCTCAACTCCTTCGTCGCGGTCGGCATCGCCCTCGAGCACGAATTCGCGCGCCAGGCGGCGATCCTGGACACTGGCGGCGCGGTCGCTCCGGAGACCCGGCACTGGGACGACGAAACCGCCTCCACCCGCAGCATGCGCAGCAAGGAAGAAGCGCTCGATTACCGCTACTTCCCCGACCCCGACCTGCCGCGCCTGGTCCTGGAGCCCGCCTGGATCGAAGCGCAACGCGCCGCGCTGCCCGCGAGCGCGGCGGTGCGCAGGCGCCGCTACCGCGAGGAGCTCGGGCTCGGCGAGCACGATGCCCGGGTGCTCACCGGCGAGCCGGCGATCGCCAATTGTTTCGACGCCCTGCTCGCCGCAGGCACGCCGGCGAAAGCCGCCGCGAACGCGCTCGCCAACGAAGTCCTGGCGCGCGTCCCCGCGGCGGAACTCGCGGCCTCGCCGCTCGACCCGGACTTCCTCGCGGCCGCCCTCGCGCTGCTCGAAGCGGGCCGCACCAACCGCAATGGTCTGCGCGCGCTGATCGACGCGCGCCTCGGCGGCGCTGCGGCCGCGCCCGAAACCCTGCTCGCCGAACTCGGCCTGGAGATGCGCGCGGATGCCGGCGAACTCGCCGCGGCGTGCGAGAAGGCCATGGCGGCGCTGCCGCAAGCCGTGGCGGCGGTCCGCGCGGGCAAGGACAAGGCGCTCGGCGCCCTCCTCGGCCGCGTCATGCAGGAGACCGGTGGCGCTGCCGACCCGGCCGCCGTGCGCGCGCTGCTGATCGAGCGGATCGGCGGCGGCGATGCGCCCGCGCGCTAGCCTGGAGGGCGAAGGGTGAAAGAACCGCAGCCCCAGCCGCGCCGGCGCGACGCCGCCGTGATCCTCGCCATGCTGGCGACCGCGGCCACGCTGTGGTTCTCGCTGCTCGGCCCGCTGGGCGGCCGCACCGGCTGGTACACGCTGCTCGCCATCGCGGTGCTCCTGATCTTGGCGCGCCTCGCCGATCCGTGGATCCGCCGCTTGTCGCGCCGCGTGGCGGGCAAGGGCAAGCGCCGCGAAGACGCTTGAACGGCCCGCCCGAGGATCCGCACCACGCGCGCGCCCGCGCGGCGCTGGTGGAGGATCTCGCGGCGCGCGGCATCCGCGATAGGCGCGTGCTGGCCGCCATCGGCCGCGTGCCGCGTCACCGCTTCGCCGCGCCGCGGGACGCCGGCCGCGCATACCAGGACGGAGTATTGCCTCTGGGGCACGGCGCGACGCTTTCCCAGCCTTTCGTGGTGGCGGCGATGCTCGGGGCGCTGGAACTGCTCGGCGGCGAGCGCGTGCTCGACGTCGGCAGCGGTTCGGGCTACACCACCGCGCTGCTCTGCGAACTCGCCGGCGCGGTGCACGCCCTCGAACGCGTGCCGGAGCTCGCCGACCGCGCCGCCGAACTGCTGCACACGCTCGACTACCGGAATTTCTCGATGCAGGCCGGCGACGGCTGGGCCGGACTGCCGGAGCGATTCCCTTTCGACGGCATCCTGGTGAGCGCCGCGGTGCCGGGCGTGCCGCCCGTGCTGCTCGACCAATTGTCGGAACGCGGCCGCCTGGTCGCACCGGTCGGCGGCGCCGGAGGCCAGATTCTGCGGGTGATCGAGAACCACCCCGAAGGCCGCGTCGTCGCGCGCGACCTGTTCGGGGTGCGTTTCGTGCCGCTCCTGCGCTAGCCGCCGACGGGCGCCGGTTGCGCGGCCGCGCTGCGGTTCGCCGCCGGCGAAGGATGGAACGCGCGCCCGGTGACGGCCGCCTGGATGCGCGCGTCGGAGACCAGGGCCGTGAGCTCTCCCGGAAGCAGCGCCTGCGGTCCGTCGCTGCGCGCTTCGGCCGGGCGCGGGTGGACTTCGACCGCCACGCCGTCGGCCCCAGCCGCCACGCTCGCGCGCGACAGCGGCGGAATGATCCGCGCGATCCCCGCCGCGTGGCTCGGATCAACGACCACCGGCAAGTGGGTCCACTCCTTGAGGAGCGGCAGGATGGTCAGATCGAGCGTGTTGCGGGTCGCGACTTCGAAAGTCCGGATCCCGCGTTCGCAGAGGATCACCTGTGAACAGCCGTACGCGGCCAGGTATTCGGCCGAATAGAGCCATTCGTCGACCGTTGCCGCAAGGCCTCGCTTGAGCAGCGTCGCCTTGCCGGCGCCGGCGATCGCCTTGAGCAGCGTGAAGTTCTGCATGTTGCGCGCGCCGACCTGCAAGCAGTCGATGTCGTGGTCGAGGAACGCCGGCAAGTGCGCCGCGTCCATGATCTCGGACACCACCGGCAGGCCGACCGCCTCGCCGGCGTCCTTGAGCTGGCGCAGGCCTTCCACGCCGAAGCCCTGGAAGCTGTACGGACTGGTGCGCGGCTTGAAGGCGCCGCCGCGCAGGATCTGCGCGCCGGAGGCCGCCACGACCTTGGCGACTTCGAGCATGATCTCGGGGCCCTCGACGCTGCACGGGCCCGCGATCACCACGACTTCGCCGCCGCCGACGCGCACGTCGCCGGCGCGGACCACCGAAGGCCGGTCGCGGAACGCACGGTGGACCAGCCGCCACTCGCCTTTGGGCGTGACGACTTCTTCGACGCAGGAGTCTCGCGCGAGTTCCGCGGCGAGCGAGGCCGGCGGCTTGTCGACCACCGCGAAGATCGGCCGCGACGGTTCGGAGGAAAGCACGGTGCGCAGACCCTGGCTCTCGCACAGGTCGCGCAAGGCCTGGACTTCTTCGTCGGGAGTCCCGAGACGGAGGCGCAGGATCATGCGAAACTCCGGGGCGCATCCGCGCGCGGTCCGGGACAGCCGCGGTCGGCGGCGGCGAACACTTCGCGCAACGCGTCGGCCCGGAACGGGCCGGCATGCCGGGCGAGCAGGTCGTCGACGAGCGGCGCGCGGCCGGGATCGTCGGCGGACACGACGCCGAGCAGGCGCGCGCGTTCGTTGAGCAGCGCGACCAGGGTGCGGTCGATCTGCGCGAGTTGATGGCGGATGGCGGGATTCAAGCTGCGGACTCCTCGGCCGGAAGGCCGGCCACGAGGGACAGGACGTATTCTCCGGCGGCGGCGGCCGCCGCCTGCACGAAGTCGGCGGCGCCGGCCGTTGCCCGGTGGGCGCGGTCGACCAGGGCGCTGCCGACGATGGCGAGGTCGGCGTGCTCCACGGCTGCGGCGACGTCGGCGGGCGTGCGGATGCCGAAACCGACCGCCAGCGGCAGCGGATCGGCGAGTGCGCGCGTGCGCCGCAGGAAGTCCTGCGTGCCGGCGTCGAAGCTGGTGCCCGAGCCGGTGACGCCCACGCGGCCGACCACGTACAGGAAACCGCGGCTCGCCTCCGCGGCGGCGCGGACCCGCGCCGCGGAGGTCGTGGGAGCCGCAAAGAAGATAGGGCAGATCCCGGCGTCTTCGGCCGCCGCCCGCAGCGGCCCGCCTTCTTCGACCGGCAGATCGGGAACGATGAACGCGTCGACACCGGCGGCGCCCGCGCGCTTGGCGATCTCGGTCCAGCCGCGCTTGAGCAAGGGATTGACGTAGGACATCAGCGCAACCGGCAGCTCGCTCCCCGGCAGGCCGCGCCCGCCGCAGCGGAATTCCTGGAGCATGGACAAGATGCCGTCCAGTCCGGTGCCGGCTTCGAGCGCGCGCTGCGCCGCCGCTTGCAGCACCGGGCCGTCGGCGATCGGATCGCTGAACGGCACTCCAAGTTCCACGCAGCACGCACCGGCGGCGTCGAGCGCGTGCAAGACGGCGAGCGTGGTTTCGAGACCGCCGTCGCCGGCGGTGACGTACGGCGCCACGCCGCGCCCGCCGCGCGCGCGCAGGGCCGCCATCCGCGTCACGAGCCGGTTGTTCACAGTTCGATCCCCCGCAGCGCGGCGATGGTGTCGATGTCCTTGTCGCCGCGGCCGGACAAGTTGATCACGATCCGCTTGCCGTGCAGCTTGGGCGCTTCGCGGACCGCCCACGCGATCGCGTGCGCGCTCTCGAGCGCCGGCAGGATGCCTTCGGTCTCGGCGAGCAGGCCGAACGCCGCCAGCGCCTCGGCGTCGTCCGCGGCTTCGTAACGCGCGCGGCCGCTCGCTTGGAGGTCGGCGTGTTCCGGGCCGATCGCGGGGTAGTCGAGCCCCGCGCTGATGCTGTGCGTGGGCCGCACCTGCCCGTCTTCGTCCTGCAGCAGCCAGGTGTGGCAGCCGTGCAGCACGCCGGGCTCGCCGCCGGCGAAGCGTGCGGCGTGCCGGCCGCTCGCGATGCCCTCGCCGCCGGCTTCCACTCCCACCAGTTCGACGCCAGCGTCGTGGACGAAGCCGCGGAACAAGCCGATCGCGTTGCTGCCGCCACCGACGCAGGCCACCGCCAGGTCGGGCAGACCGCCGGCCTGCTCCTGGAATTGCGCGCGCGCTTCGTGGCCGATCACTTGCTGGAAATCCGCGACGATGGACGGGAAGGGATGCGGGCCGAGCGCGCTGCCGAGCACGTAGTGGCAATTGGTCGGATCCCCCACCCAGGCGCGCATCGCCTCGTTGATGGCGTCCTTGAGGGTTTTCTGGCCGTGTTCCACGAGTTCGACCCGCGCGCCGAGCAATTCCATGCGCAGCAGGTTCGGCCGCTGCCGCGCCGCGTCGACCGAACCCATGTAGACCACGCATTCTTGCCCGAGCAAGGCCGCTGCGGTGGCCGAAGCCACGCCGTGCTGCCCGGCGCCGGTTTCGGCGAGGATCCGGCGCTTGCCCATGCGCTGCGCCATCAAGCACTGCCCCAGGGTGTTGTTGAGCTTGTGCGCGCCGGTGTGCAGCAGGTCTTCGCGCTTGAGCCAGACGTCGCAGCCGAGGCGCTCGGAAAGCCGCCGCGCCGGGTAGAGCGGCGTCGGCCGGCCCGCGTAGTGCCGGCGCATGGCTTCGAGCTCGGCGACGAATCGCGCGTCTTCGCGCAAGCGCAGCCACGCCGCTTCGAGCTCGAGCAGCGGCGCCATGAGCGTTTCGGGGGCGTACATGCCGCCGAAGCGCCCGAAGCGGCGCGGAGCCGCCTGGCCGGCGGCATCGGGAAGGGACGGAGTCATGCGGCGCACTCCTCCAGGGCGCTGTGCGCGGCGCGAACGAACGCGCGCACGCGGTCGGGATCCTTGCGGCCCGGTGCGGTTTCGAGCCGCGAGGCGGCGTCGACGCCGAACGGATGCACGGCGTGGATCGCGGCCGCGACCCGGGTCTCGTCCAGGCCCCCGGCGAGCAGGCAGGGCGCCGCGGCGGCAAGTTGCGCCGCGAGCGCGGCGTCGACCTGCCGCCCGGTGCCGCCGGGCGCCGACGGGTGGTCGAGCACGAATCCCGCGGCGATCCCGCGCCAGGCTTCGAGCTCGTCGGCCGCCGCGGCGTCCACGCCGAGGCGGCGCAGCAGCGGCAGCGGAAACGCGCGCCAGTCTTCGGCGCGCTGCGAGCCGCACAGCTGGACCATGCGGACGCCCGCTATCGTCGCGTGTTCGAGGGTGCGTTCCGGGTCGGCGTCCACGTACACGCCCACCGGCAGCACCGTCGGCGGCAGATTGGCGGCGATGCGCAAGGCCGCGGGCAGCGGCACCGAACGCGGCGAGGCCTCGTGGAAGACCATGCCGATCGCATCGGCACCGGCCTCGACCGCGACGAGCGCATCGATCAAGCGGCAAGTGCCGCATACCTTGATCCGGGGCAGGACGAAATCGGCGCTCATTTCCCGCTCTCCCCGGCCCGCCAGGCCCGCAAGGTGCCGGCGGGATCTCCGGCCCGCATCAAGGCCTCGCCGACCAGCACCGCATCGGCGCCGGCTGCGCGCACCCGCATCACGTCGGCGCGCGTGCGGATGCCGCTCTCGGCGACCTTCCGCGGCCCGGCCGGCGCCAGCGGCAGCAAGCGCTCGACGGTCGCGAGATCGACTTCGAAGGTGCGCAGGTCGCGCGCGTTGACGCCCAGCAGATCGGGACTGGTATCCATCGCGCGGGCGAGTTCTGCTTCGTCGTGGACCTCCATCAAGACCGCCAGGCCGAGTTCGCCGGCCAGCGCGCGCATTTCGCCGAGCATGCCGCCCGGCAGACAGACGGCAAGCAGCAGGACGGCTTCGCAGGCCATCGCCGCGCTTTCGAGCAGCATGCCCTCGTCGAGCAGGAAGTCTTTCCGCAGCCGCGGCAGCCCCGCGGCCTCCACTCGCTCCAAATCGGCGGGAGCGCCGTGGAAATGGTCGCTCTCGGTGAGCACCGACAAGGCGTTCGCGCCGCCTTCGGCGTAGGCGCGGGCGCGCGGCAGCAGATCGGCTTGCTCGTCGAGCATTCCGGCCGACGGCGAACGACGCTTGCATTCGGCGATCACGCCCAATTCAGGCCCCGCCAGAGCTTGGAGGAAGCGCGCGCGCTTGGCCGGATCGGGGCGCGCCGCGGCGCGCAGATCGCCGAGGGTGCGCGCACCGCGGCGCGCGGCCGCGCGCCGCCGCACGTCCTCCAGGATCGCGTCGAGGCGGGTGCCGGTCTTCATGCGCTCGCGCCCCGGGCGACCCGGCCGCCGATCTCGACCCAGCGCGCCAGCAACCTGCGCGCCGCACCCGACGCGAGCGCTCGTCGCGCGCGCTCCACGCCGTCCGCGGCCGAATCGGCCACGCCGGCGACGACCAGCGTCGCTCCCGCGTTCAAGCAGACCGCATCGTGCATGGGCCCGCCGGCTCCGGCGAGCAGGTCGTGCCACAAGCGCAGGTTTCGCGCCGCATCGCCGCCGGCGAGCGCGGCGACCGGAGCCTCCTCCAGACCGAGGGGGACCGCGTCGAAGCCGAGTTCGGGCGCCGCGCCGACCGCGCGCACCCGGTTGGCGCCGGCCAGCGTCAATTCGTCGGCACCGCCGGCCCCGTGCACCACGTAGGCGCTTTCGAAACCAAGTCCTTCGAGCACCTGCGCGAAGGCCTCGACCCGGTCTGGATCGCTCACGCCGAGCAAGTGGCGCCGCACGCCGCCGGGGTTGCAGAGCGGGCCCAGGAAATTGAAGATCGTCCGCACCCCCATGGCTTTGCGCACCGGCGCGGCGAAGCGCATGGCCGGATGGAAGCCCGGCGCGAACAGGAAGGTGATGCCGACTTCCTCGAACACCACGGCGGCTTGCGCGGCGTCGAGTTCGAGCGGCACGCCGGCGGCTTCGAGCAGATCGGCGCTGCCGCACATCGACGACACGCTGCGGTTGCCGTGCTTGATCACCTTGGCGCCCGCGGCCGCTGCGACCAAGGCGGCGGCGGTCGAAAGATTGAAGCTGCCCAGCCCGTCGCCGCCGGTGCCGCAAGTGTCCACCGCCTGCGGGCAATCGTGCGCGAACGGCCGCATGGCGGCGCGCAGCGCTTCGGCGGCGCCGACGATCTCGGCGACGGCCTCGCCGCGCGCGGCCAGTGCGCCGAGCAGCGCGCCGAGAGCGACCGGATCGGCGGACTCGGACAACGCGCCGGCGAACACGGCGCGCGCTTGATCGCGGTCGAGGCGGTTGCCGCCGACCACTTCGCGCAAGGCCTCGCGGAGCTCCACGCCGCGCTCGTCAGCGGGCGCTCGTCGCTTCGCCAGCCTCGGCGAGGAAACGGCCCAGGATCCGGTCGCCTTGCGGCGTGAGGATCGATTCGGGGTGGAATTGGATGCCAAAGCGCGGCAACTCGTGGTGGCGGACGCCCATCACCAGGCCTTCTTCGGTCCAGGCGACCAGCTTCAGGCATGCCGGCAGCTCCTCGCGCACCGCGCGCAACGAGTGGTAGCGGCCGGCCGGGAACGGGTTGGGGAGCCCGGCGAGCAGGCCTCCGCCGTCGTGGTGCACCAAGCTCGCCTTGCCGTGCGTCGGCACCGGATCGCGCTCAAGCCGGCCACCGTAGTGTTCGACGATCGCTTGATGACCCAGGCACACGCCGAGGACGGGAACCTCCTTGGGCAGCGCGCCGAGCAGTTCGGGACAGATGCCCGAATCCGCCGGGGTGCCGGGTCCGGGGCTCAACACCACCGCGGAAGGATCGAGCGCCACGGCTTGCGCGACCGTGAGCGCGTCGTTGCGGTACACGACGACCTCGGCGCCCTGGCCCGCCAGCGACTGGTAGAGGTTGTAGGTGAAGGAATCGTAGTTGTCGACGAGCAGGATCATGCGCGCACCTCCGCGCCACCGGCGCGGAAGGCTTCCGAGTCGGCCAGGCGCGCGGCTTCGAACAGCGCTTGCGCCTTGTGGAGGGTTTCCATGTATTCGCTGGCGGGTACCGAGTCGTGCACGACGCCCGCGCCCGCTTGGACCGTGAGGACGTCGCCGCGCACCGCGAAGGTGCGGATCGCGATCGCCATGTCGAGGTTGCCGGCCAGGTCGAGGTAGCCGAACGCGCCCGCATAGGGCCCGCGCGCGTCGTTCTCGAGGATCGCGAGCAGTTCCATGGCTCGCACTTTGGGCGCCCCCGAAACCGTTCCGGCGGGGAAACAGGCGACCAGCGCATCGATCGCGTCGCGGCCGGCGCCGAGTTCGCATTCGACGCGGCTGACCAGGTGCTGGACGCGCGCGAACTTCTCGAGCATCGCGTGCTCCTTGAGCGCCACCGTGCCGAGCCGCGCGACGCGGCCCAGGTCGTTGCGCGCCAGGTCGACCAGCATGATGTGCTCCGCCCGCTCCTT
>DASWJW010000069.1:0-6650 GCA_036396955.1 Planctomycetota bacterium
CGGCGCGCGGCGACGGGTCGTCCACCACCAGAGTGGTGGGCTCGACCTCGGCGCGGCCGCTTCCGGACGCGCCGGCGGCGGTCGGCTCGTCGGGCTGGCTCAACCCACGCCTCCGTAGTGCTGCAGCAGCTGCTGGGCCCAAAGCAGGGCGCGGAGTCCGAGCCGCTCGGCGCGTTCCGTGGCGGGCGCCGCGCGCCGCGTGTTGTTGAGCCAGTCCCGGTCGAGCAGCAATTTCCGGTTCGGATCGACTTCGACGGACACGGCCTTGCGCACGCTGCGCCGCAATTCGAAGCGCCACCACCAGTCCTGGCCGTCCCAGACTTCGTCGGTCACCTCGCCGTCGTCCCAGGTGATGCGGATTTCGACGGGAACGCGGAAGTCGCCCTTGCGGCGCACTTCGACCACGACCCAGGACAAGTCGGCGTCGTCGCCGCCTGCCAAGGCCGCGGAATCCGCGACTTCGGGAAGATTGGCGATCCGGTGCACGGCGAAATCGAGCGCTTGGTTTCCATGGTAGGCCTGCTGCCAGAATTCGGTCCAGGCGACCGCGATCGCGGTCGCCGAGTCGACGCCCACCACGGCGCCGGCGGCATGCTCCTTGACCTCTTCGAAGAAGTCGGCCGGCCGCGGATGTCCGAAGCGCCAGCGTTCGTGGTAGGCGCGCATCAGCCGCGTGAAGCGGACTTCGCCCATCAGCCGCGCCATGGTCTCGAGCGTGAGCGCGGGACGGCGGTACGCGTTGACGCCGCGCATGCTGTTCTCCAGCAATTCGAACGTGGGCCGCGCGAGCGGATCGGAAACGTCGTTGGAAAACGTGCCGCGCTGCCCGAATACGGGGTCGCCTGCGACCTCCGGCAGGTAAGTAGCCCCGGGCAGTTCGGCGGCCCAGTCTTCGAGAGAAGTGCGGCGCCGCAGGACCAGGTTGCGTCCCTTCCACGGCGCGTCGCCCCCGCCGAGGGCCGGCAGCGCGGGCAGCCGCACCGACTGGAGCGCGAGCAGGTCGCGGAAATCGCCGGCGGGCGGCACCGCGCGGCGGACCGGCGCGCGGCCGTAATGCTCGCGGCCGAGGAGCGACCACGTGGACAGCGGCGCAGGCCAACCGTGCTGCAGGACGCGATTGGTGCTGAAGGTGTTGAAACCCTCGTCCAGCCAGGCGTGCTGGAATTCGTCGTTGCCGACCAGGCCGTACCAGAACTGGTGGCCGAACTCGTGCACCGTGACGCCTTCGGGCGACAAGCTGCGCGCGGCGCTGCCCTTGCCGACTCCGCCCGTGAAGAGGCGCGGGTACTCCATGCCCCCGGTGCGCCGCGCGTCGTGCGCGGGGTCGATCACGCTGATGGTCTCGTACGGGTAGCTGCCGTACCAGAGGCCGAAGTAGTAGAGCGCCTTGGCCGTCGCTTCGATGTAGCGCTCCTCGTACTCGCGGTGCTCGGGCTGCAAGTACAGGATGATCTCGGTCTCGGCGGGCCGCAGGTCTTCGACCGGCCGGCCGAGCGCGGCGGAGACGCGCGCTTCTTCGGCTTCGTCGCGCCATTCCGCGGCGCGGAAACGGCGCCGCACGACCACGAAGTCCGGATCGCCCGTCCACGCGAAATCGTGCAGGTCGCGGGCTTCGAATCGATAGGTCACGAGCCCTTCGCCGGCCGCCGCCGGTTCGCCTTGCACGCTGCCCGAAGCCGCGAGCTTGCCGCGATAGGCCTCGGGGACCGTGAGCTCGACCTGCCAGTCGCCGTAATCCGCGTAGAACTCGGTCAAGAAATGGTACGGCGGACAATTCCAGACCGCTGCGCCGGCGTCCTCCTCGAAAACGCCGAGCTTGGGAAACCACTGCACGGCGTGGACGTAGCCGTCCGAACCGTAGCCGCTGCGCCGGAACGCCGGCGGCAGGTCGGCGACGAAGTCGATCACGACGGTGACTTCGCCCCCCGGCGGCACAGCCGCGGGCAGATCGACGCGCATCACGGTGCGGTCCTCCGGGGCGCCGGCCTGGACGACCCATTCCCAGGGCAGGTCGCCGCCGCCGGCGCCGCGCACGCCACTGATCTCGGTGCCGCCCCACTGCCGCGGAAGGCGCTCCTCGCCGAACAGCCGGGACTCCTGCAGCCAGACCGAGCCGCGCGAAGACCACGCGTTGTTGTAGACGTGCCACCACAGCTCGGCGGTCGGCGCGGAGGTGTCGTTGCGCCAACGCACGGTCTCGCTCCCGTGGATGGTGTGCCCGTCCGCGTCGAGAGTCGCGCGGATCGCGTAGCCGACCGTGCCGCGGCTGCTCGCCGGCATGCGGTCGGGCAGCGGAGCGGCAGCGGGCGCGCTGCCTTGATCCGCGGCCTCCTGGCCGAACGCTAGGACCGCGGACAGCGGGATCGCGGCCAGCAGGGCGACGCACATCCTCCTTCGGAGCATGTGCGGAATCGTAGCCGCTCCACGCGGCCAGGGACAACGGGCGGGTGTCGGCGCCGGTCCGGCCCGCGCCGGCGCGAAGCCGGGGCGGGCCGATCCCGCTACTCGCCGGACGCGATCCGCAGACTGCGCCGCAACCGGGCCACGCTGTTCGAATGGATCTGGCTCACCCGCGATTCGGTCAGCGCGAGCTGGTCGCCGATCTCCCGCATGCGCAGGTTCGAACGGTAGTACAAGCTCATCACGGTGCGCATCTTGGCGGGCAGCCGGTCGATCTCGCTGTCGAGGCGGGCCGCGAGATCCTCGTCCTCGAAGGACGGGCCGTGGTCGCTGGCGACGAGGCTCACCTGGCCGTCTTCGTCGGTCGGAATGCCGACGACGGAAGGAGCTTCTTCGCCGTTCGCGCGGGCCTTCTCGCGCTGGGAACGCGGCAGGAAGTCCATGCGGCGCAGCTCGTCGAGGATGGCGCCGCGGATGCGGTGATAGGCGTAGGTCTTGAATTCCGCGCCGCGCGCGGGATCGTAGGAGCGGGCGGCGGTCATCAGGCCGACCATGCCGGCGGAGAAGAGGTCTTCTTCGGCGACGCAGGACGGCAGTCGGGTGCGGATACGGTTGACGACGTACCAGACGAGCTGGCGCCACTGGCCGAGGTCCTCTTCGCGAACGGCAGGAGAGGCGGCCTTGGGCTTGTCTTCCGAAGTGGTTTTGGTGTTTCGGGGGACTTTGGGCATGGAAAGGGGGCGGAAAAGCGGGAATACGCTCGGGGCGAGAGCGCGAGTTCAGCGCCTTATCGACTAGGATTTCCCTTTGCATGAAGTAGAAAGTCGGAAAGTTATAAAAATAGTAAATATTGGTATTTACATCGTTAGCTATACGATTTCCCTTTCGATTATCGCCGAGGTTCGGGGCGGATCTACCCAGCAATCGCCGGCCGGTCCCGACCCCGACTAGAACTCGCAAAGGGCATACCCCAGACTGGGGCTTCGTACTCGGAAACACGGAAGCACGCTTGGCAGTCAGCAAATCGATGACCGCCGAGGAGATGGGGAAGCAGCAGAAGGAGATTTCGGTCTCCGAGTTCTTCGCCAAGAACCGCCACCTCCTCGGCTTCGACAATCCCCGCAAGGCCCTCCTGACGACCATCAAGGAGGCCGTCGACAACTCGCTCGACGCTTGCGAGGAAGCGGGCATCGCCCCCGAGATCCTGATCGAGGTCCAGCAGATCGCCGAAGACCGCTTCCGCGTCGCGGTGCAGGACAACGGCCCCGGGATCGTCAAGGAGCAGATCCCCAGGATCTTCGGGCAGCTGCTCTACGGCTCCAAGTTCCACCGCTTGCGCCAGTCGAGGGGCCAGCAGGGCATCGGCATCAGCGCGGCGGGGATGTACGGCCAGATGACCACCGGCATGGGTCCGCGCGTGATCTCCAAAGTGAAGCGGCGCAAGGCGCACCGTTACGAGATCCACCTGGACCTGACCAAGAACCGGCCCATCGTCGGCAAGGACGAAGAAGTCGAGGACTGGGGGCCGAGCCACGGCACGCGCGTCGAGATCGATCTCGAAGCGACGTACCAGCGTGGCCTGCGCTCGGTGGACGACTACCTCAAGCAGACCGCGGTCGCCAACCCCCACTGCCGGATCGAATACCGCTCGCCCGACGCCGAAGCGCGCATCTATGAGCCGGCGACCAAGGAGCTGCCGCCCAAGGCGCTCGAGATCAAGCCGCACCCCTACGGCGTCGAGCTCGGCCAGCTCATCAAGATGCTGCGCGACACCAACAGCCGCTGGCTGTCGGGCTTCCTCCAGGAGGAGTTTTGCCGGGTCGGCCCCAAGGTCGCCAAGGACATCATCCAGGAAGCCAAGCTCGGGGAACGCTCCTACCCCACCCGCATCGCGCGGGACGAAGCCGACCAGCTCTACCGGGCGATCCAGAAGACCAAGATCAGCGCGCCGCCGACCGACTGCCTGGCGCCGATCCGCGAGGAGCAGATTCTGGCCGGCCTGCAAAAGGAGGCCGACGCGGAGTTCTACGCGGTGGCGACCCGCGCGCCTTCCGTCTACCGCGGCAACCCGTTCCAGATCGAAGTCGGCATCGCCTGGGGCAAGCCCGGGGGCGCCGAGCTCGAGGTCGACGAGCGCGGCCGGATCCACTCGACGAAAAAGAAGAAGCGCGGGACCGCCGACACCGAGGACCTGCTCGGCAACGCCGACGAACCGGTCCGCCTGCTGCGCTTCGCCAACCGCGTGCCCTTGCTCTACCAGCAGTCGGCCTGCGCGGTGACCAAGGCGGTGATGCAGACGACCTGGAAGAACTACGGCCTTCAGCAGTCGCGCGGGGCGCTGCCCGTGGGCCCCGCGGTGCTGCTGGTGCACATCGCCAGCGTCTGGGTGCCGTTCACCAGCGAGTCCAAGGAGGCGATCGCCGCCTATCCGGAAATCGTCAAGGAGGTCAAATTGTGCCTCCAGGAAGCCGGCCGCAAGCTCGGCGCGTTCATCCGCAAGGGCCGGCGCGTCTCCCGCGAATTCGAGAAGCGCGGCTACATCGACAAGTACTTGCCGCACATCGGCATCGGGCTGCAGGAGATCCTGGGCTTGAGCGACGAAAAGCGCGACGAAGCCGTCGAACGGCTGCGCGATTCCATGGAAACCTCCCGCAGCATCTAGGCATGGCCGCCCGCAAGAAGACCACCAAGAAGACCGCGACCAAGGCCGCCCCCAGCGCCCGCAAACGGACCACCGAGAGCGGCAGGGCCGACGGCTCGACCGAGCGCCTCGCCCGCACCACGCTTGAGTCGATCGACGAAGTCGCCAAGGACGTCTACACGCAGATCGAGAGCGGCCGGATGCCCGAGATCTCGATGCCGCAGCGCAACCTCAAGAACGTCAAATTCGACCGCAAAGTCGGGTATTTCGAGCTCGCGGGCAACGTCAAGACCCGCACTCTCGAGGTCAATTCGGTCAAGACCTTCGCGCAGACGGTGCGGCTGATGGCGCTCGCCAAGGAAATGGTCGCCAGCGACGATTTCGCGACCAAGCGGGAGGCCTACTACGTGTCCAAGAACTGGGCGGAGGCCAAGTTCAACGAACAGCGCGAGTCCGACACGGTGCTGGACGACATCGAGGGCATGTTCGCGTTCAAGGAGATCACCCGCGAGCACTTGCGTTTCGTTCCCGAGGAGCACGGCGGCTCGGTGGTCGGGCCCTTGACCGTGATCGACCGCGATCCCGAGACCCTGGAGCCGATCCGCTCGGACTGCACCGCCATGGGCTCCGGCGCCTACACGGTGCCGTCCTCGGTCGACCACCTGGGGATGGAGACCACGGCGAGTTTCGTGCTGGCCATCGAGACCGGCGGCATGTTCCAGCGCCTCAACCACCACCGCTACTGGCGCACGGCCAACTGCATCCTGGTGGAAATGGGCGGCGTGCCGACGCGCGCCACCCGCCGCTTCGTCCGCCGGCTGTCCGAAGACTTGAAGCTGCCCGTATTCGCCTTCGTGGACTGCGACCCTTACGGCATTTGCAACATCTATCGCACGCTGAAGGTGGGCTCCGGCCAGTCGGCCCACGTCAACGCGCGCTTTTGCGTGCCGCAGGCAGCCTATCTGGGCGTGACCCCGCAGGACATCGAAGATTTCGGCCTCCACGACGCCACCCACCCCCTCTTGGAGGTCGACGTGAAGCGGGCCAAGGACGCGCTCAAGAACGACCCCTTCTTCAAGGCCCAGCCCAAGTGGCAGGCCGCGCTCAAGCAAATGCTCAAGATGGGAGTGCGGGCCGAGCAGCAGGCGTTCGCGAAGTGGGGCCTGAATTTCGTGATCGAGGAGTATCTCCCGACCAAGATGAAGGCCGCCAAGTCCTTTCTCCCCTAGGACTTAGGGATTTCCGATGGCGGGCCGGAGCTTTGGCTTTGGCCCGCCCAAGTCTTTTCTACGTAAAGACTTGCGCTGATCGACCGATAACTGGACCGAGGCGGCCAGGAATCCGTCTCGAGGGCGGAGATTCAAGAGGCCGTGCCCGGCGGCCCGAAAGGAGGGATGGACTTCCCGTCCGCCCGCAATCCGTGGCCACCTCCGAAATGAAACGACTCACGTCCTCCGGTTTCACTCTCATCGAAGTGCTGATCGTGGCCGCGATCCTCGTGATCCTGGCCGGGATCGCGGTTCCGGCGTTCGATCTCACGGTCGACGACGCTCGCGTCACCTCCGCGAGCCAGGAGCTGCAACGACTGCGCACCGGGGTGGATTACTAC
>DASWJW010000070.1:0-6116 GCA_036396955.1 Planctomycetota bacterium
TCGCGCGGCGGCAACTGGTTGACGCGCCGGCTGGGCGCGGGCTGGCCCGATCCGGAAGCCGTGATCGCCGCGCTGGAGAAACGCCTGGCGCGGTCGGCGAACTCAAGCTGAAGCGGCCGCGCAGAACGCCGCCAGGGCCGCCCGCAGCACCGCGATCGACCGCAAGTACTCGGCCAGCTCCAAGTGCTCGTTGGGCGTGTGGTCGAGCTTCGAGTCGCCAGGACCGTAGGCGAGGATCGGGCAGTTCCAGGCCGGACCGACCACGTTCATGTCGGCCGTGCCGGTCTTGTGTTTGAAGGCCGGATTGCCGCCGGCGGCGCGGATCGCGGGCAGGAAGGCGCGGACCAGCGGCGTCTGTTTGCCGCCGCGCCAGGCCGGGACGCACTCGTCCGTCTCCAGATCGGCGGGGACCGCCAGCGCGCGCAGCTGCGCGAGCCAGGCATCGGCATCGAAGTCCTCGGGCGTCCGCAACGAGACGCGCAGCGCGACGGTCTGGTGCAAGCCGTCGTCGTCGGTGCGAAACGCGAGCAACGAGGGCAGCACTCGCTCGAACAGCTGCTCGCGGCCGGCGTTGTGGGCGGCGGCCAGAGCGTGGACCTGGTTCCAGAATTCCACGCCGGCTTCGGCGGGCGCGCGTTCCGGGCCGGCGGAATGTCCGAGCGGCTGCACCAGGCGGTAGCGCAGCAGCATGCGCCCCTTGTAGCCGAGGGTGAGTGCCTGCCAGCCGCTGGGTTCGCCGATCACACAGGCCTCGGGCGCGAAGCAGCCAGCGGCGAAGCGCGCGCCCTTGGAAGTGGGGGCTTCTTCCTCGACGGCACCGACCACCACCAGCGTCCAGCCGGGAACCGGTCCGACGCGGGCCACCGCGCTGACGAACGCGGCGAGCGGGCCCTTGGCATCGACCGACCCGCGGCCGAACAGGCGGCCGTTCTCGGTGCGCAACGGCACCACGCCGGGCACGGTGTCCATGTGGCCGAGCAGCACCAGCTGGCGCGCGCCCGTGCCCATGCGGCCAACCGCGTTGCCGGCCGCGTCGACGCCGGCCTGCGTGAACCCCAAGGCCGTCATGCGCTCGACCAGGAACTCCGCGAGGGCGGCCTCGTCGCCCGACAAGCTCGGGATGGCGACCATCCGGGTCACCAGATCCACGGCGGCGGGATCGGCCGGCGCCGGCATCGGCGCTAGGCGGACGGCTCGCGCAAGAGTCGGATCACCACGTCGAGCGCGCGATCGAGTTCGGCCTCGGCAATGACCAGCGGCGGCAGCAGGCGCAGCACCTTGGGGCCGGCCGGCAAGGCCAGGACGCCGTTCTCGAGCAGCGCTTGCAGCAAGGGATCGACCTTTTCGTCGAGTTCCACGCCGATCATCAAGCCGAGGCCGCGGACTTCGCGCACACGGGGCAGGGCCTCGGCCCGCAGCCGTTCCATAGCATGCGCGCCGAGCTTGGCCGCGCGCTCGGCGAGGCCTTCCCTTTCGAGCACGTCCAGGCCCGCGAGCGCGCTCGCCGCGGCCAGGGGATTGCCGCCGAAAGTGCAGCCGTGGGAGCCGGACGGCAAGGCCGCGACCCGCTCGCCGATCAGCACGCCGCCCATCGGCAGGCCGCCGCCGAGCGACTTGGCGATGGAAACCAAGTCGGGCTGCAGGTCGCAGTGGTCGCCCGCCCACATCCGGCCGGTGCGGCCGAACCCGGTCTGGACCTCGTCGAGCACGAACATCGCACCGCGCTCGCGGCACAAGGCTTCGGCGCCCTGGAGGTACTCGGCCGTGCCGGGACGCACGCCGCTCTCGCCCTGCACCGCTTCCAGGAGCACGGCCGCGGTCGAGTCGTCGACGATCGATTCGAGCGCGGCAAGATTGTTGAATGGAACGTGGCGGAAGCCCGGCACCAGCGGCTCGAAGGGCTCGCGGTACTTGGGCTCCCAGGTCGCCGACAACGCGCCCATGGTGCGCCCGTGGAAGCTGCGCATGGCGGCGACGATGCCGGTGCGGCCGGTGGCGACGCGCGCGAATTTGATCGCCGCTTCGTTGGCCTCGGTCCCCGAGTTGCACAGGAACACCCGTTCGATGCCCGGCGGCGCGACGCCGACCAGCCGCTCCTGCAGCATGCCGCGCTGGTCGTTGGGCAGGCTCTCGGGGCAGAGCGTCAAGCGCGCCGCCTGCGCCTGGATCGCGGCCACCACGTCCGGGTGGCAGTGGCCGACGTTGGCGGCCCCGTGGCCGGCGATGCAGTCGACGTACTCGCGGCCTTCGGCGTCCCAGAGCCGCGCACCCTGGCCGCGCACGATGGAGACCGGCCGCTTGCGGTAGAGGCCGGACGTGAAGCGGAATTCCAGCTCCTGGATGGCCTGGGTGTCCAGGCCGGCGGCGGGCTGCATCATTCGATCACCGTACCCTGGCCGGCCAGTGCGGCGCGCACCGGCTCGAGGCCCATCGAGTTGCCGATCACCACGCGGCCGACCCCGGCGGCGAGCGCTTCGCCGGCCGCCAGCAGCTTGATGCGCATGCGCCCGGCGGCGTGCTCGGTGCGCACGAATTCCAGGTCCTCGCGCGCGATCCGCGGGATCAAGCTGCGCTGGTCGGGAAAGTCGCTCAAGACGCCGGCCACGTTGGAGAGGATCACCAGGGTGTCGGCTTGCAGACTGGCTGCGATCGCGGCCGCGGCGCGGTCGCCGTCCACGTTGATGGCTTCGGAATCGTGGCTGATCGCGGGCGGACACACCACCGGCGCGTAGCCGGCGGCCATCAGCGTCTCGAGCAGCTCGGTGTTCACGTCCTCGACGGTGCCGGTGTAGTCGTCGCGGAGGACCCGCGCCCGGCCCGTCTCCTTGTCGAGGATCTTGATGACGGCCTTGCGCGTGCCCTCCAGGAGCCGGCCGTCCAGCCCGGACAGCCCGATCGCGTCGACGCCGCGCGCCTGGAGGCGCTCGACGATCCCTTTGTTGGTCTTGCCGCAATAGACCATCTCGAAGATCTCCATGGTCCGCCGGTCGGTGCGGCGGCTGACGTAGCCCGACACGCTGGTGACGTGCTCGGGGGGATGCCCGAGCTGCGCGGCGACCTGGTCGGTCTCCGCCGAGCCGCCGTGCACCAGGATCCAGCGCACGCCGTCGGCGTGCAGTCCGGCGAGATCGGCGCACACCGCGTCGTAGTCGACGCCGAGCGCTCCTCCGACTTTCACGATCAGGACCATGGTCCCTTACAGCGGATGCAGTCCGGGGAAGCCCAGGCCCTCGCTCTCCTCCCAGCCCATCATCAGGTTGAAACATTGCAGCGCGCTGCCGGCGCCGCCCTTCATCAAGTTGTCGAGCGCGCAGATCGCCACCACGCGTCCCGACCTGGCGTCGAGTTCGAAGCCGACGTCGGCGTAATTGCTTCCGGCAAGGATCTTGGGCTCGGGGTAGCGGAAGGTCCCGACCGGCGAGCGGACCACGCGCACGAAGGGTTCGGCACCGTAGGTGCTGCGCCACGCGCGGTAGAGGTCCTGCTCGCTGACGGCCTGGTTCGGCCACACGTGCGCGGTGGCGACGGCGCCGCGCACCATTTCCACGGCGGTCACGCTCAAGTGCACGTTGCCGAGGCCGAGCTCCTGTTCGACCTCGGCGGTGTGGCGGTGTCCGACCGGCGCGAACGCGCGCACGGTGCCGCTGCGCTCGGGGTGGTGGCTCGTGATCCGCGGCTTGTTGCCGCCCTCCGAGGAACCGACCTTGATCTCCACCACGATCGGCTTGGCTTGGTCGACCAGGCCGGCGCTCACCAGCGGCAGGAGCGCGAGGTTGACCGCCGTCGCGTTGCAGCCGACTCCGCTGACCTTGCTCGCGCCGGCGAGCTCCTTGCGGTGCAGCTCCGGAAGTCCGTACACGAACTCGCCGAGCCGCGCCGGGCAGCCGTGGTTCTTGCCGTACCAGGCCGCGTAGGCAGCACCGGTACGCAAGCGGAAGTCGGCGGAGAGATCCACGATGCGCGGCGCCAGCTCTTCGAATTGGCCGATCCGCTCCTGGGTCGCGCCGTGCGGCAAGGCGAGGAACAGCACCTCGCAGGCTTCGAGGTCTTCCAAGGCGCTGAACTTGAGCTGCGTCCGCCCGCGCAGGTTCGGGTGCGTGCCGTGCACGTACTTGCCGGCGTTGCTCTCCGAAGTCGCTTGCGCCACCTCGATGCGCGGGTGGTCCAGCAACAAGCGCAGCAGCTCGCCGCCGATGTAGCCCGATGCGCCGGCGATCGAGGCGCGCAGCCGCGGCTCCGCCACGTAACGCCGGCTCAGACCGCAGCCGGCACGCCGGCCGCGACTTCGAGCAGGTAGTCGACGATCCGGTCGGGGATGTCGACCCCCGTGGGGGCGATGGAGTTGCGGAACTCCATGGTGTAGTTGACTTCGTTCACGAGCAGCCCGCGGTCGGGGTCCTCCAGGACGTCGATGGCCACCACGCCGCCGCCGATCGCCCGCGCCGCGTCGACGCACAGCCGGTTGAGCGCCGGCGTCACCGGGCAGTTGCTGCTCTGGCCGCCGCGGGAGGTGTTGGTGATCCAGTGCTTGGAGCTGCGGTAGATCGCGCAGACCGTCTCGTCGCCGATCACGAAAGCGCGGATGTCGCGTTCGGGCTTCTCGATGTACTCCTGGATGTAGAAGATCGAGTGGTGGTAGGAGCCGAGCAGCTCCTTGTGCTCGAGCACGGTCTCGGCCGACTCGCGGTCGTTGATCTTCGACAACAAGCGGCCCCACGAACCGACCCCGGGCTTGAGGACCACCGGGTAGCCGAATTCCTCGATCGCCTCGAGCGCGGATTCGGCGGTGAAGGCGACTTTGACCCGCGGCGTCGCCACCCCGGCGCGCATCAGCGCGGAAGTGGTGAGCAGCTTGTTGCCGCAGGTCTCGGCGACTTCGTAGCGGTTGACGCAGGGAACTCCCCAGTCTTCGAGAATGCGCAGCGCATAGAGAGCGCGGCTGTGGTTGATGCAGCGCTCGACGTACAGGTCGAAGTCGCCGATCGAACCGCGCTCCAGGTCGAAGACCACCTTGCGCACGTCGACCACCTCGAATTCGATCCCGCGGCGGCGCAGGGCGTCCATGAGGAGCTTTTCCTCGACGCGGATGAACGAAGTCAGCAGGCCGATGCGCATGGTTTCGTGGGGCTGGGGGGAGGACGGCCGTTCCCCGAGGGCGCCGGCACTTGCCTATTCTCCCCAGTCTTCGTCGACTTCCGGAGCCAATTCCACGCGAACCGGGTCGACGCGGGTCAGTTCGAGCTCCGCTCCGCAATCGGGGCATTCGAGGATTTCGCCGACCACGGAGTTGCGCTCGAGGGGGAATTCCAATTCACACACAGGGCATTCAGCCTTGGCCATTTGCGATGCAGGGAGAGCATTGTGAGCGGCTGGAAGTCTCGGCTCCGTCGGCCAGCCGCTTTGCCGGCGAAGCAGCCGGAGTCTATCCCGGTCCGGGGCGCGACAGACCGTTTGGCGGGCGGGTTTTCGGGCACCGTTCCGGGTCGGCCGCGCTGGCTGATCATGATCAGGGTGGCCGCCGCGCGCCGCGCGATGTCCAGGGGGATCGCGCCAAGCACCTTCCGGCTTCGGCCCTTGCGCTGCAGGCCCATGACCACCAGGTCGCAGTCCGCCACCCGCCGGAGAATCTCGCCGCCGACGTCGTCGGTCGCGACCACAAGCACCTCCGAACCGCCCGGGGTCTCGTCCTGGGCGAGGGTGCGCAGTTCGCGGCCGCGCCGGGCCTGCTCCGCCGCGCCGGCGGTCCCGGGCAACGGTGGTCAGCGCCTCGGGCGCGAGACCGGCCGCGTAGCAGCGGGCGAGCGCCTCGCCGAGCACGGACTGCGCCGCCAGCAGCGAGTCGGGCGGGCGTTCGGCGTCCCACTCCTCCGGCGCGACCGCCATGGAGTGCAGCAGCACCCTCCCGACCTCCGGCGGCGCGAGCGCATGGGCGAGTTCGGCGAGTCCCGCGGCGCTGGTGGGGTTGGCGATCGGGACCAGGACCAGCGAGCTGCGGCCGCGGAGACGGCTCAATTCCTGGTTCGTGGCCATTGCCGATGCGTCGACCACGCCGGCCCGCCGCGCGAAGATCGTCAGATAGAGCAGCACGCCGATCCCGATCCACAGGCCGGCGAGGA
>DASWJW010000071.1:0-3739 GCA_036396955.1 Planctomycetota bacterium
GCGGCTCCGGGCGGCACGACGAGATCGCCGCCGGCGAGCCGGCTCGCGCGGCCCAGCGCCGCGAGGAGCCGCTCGATGCCGGCGACCCGGTCGGATTCCTTGAGGCGCAGGCGGTCCACGTTCTCGAGCACGACGCCTTGCGGCAAGAACGCGCCGAGCACGGCCAGCGCCGGACCGGCATCGGGAGCGCCGTCGATGTCGAAGACCAGCGGTCCGTCCGGCACCCGGCCGGTGGCTTCGAAACCGGCCTGGTCGGCGCGCAGCAGATCGGAGTCGAAGAGCCGCCGCAAGAGGCGTGCTTCGGGATGCACCATCGACCACGGCTCGCTCAGCAAGGCGCGGCCGCCGCAGAGCACCAGCGCGACCAGGAAGAAGGTCGCGGCGGATGGATCGCCCGGCACCTGGTATTCGCAAGCCACCGGCGCTCCCGGCCGCACGCGGATTCCACCGGACACGGCGATCGCGGTCGCGGGGCCGCGGAATGCGCGCAGCGCTTCGAACGTGAGGTCGAGGTAGCCCGCCGAGGGCACCGGCCCGCTGAGGCGGATCAACAGATCTCCGCTCCATTGCGAAGCGAGCAGCAGACCCGAAAGGAACTGGCTGGTGCCGGCGAGCGGCGCTTCCCATTCCCCGCCCGGAAGGCCGCGGCCCTGCACGCGCACGGCTTCGCCTTGGGCGTCCGAAAATCGCTCGATCAACGTGCCGCGCGCGCGCAGGAACTCGTAGAGCGGCTCTTGCGGCCGCTCGAAGAGCCGCCGGGTGCCGCGGACCACCACGTCAGTGTCGCCGGCCGCGAGCAAGGGCAGCAAGAAACGAAACGATGCGCCCGCCGCGCCCACGTCGACCTGGACGCCGCGCGCAACGGGCGGCCCGTCCCAGCCCCGCACGCTCCAACCGCGGCCGTCGGGCAGGGGCCCTATGCCCGCCCCCAGGCCGGCCAGACTTTCGCGCAGGCTGCGGCTGTCGTCCGAGTCGCTCGCGCCGACCAGGCGGCTTTCCCCGCGCGCGCACGCCGCCAGCACCAGGGCGCGGGCGGTGAGCGACTTGCAGCCGGGCAGCCGAACGCTGCGGACGGGTCTGGCGAGGCGCGCCACCATGCGGCAATCCTAGGCGCCCGGCCTACAATCCGAGCGGCATGACCGCGTCCTCCTCCACTTCGTCGTCCACTGGATCCGCGACCGGCGCCTCCGGCTACGCGGGCGGGCTGGATATTCCGGGCTGGGAACTCTTCTACAAGGGCAAGGTGCGCGACCTGTACCGGCGCGCCGGCGATGCCGGCCGGTTCCTGATGGTCGCCACCGACCGCTTGTCGGCTTTCGACGTGGTGATGAAAGAGACCGTGCCCGACCGCGGCAAGGTGCTCACCCACATCACCGAGTACTGGACCGGTCAGATCGCCGACTGGCTGCCCGCTGCGCGGATCACCACGGATCCGGCCGCAGTCCCCGGCTTGCCGGCCGAGTTCCACGACCGGCTCCGCGGCCGGCTCACCTACACGCACGAGGCCGAACGCGTCAACGTCGAAATCGTGCTGCGAGTGCGGCTCGCCGGCAGCGGCTGGCGTGAATACGCCGAGACCGGGAAGCTCTGGGAAATTCCGCTGCCCGCAGGCCTGAAGAATTCGTCGGCGCTGCCCGCAGTCCTGCTCACCCCGACGACCAAGAGCAACGACAAGGACCTCCCGATCACCTGGAAGCAGGCGATCGAGATCATCGGCGATCCCGAGGACGCGCACCGCATCGAAATGCTCGCCAAGCGCCTGTTCACGCAGGCCGCCACGCGCGCCGCCGACCGCGGCGTGGTGCTCGCCGACACCAAATTCGAGTTCGGCCGGCTGGACGGCGAGCTGGTGATCATCGACGAAGTGCTCACGCCCGACTCCTCTCGCTACTGGCCCGCCGACGCGATCGTCGAAGGCGCCGAACCGCCCTCCTACGACAAGGAGATCGTGCGCGCCTACTTGCGTTCGCTCGGGAGTTGGAACCGCCGGCCGCCCGCGCCGGCGATTCCCGCGGAGATCCTCGCCAAGACCCGCGAGAAGTACTTCGAGATCTGCCGGATTCTGACCGGATCGACGCCGGTCTAGACTTCGGCAGCGGTCGCCGCAGTGCGCCGCTGCTCGCGCGAGATCGCCACTTCCAGCAGAGCCACGTCGGCTGGGCTCACGGCGGCAAGGCGGCCGGCTGCGCCCAAGGTCTCGGGGCGCAGCGCCGCCAGCGCTTCGCGTGCCTCGCCGCGCAAGCCGGCGATGGCAGCGAAGTCGAGGGTCGCCGGGAGCGCCAGGGACTCGCGGCTCTCGCCGCGGGCGACCCAGGCCTCCTGGCGGCGGATGTAGCCCTCGTACTGGATTTCGGCTTCGAGCGTGGCGCGGTCGTTCGCCGTCAGCGCGTGCCCGAGCAAGGCCGGCGCGAGGGCGCACAGGTTCTGCCAGCTCGTACCTGCCCGCCGCAGCCGGTCGAACAGCGTGAGCGGCGGTCCGCCGGCGGGCGCCGAGGGGTCGCGCGTGGCGATCAGCGCCGCCCGCGCCGCTTCCAGCCGCTTCTCGCGCGCCTGCCAGCGCGCGACGCGGGCCGGCTCGGCGGCGCCGATCGCCGCGGCCCGCGGCGTCAGGCGCCGGTCGGCGTTGTCGTGGCGCAGCAGCAGACGGTGCTCCGCGCGGCTGGTGAACATCCGGTAGGGCTCGCTGGGGTCGCTCACCACCAGATCGTCGACGAGGACGCCGATGTACGCCTCGTCGCGGCCGAGGACGAACTCCGCGCTCCCGCGCGCCTGCAGTCCGGCGTTGAGGCCCGCGACCAGTCCTTGCGCCGCAGCTTCCTCGTAACCGCTCGTGCCGCAGATCTGGCCGGCGAGGAAGAGGCCCGGAAAGGCGCGCAATTCGAGCGTGCGGCGCAGCGCGCCCGGGCGGATGAACGTGTACTCGACCGCGTAGCCGGGCTGCAGAATGCGCGCACGCTCCAGTCCGGGGATGGTGCGCACGAACTGCTCCTGCACCGCGGCGGGCAGGCTGGTCGAGATTCCGTTGGCGTAGAGGACCGGAGATTCGTGCCCTTCCGGCTCGAGGAAGACCGTGTGCGCATCGCGGTCGGCGAAGCGCACGACCTTGTCCTCGAGCGACGGGCAGTAGCGCGGCCCGCGGCCCTGGATCCGGCCGGCGTACATGGGCGACTCGTGCAGATGCGCGCGGACGATCTCGTGGGTCCGCGCGGTCGTCCTGGTGAGCCAGCAGGAGACCTGCGGCCGGTCGAGCGCCTCGGTCAGGAACGAGAACGGCGTCGGTACGGCGTCGCCCGGCTGCTCCTGCATGCCCGCGAAGTCCACCGAATCGGTGGCGATCCGCGGCGGCGTGCCGGTCTTCAAGCGGCCGGTCGGCAATTCCAGGGCGCGCAGCGCGTCGCCGAGCCGGCGCGCGCCGGCTTCGCCGACCCGGCCGCCCTCGCGCTGCTCCAAGCCGGTGTGGAGCACGCCTTCGAGAAACGTCCCGGTGGTCAGCACCACGGCCGCGGCGCGCAGGTCGCGGCCGTCGGCGAGCCGCAGGCCGTCGATCCGGCCCCCGTGCAAGCGGACCGCCGCCGCGTCGCCGGCTTCCGCCGGACGCCAGAGAAAGTCCACGGCCTCGCCTTCGATCACGGCCAGTCCCGCCTGGCTCGCGACCAATTCCTGCGCCGCGAGTTCGTACGCGCGGCGCTCGCACTGGGCGCGCGGCGACTGCACCGCGCGGCCCTTGCTCGTGTTGAGC
>DASWJW010000072.1:0-14341 GCA_036396955.1 Planctomycetota bacterium
GCATCTCGCGGTGCATGCGCCGGCCGTGCAGGCGGCCACGCCAGGCCGGCAGGAGCGCGCCTACGCCGAGCAGGTTGCGGTTGCGCCAGAAGATCCTCAGGACCGAACCGCCCGCCGCCCACGCGAGTCCCGGGCAGGGGAAGTTGCCCACCAGGAATGCGAAGGCCAGGTGGGCCCAGCGCGCCGGCGCGCTGCGGTAGTGCTTGAGGAACACGAAGGTCTCGTTGGCCGCATTGTTGCGGATCGTCGCGGCGACGAAGCGCTCCTGGTTGCCGCCGCCGCGCGGCGCCTCGTGGTGGTCGGCTTCGACTTCCGGGTCGAACAGCAGCCGGTAGCCCTGGCCCGCCACGCCCATGCAGGCGTCGAGCTCGAAACGGAAGCAGTCGCCTAGCAGCCGCGACTCGAATCCGCCTTGCGCCCGCAGCGCATCGATCCGCAGCGACATGTTCGCGCCGCGGTAATGGTCGACCCGGCACACGCGCTCGGTGTGGCGCGTGCTCTGGTCGAGGATCATGCCGGGAAAGATCACGCGGTTGCGGAAGCGCGCCCGTTTTTCCTCGGACTTGCCGTCCAGCACGTTGATCGCGGGGCCCGCAACGCCGCCGATGCGCGCGTCGCGCTCGTAGTGGCGGGCGAGGTTTTCGAGCCAGAACGGGCGCGGGATCGCGTCGTCGTCGAGCAAGCACGCGACGTCGCCGGTGGCGGCTTCGAGCAGCGCGTTCTCGGCGACCACGATCCCCTTTTCGTGCAGCATCACCGGCACCACCGCCAGATCCGGGTTGGCCTTGCGGAACGCATCCACCGTCGCCACGCCCTTGGCGTCTTCGTCGGGACGCAGCGAAATCAGGATCTCGTCGGGGCGCCGCGTCTGCAGCGCGAGCGCTTCGAGATTGCGGCGCAGCAGTTCGGGGCGCTTGAACGTCGGCACGAAGATCGAGAATCTCATGCGCGCGACTCCTGCGCGCGGCGATACGCCGCCACGTGGCCGGCGGCCGACGCGTCCCAGGTGAAACGCGCTGCGCGGGCGATTCCCGCGGCGACCATCGCCTGGCGCTGCGGGCCGGGCGTCGCGCAGTCCTCGAGCGCGGCGGCGATCGCCTCGGCGTCGTGCGGATCGACGAGCCGACCGGCGCCGCCGGCGACTTCGGGAAGGGAACACGCGTCGGCGACGACCACCGGGGCTCCGCAGGCCATCGCTTCGAGGACCGGAATGCCAAAGCCCTCGAGCAGCGAGACGAGCGCGAACGCAGCGCAATTGCCGTACAAGCGCGGAATGTCCGCGTCGTCGACGAAGCCGGTCTGCACCACGCCCTGGTCGTCGCCGCGGGCCACGATCCGCGCCCACATCTCGTCGTAGAGCCAGCCTTTGGAACCGGCGAGGACGAGCTGCCCGGCGTAGCCGCGCGCGCGCAGCAACTGGAAGGCCCGGCACAGGCCTTCGACGTTCTTGTTGGGCTGCAGGGTGCCGAGATAGAGCAGGAAGCCCGGCTCGACGCCGTAGCGCTCGCGCAAGCGGACCAGGTCGGCCGCGGGATCGCGCGGCGGCGCGTAGCCGGCGGGGATGCCGTGCGGGATCACTTCGACGCGCTCAGGTGCCACGCCCAGGCGCTGCACGATGTCCTGGCGGGAGAATTCCGATCCGGTGAGCACGCGGTGCGCGCGGCGCGCCGCGGCCGGCACCTGCCGCGCGAGCACGCGCACCCACTCGGCGGGCAGGCCGTCGGGCGCGCGCAGGAACGCGAGGTCCTGGATGGTGACCACGCGGGTGGCGCGCCGCGTCGGCGGGACGTCGTCGAAAGCGCCGTGGAACAGGTCGTGCGGCCCGGCGGTCCATTCGGCCGGCGCGTGGAGCGCCTTCAACAGCCGCGGGTGGACGCGGCTCAAACGGTGTTCCGGCCCGCCGACCAGCGCGACCGCCTCGCGCATGCGCTCGAGGTGCGCCTTGCGGAAGAAGTTGAAGTACAGCTCCAGGCTCCAGTCCGCCGGCAGCAGCGCCGGCAGCCGGCTCAAGATCTCGACCCCGTAACGGTAGGCGCCGCCCTTGTGGTAGCCGGTCAAGGCGAGCGGCGTGGCGTCGAAGAGGATTTTCAAGCGGGCAGCTCCAGCGCGTTCCGGTAGGCCTGAAGGGTCTCCCCGGCGCAGCGCTCCCACGTGAACGGCCTGGCGCGCTCGCGGCCTGCGGCGCGCAGAGTGTCGCGCAGCGCGGCATCCTGGTCGATCTCCTGCAGCAGTCCGGCGAGACCGTCGTCGTCGTCGGGATCGAAGAGTCTTGCCGCGCCGCCGGCGACTTCCGGCAGCGCGCCGCGATGCGAGCAGAGCACGGGGGTGCCCGCCGCCATGGCTTCGAGCACGGGCATGCCGAATCCCTCGTAGCGCGAAGGCAGCACCAGCGCGCGCGCGCCGGCGACCAGGCCGGGCAGCAGATCCTGGTCGACGAAGCCGAGAAAGCGCACCCGTTCGCGCAGCGCGGGCGCCGCCGCTGCGGCGTTCGTGACCAGTTCGGACCGCCATCCGGCGCGGCCTGCGACGACCAGGTCGGCTTGGAGGCCGCGCTCGAGCGCGGCGCCGTAGGCGTCGAGCAGCACGCCGAGGTTCTTCTTGGGCTCGACGGATCCGAGGAACAGCAGATACGGGCGCGCGCCAAGGCCGAGCTGGCCGCGCGCATCGGCCGCGGACGCGGGGTCGTCGCCGGCGGAATGGAAGCTCGCGTCCACTCCGTGGTGCACCACCGCGGTGCGCCCGCGGGGAATCGAGAACTCGCGGACCAGGTCGTCGCGGCTGTGCGCGGAAACGCAGATCCAGTAGGCCGCGCGCCGCGCGAGTTCGATGGTGCCGTTCTCCAGGCGCGCGACCCACCGCGGGTCGAGGAACTGCGGGCAATGGTGGTACATCAGATCGTGCAGCGTCACGACCACGCGCGCGCGGCCACGCAGCTTCCAGACCGGTTCGACCGCGTGCACCAGGTCGTGACCGCCGGCGAGCCACTCGGCGCGCAGACCGATCCGGCCCGCCGCCTCCAACCACTGCGGCGCGGCCCACCAATGCCGGAGCACGGCGCCGGCGCGGCGGTAGGGCTCGAGCGCGCGCGCGCGGGACGGCTTGAGGAACGCGGAAAGGATCTTGAATTGGACGTCGTCGCCGGCCTGGTCCAGCAAGCGCGGCAACAGCTTGCGCCAATAGGAATCCACGCCGCCGGTGTCTTGCTGGCGCGCGAGGCGGAAGCCTTCCAGGAGGACCTTCATGCCGAAGCGGACGGCACGAGATCCCGGTAGTGGGCCTCGAGCGCGCTCAAGTGCCCCTCGGGGTCGAATTCCGCCTGCACCCAGGATCGCATGGCCGCGCCGCGCCGCGCGCGTTCGGCCGAATTGCCGCAGGCTTCTTCCAAGCGGGCGGCAAGATCGGCGACGTCGCCGAAACGGAAGGTCCAGCCGCGCTCCGGCGGTGCCAGGAGTTCCGGCACTCCGCCGGCATGGCTGGCGAGCGCAGGGCGGCCGCGGGCGCCCGCCTCCAGCACCGTGAGCGGCGAATTCTCGGGCACGCGGGACGGCAGGATCTGCAGGTCGGCGCGGCGGTAGGCGGCGTCCATTTGCTCGGCGTCGAGCAGGCCGAGGAAGCGAACTCTCTCGCTCAGGCCCAAAGCGCGCGCCTGGGCCTCCAGCGCCGCGCGCTGGTCGCCGTGACCGGCGATTTCGAGAATGGTCCGCCGGGCGCCGCCACCCGCGCGGGCCAGGGCCTCCAGCAAGAGATCCACACCTTTGGAACGAAACAGCGTGCCGGCGAAGAAGAGGCGGGCGGGGGTCCCTGTCGGCGCTGGGGCCGCGGCGGCCGGAGCGATCGGCAGGCGCAGCAGGTGGGCCCGCGAATCCGGCCGGCCGAGGCCGTCCGCGAGGGCGTGGGTGGGGCAGAGGAAGCGGTCCACCGCTTCGAACACTGCCTTGCGGTCCTTGTCGAGGTCCCGGCGGTCCAGGCGGAGCTTGAGCGACGCGAGCAGGCCGCCTCGGGGCCGTCCGCCGGGATTGGGATCGTCCAGGCTGAAATCGTGCACCGTCATCAGGACGGGCAGGGCGTGGCGCGCCGCCGCCGGGAACAGCGTGGTCCGAAACGGCGCCATGTTCTGGAAGTGCAGAAGATGGGGCTGGAATTCCTCCACTGCCCGGTCCAAGGCGGCCGCGAGGGGGGCATGGAAGCCATGGAAGTCCCGGCGCCGGCGCAGGGCCGAAGGGGTCGCTGGATAGCTCCACGCCCACTCGAGGGGGGCAATGCCGCCGACCTGCTCCAGCGAGAAGATCCCGCTCTCGTGCCCCAGGCCGACCAAGGCCGGGACCAGGCTGCGCAAGTAGATGCTGGCACCGCCCAGGAGGTCCGGGGCGTCGTGGAGATGGAGGATCCTCAAACCTGTCGGGCGCGAGTGCGGAGAACGAAAAGGCGGGCGGCCGTCGGGACGGCCTACACTTCACGACCGCCCAATGCTCGTACCAGCCGGAATTCCGGGGATTTCGCGTAAAATTTTTCCAGGGCAGCTCTTAGGTCCTGCATCCAAGTCTCCGCGCGGCAAACTTGAGGGAAAAGCGCCGACATTTCCGAAATCGTAGGATTTCCGTAACCCTTTGCAAGCAAAGACTTTGCACTGTTACTTTGCGGCTGCTGCGAGGGTGGGGAGGAAAAGCGGGCAAATGGCCGGGGGGACTGGCCGATGCCTCCCATAAGGACATTGGTCCTCGGCCGGAATAAGCGTTTCTAGTCCCTCTGGGGCTTGTGCTTCTCCGCCGACCAGCCAGAATGTTCGGCCAAGTTTTCCGGGGACCGTCCCTAGGTGCCCGGAATCTACCTGATCGAATCGCTCGCGGGCTCGACTTGAAGCGCGGCGCGCGAGGGTCGGCAGAACCTGCCGGCCAACTGTCACCCCCAAGAGGGGTTCCTTAGGAGGATGTTTCGGTGATGAAGGTGCGCTTGCTCTCGATGGTGGCCGCTGTTGCCATCGCCGTCTGCGCTCAAGCCAACGCCCAAGAGGGCGAAAGTCTTGAACGCGCTTTGGCGGATCTCAACAACGGCGTAATTGCCCCTAGTGCCCAGAATGGCGCGGTGTCGGCTCTCGGCTCCTCGTCCCTCGGCATTTCCGGCGACGCCCGAATTCGCAATACGTGGCTCAACCCGGTCAACAAGAGCTCGGACCAGAAGAACGTGGACGCCCGTCTGCGCCTTGGTTTCGAGTTCGACGTGAACCCGGATGCTGGTGCCTACGTGTTGTTCAACGCTCATGAGAACTGGGGCGCTGTCCCGGGTCTCGGCCGGAACGTGGCCACCCGCGAGGCGCCGAACCTGAATACGGGTTCCGTCGAGCAGGCCTATTTCACCGGCCGCAACGTGATTTTCGAGGGTGAAGAGTGGCGCTTCGGCCGCTCCGCCTACAACTTCGGCTCCGGCCGGATCCTCGGAACCGACGACTGGAACCAGCTGCCCGCGTCCTACTCGGGTGTCTGGTACAGCAATAGTTTCGAGGGCGTCGCGTTCGAGTCGTTCATGATCACCGACATTTTCAATGCCGGCGGTTTCAACGGCAACTGGACCCGCAAGATCGGTGGCGCCATTCCCGGCGACCGGGACCTCTACGGTCTTATGGTCGACTGGGGATTCGATGGCATCGACTTCCTGGGCGACGTCGACCTCAACCCTTACATCCTGCGACTCAGCTCGCAAGGTGCGCCGAACGGCACCCAGACCTGGTACGGCTTCGAAGCCGGCGGTGGTTTGACCGAAGTGGTCGACTGGGATTTCGAGGCCGTCTGGGTTGATTCCGAGCGGATCAACGACCCGTCGATGGGCGACTTCAGCGCCATCGCACTCGATTTCGACATCGATCTGACCGAGCTCCTCGGGGACGGCCTGCCGGCCGGACTCGATCCGAGCCTGACTGCCGGTCTCGCCAAGGCCGACGCTGCCAACCCGACCATCAACCCGGTCTACCATGACACGGCTGGAATCTACGATCTCCAGAACCGCCTGGGACGTCCCGGCGTGTGGAGTGGTCAAGCCGATAGCTGGTACCTCGGTCTCTCCGCGGAGCCGGTCGAGGGATGGGAAAGCAACCTGACCTTGGTGCACTTCGACGATTCGAACCCCGCCGGCGGCAACACCAACGCCGACGCGCGCGAATTGGATCTGAGCGTCGCCCACACCTTCCACAATGGCACTGCCTTGTGGGTCGGTTGGGGCTGGGTGGACTTCAACGCCCTGTCGTCCGACGCTTTCATCGCGTACGCCTCTCTTAGCCTGCCCTTCTAAGGCCGGAAGTAGCGCTTCAGCCAGGGCGGTCCCCCAGGGACCGCCCTGGTTCTGTTTACGGCCGCGCTATTCCTGTAGCCATGCTGGTGCGCTCCCTGCCCGCCGGTCCGGTGGACGTCGTCGGCGACGTCCACGGCTGGCTCGAGCCGCTGCGTTTGCTCATGCGGCAGCTCGGCTACGCCGCCGACGGCAGCCACGCCGAAGGCCGGCGGCTGGTCTTCGTGGGCGACCTGGTGGACCGCGGTCCGGACAGCGCGGAAGTCGCGAGGCTCGTCCACGCGCTGATCGCCGCGGGCAATGCCTTCGCGGTGCTTGGCAACCACGAGCTCAACCTCCTGTTGCGGAGGCCGAAGGCCGACAACCACTGGTGGTTCGGCGACGCGGCGCGCGACGAGGAGATCCCGGACTTCTTCGCCGGCTGGCCGCTGGCGCTCGAGCGGGCCGACCTGCGCGTGGTGCACGCCTGCTGGGACGCTGCAGCGATCGAGGCGGTGCGCCCGGTGGCCGACGTGCGGACAGCCTGGCGCGCCGGCAGGAGGGCCGTGGCGGCGCGCTTGCGGGCCAGGTGCGGCACCGGGCGCATCGGCGCCCTGGAGCGTGAACTCGCGGAGCAGAACGCCAATCCGGTCAAACTGCTGACGTCCGGCCCGGAAGCGCCGAGCGCGCGGGCCTTCAAAGCAGGCGGGAAGTCGCGGCGCACCGACCGGGTCCGCTGGTGGGAGGCCTATGCCGAGCCGGTCGCCGTGGTCTTCGGCCATTACTGGCGGCACCGTTGTCCCGGCGACCGCATCAGCCGGCAGCCGTACTTGTTCGACGCCGCGGCGGAGCCGCAGTTCGCGCTCGGTCCCACCGGGACTGCGTGGTGCATCGACTACTCGAACGGCCACCGCAGCGTGGACGCCGGCGCCGTGCTGGCGGCGCTCCGGATGCCGGAGCGCACGCTGCACTTCGTCTAGGCGCCGGGGAAGCTCGGAACTAGACCGCGCTGCGGGCCGAGTCGCCGTCGTCGGCGGGCAGCGCGAGTTCCGGCGCGTCCGCCCACAGCCGGTCGAGGCCGTAGAAATCGCGTGCCTCGGCGGTGAGCACGTGGACCACCACGCTGCCGAAGTCCATCAGCAGCCACGGCGAACGGAAGCTGCCCTCGATGCGCCCCTTCAGCTCGCCGGATTCCTTGGCGGCCTGGTTGAGCGCGTCCGCGATGCCGCGGGTCTGCGGAGCCGAACCCGTGGTGATCAGCACGAAGAAGTCGGTGATGAAAGTGAGTTCCCCGACGTCGAGGATGCAGACTTCGCCACCCTTGCGTTCCCGGGCCGTGCTCGCCAGCAGCAGTGCCAGCTTGCGCGCCCGGGTCCTGTTGCGGCGGGGCGTCTTCAGCTGAGGAACAGGGGCAGGAGGAGCAGGCTCACCACGGACATCAGCTTAACCAGGATGTTGAGCGAAGGTCCGGAGGTGTCCTTGAAGGGGTCGCCGACCGTGTCGCCGACCACCGCGGCCTTGTGCGGTTCGGAACCCTTGCCGCCATGGTGACCCATCTCGATGTATTTCTTGGCGTTGTCCCACGCGCCACCGGCATTGGCCATGAAGATCGCCATCATCACGCCGCCGGACAGCGCACCCGCCAGCATGCCGCCAAGCATCTCGACGCCGCCGAGCATGCCGACCAGGATCGGCGCGGCGATGGCCAGGAGGCCGGGCAGGATCATCTCGCGCAGCGAGCCCTTGGTGGAAATCGCCACGCACGCGGCGTAGTCTGGAGTTCCGGTGCCTTCGAGGATTCCCGGGATCTCGCGGAACTGGCGGCGGACTTCGCCGATCATCGCGAACGCCGCGCGGCCGACGGCCTGCATGGTCATCGCGGCGAACAGGAACGGCAGCATGCCGCCGATGAACAGGCCGATCACCAGGTCGGGGTTCGTGATGTCGAGACTGAACTCGGGACCGAGCTTGAGGCGCGCCGCGGTGCCGAAAGCCGAGAAGAACGCGAGCGCGGTGAGCGCGGCCGAACCGATCGCGAAGCCCTTGCCGATCGCGGCGGTCGTATTGCCGACCGCATCCAGGCTGTCGGTGCGTTCGCGCACTTCCTTGGGCAGGTGCGCCATTTCCGCGACGCCGCCGGCGTTGTCGGCGACGGGGCCGTACGCGTCGACGCCCAGCGAGATGCCGAGGGTCGACAGCATGCCGACCGCGGCGAGCGAGATGCCGTAGATGCCGCCTTGCGCGTACGCGACCGCGATCGTCGCGCAGATCACCAGGATGGGCGCGGCGGTGGACTTCATGCCCACGCCGAGGCCGCCGATGATGTTGGTCGCGCTGCCGGTCTCCGATTGTTCGGCGATCGACTGCACCGGCTTGTACTCCATCGCGGTGTAGTACTCGGTGATCTTGCCGATCACGACGCCCGAAGCCAGACCCGCGACGATGGCCAGGAACAGCCCCGTTCCTGTGTAGGTGCGGTCGCCGTCGATCACGTCCTCCATGCCGCTGGTGAGGAACCAAGCCACGCCGACGAGCGCGATGGACGCCATGATCAGGCCCCGGAACAGCGCGGAGTGGATTTTCTTCTCGTCGTTGGTCTTGACGAAGAACGTGCCGAAGATCGAGCAGAGGATGCCGGCGCCGGCCAGGGTCAGCGGCAGCATGGTCAGCGATCCGGCGCCTTCGCCGGCGTTGATCGCGATGGCCGCGCCGATCGTCATGGTGGCGATGATCGAGCCGACGAAGGACTCGAACAGGTCCGCGCCCATGCCCGCGACGTCACCGACGTTGTCGCCGACGTTGTCGGCGATGGTGGCGGGGTTGCGGGGGTCGTCCTCGGGAATGCCGGCCTCGACCTTGCCCACCAGGTCTGCGCCGACGTCGGCGGCCTTGGTGTAGATGCCGCCGCCGACGCGCGCAAAGAGCGCGATCGAGGACGCGCCGAACGAGAAGCCGAGAATGCTCTGCAGGTCGTGAGGTTCGACGCCGTAGAGCTTGGTGAAGGCCCAGATGCCGAGCACGCCGAGGCCGACCACGGTCATGCCCATCACCGTGCCGCTGCTGAATGCGATGGTCAGCGCTCCCGAGAGCCCGGTCTTGGCGGCTTCGCAGGTGCGCACCGCGGCGCGCGTCGCCGTGTGCATGCCGATCCAACCGGCCAGGCCCGAGGCGAACGCGCCAGCAAGGAAGGCCAGCACCGTGCGCAGACCGCCGCCGAGCGCTTCGCCCATCAGCAACAGCGCGACCGAAACGATCACCACGAAGCCCGCGAGCATCGAGTACTCGGTGCGCAGGAACGCCATGGCGCCTTCTTGCACGGCCTTGGCGATCTGAGCCATCTTTTCGTCGCCGGCCGGGGCAGCCATCACCCGCTGACGAAGAACGAGGGCGAGGACGAGGCCGGCGAGGGCCCCGAACCAGGGAAGCTGGGCGAGAATCGTTTCCATCCGGTCAGGCGCGGCGGGTTTTGGGGAGGGCGGGGCCCTCCTGGGGGGGCTTCTTCGCGGCGCTCACCCCTGGCGAGACCGAGAAAATTAGCCGCAAATCATACCGCCGCCGTCGCCGCGGGGCAGTGGGACCCTTGCCGGCGGATCGCCGTCGCCCGCGATCGTCGGGCGCCTGGGCGGAATATCACTAAAGCATTCTAAATAAAAGACTTACACGATCCAAAGGGGGACAGCCCGGCACGAAAGCCCTGGCGCTTCGTTGTCGCGTGGCCCGACGGGGCGGACAATGCCGGCCATGAAGCTGCTTTTTGGCCGCAAGCGCCGGTCCGCGCCCTTACTGCGCCTCTACACCCGGACCGGATGTGGGCTCTGCCAAGAGGTGGAAGCCGCCCTCGCGCCGCGGGTCCGCCGAGGCGAGTTCCGGCTCGAGAAGGTCGACCTCGACCAGGACGCCGCGGCACGCGCCCTCTACGCCGACTGCATTCCCGTGCTCGAGCACGCTGGCCGCGCGCTGGCCAAAGGCCGCTTCGACACCGCCGAGGCGCTCGCCCGCCTGGCACGGAGAATCGGGTGAAGCTGGTCCGCCGCGACGACGGCGCCGTGTTGATGCTGGCGCACGGAAAAGTGATCGGCCGCACGCCGCAGACCGATCTGCAGGTCGACGACGGCAGCATTTCGCGGCGGCATGCTCGCGTCGATCAGCGCGAGGGTCGCTGGTTCCTCGTCGACCTCGGTTCTTCGAACGGTTCGCTTCGCAACGGCGAACGGCTCAAGGAATTCGAGCTGCGCCCCGGAGATCTCGTGACGCTGGGAGCGGTCGCGTTCCAGGTCGAAGGCGAGCGCTCCACGGCGCGGCCGGCGGCAGCGCCCGTCGCCAGCAAGCGTGCAGCGGGGCCATCCCACCAAGAGGGTGCGGACGCGCTCCAGCCGAGCGGGGGCACCGACCGCGAACGCGCGCGGCTTCGCGCCGAACTGGGCGCGCGCGGGCGTTCGAAAGGCTTCGGCGATCTCAGCCAGCAGCCGTTCTATCTGCAACTGCTGATCGGCGTGGTCGCGCTTGCGTTTCTCGGCGGCGTGGCCTGGCTCGTGCTGCAGCTCGGGCACGGCCTCGAGCGCTGAGGGCTTCAGACGCCGCCCAGCCCGCAGACCTGGCGCAGCACGGCGTCCATGCGCGACGCGCTCTCCCGCCAGGAGAACCCGGCGGCGCGCTCCAGGCGGGGACCCGGATCGCCGGGCTCCTGCCGCAGCTCCGAGATGGCCGCGGCAAGCGCTGCCACGTCGCCAGGCGCGAAGTAGCGCGCCACGGCGCCGCCGACTTCGCGGTGCGCCGGCAGATCGCTCGCGACCACCGGGCAGCCTTGCGCAAGCGCTTCCGCGAGCGGCAGGCCGAAGCCTTCGTAGCGCGAAGGACAGATCGTGACGGCGGCACGCCGGTACAGCCCGGCGAGTTCCACGTCGCTGGCCGGACCGGCTTCGACGCCGTCGGGGAGCTGTCCCGCCGGCCGGCCGACCAGCCGCAGGCGCGGTCGCGGCGCAAGTCGGGACCAGGCCTGCAGGAGGGTCGGCAAGTCCTTGCGGCGGTCCCAGGGTCCGACGGCGAGCAACAGGTCTGCGCGCGCTTCGGCGCCGGCCGACCAGTGCTGGTCCAGCGGCAAGTGGTCGCAGCCGTTGGGCACAACTTGCGCGGTGCAGCCGGGGAACAGGGCCTGCAGACGGTCGGCAGTCGCTTGGGAAGGCGTCACGACCGCAGCGGCCGCGCGTGCGGCATGCGGGATCGTGCGGCGCAGCCACCAGCGACGGCCGGCGGATACGAGCTGCGGCGCGTCCCAGGCGCGCGCGTCGTGCACGAGCAGCACGAACGGGAGCGCGCGCGGCGCCGGCGGCACGTCGGTGAGCAGCACCGTGGCGCGCCGCTGGCGCAGCTCGCGCGCGAGCGGCGCTCGCGCCAGCGCCGCGCGCAGCGGGGCTGGATGGCGCGGCACCGGCAGCGGCACTGTTTCCACGCCGGGCAGGTCCGCCCACAGCGCACCCGAGTCGCGGGACACGAACAGCACCGGTTCCCAGCCGCGCGTCGCGAGCCGCGGCAGCAAGCAGGCGACGCGCCGGCCGGCGCCGGTGAGTTCCGGGTCGAGCGCGGTGCCGTCGACGGCGAGCCGGGCGGGGGCGAGTCCGGGGCGGTGGCCGGACATCGCGTCAGCCCGCAAGCTCGCGCCAGACGGCCAGCAGCTGCCGCGCGGGCCCCGACACGGGGAACGCCGCCGCGCGTTGGCGTCCGCGCGCGACCCAGGAATCGCGTTCCAGTCCGAGCGCGCGCTCCAGCACCATCGCGGTCGCGAGCGGGTCGTCGAAGTCGACGAGCAGGGCCGCGCCGCCGGCGACTTCGGGCAGCGCCGCGCTGTCGCTCGCCACGACCGGCGTGCCCGCGGCCATCGCTTCGAGCACCGGGATGCCAAAGCCTTCCGATTCGCTCGGCATCAAGAACGCCGCCGCGCTGGCGTACAGAGTCGGCAGGTCCACTTCTTTCACGTAGCCTGGGACGTGCACGCGGTCGTCCAGGCCGAGCCGGCCCGCGAGTTCGAGCGCCGCCTGCAGGCCCGCATTGCGCGGTCCGGCCATCACCATGTGCCACGGCCCGTTGGTGCGGTCGAGAAGGACCCGGAGCGCGCGCACCGCGCGCGGCAGGCCCTTGCGTTTGAGCGCGCGCCCGAGCGTGAGCAGCCACGGCGAATCGGCCGGCAGACCGTAGTCCTCGGCCAGGCGGGCGCGGTCGGGCAGCGCCGCGGCGAAGATCTGCGGCACGCCGTGGTGCACCACCACGCAGCGGCCGGCGGCGCGCGGGTGCAGCTGCAGGAAATTGTCGCGCGTGCGCTCGCTCACGGCCACGATGCGGTCGGCGGCGCGCGCCACCATGTAGGCGACCAGGCGCCGTCGGCGCAAGGAGCCTTCGTCTTCGACTCCGGTTGTCTCCATCCACGACAGCTCGTGCAGGGTCGCGACTTTCGGGCGGTCCAGGAGCATGGGGATCGCCTGGACCGGCGAGTACCACAAGTCGATGCGCTCCCGGTGCGCGAACGCCGGAACCTTGCGCTCGCGCCAGAGCACCGTGCGCCCCTTGGATGCCAGCATGCACTCGACGAATCGCGGGTCCGCGTAGTCGGGAAGCAGCCAGGGCCGCCGCGGCGCCGTGAGCAGGTACTGGTTGTCGTCGGGTCGCGCGCGCAGCGCTTCGAGCAGCTGCAGCAAGGCCTTCTCGACCCCTGTCGCATAGGGGCGGTCCAGCGCGGAGACGTCGATCGCGATGCGCATGGCGGCAGACCTGCGGCGGCCGAGCCTAGCCGCTGCGCGCGGGCCGCGTCAGGCGCGCTCCTGGAAGCGCTTGATGGCGTGCTTGTAGACCGCGAGCGTGTCGGCGGCCGCGCGTTCCCAGGAAAACTCCCTGGAGCGCAGTTCGAGCACGGCGGCGGCTTGCTTGCGCCACCAGTCCTCGCTGATGATCCGCTCGATGCCCTCGCGGATCGAGTCGACGCTGTGCGGATCGACCCGCCGGCCGCCCTTGCCCGCGACCCACGCGGGCGCCGTGTCGGCGCCGACCACCACCGGAATGCGGCAAGCCATGGCTTCGAGCACCGGCAGGCCGAAGCCTTCGTGCAGCGAGGGATACACCAGGGCGAGCGCGCCTTGGTAGATCTGCACGAGTTGCTGGTCCTCGAGGTCCTTGAGCCAATGGATGCGATGGCGGTGGCGGCTGGCTTCGAGCTGGGTGAGGAAAGCCTGGTGCTCCCAGCCTTCGCGGCCGAGGATCCACCAGTCGGGAGCCATGTCGGCGTCCCAGAGCGGTTCGAGCGCCGCCAGGATCCGCGGGTAGTTCTTGCGCGGCTCGAGCGTGCCGACGGTGAGCAGGTAGCCGTGCTCGGCCGGCAATTCCTCGGCAGGCTTGAACGCCGGGCTCACGCCGTTGGGCACTACGAACACCTTCTCGGGGTAGACGCCGAGCAGCTCGGCGTCGGCGCGTCCCGGTTCGCTCACCACGATCACGGCGTCGGCGTCGTGGATCGCCCGGCGCACACGGTCGAGGAGCACCGACGAGTTCCAGCCGTGGAATGCCGGATTCACCGCGAAGGCGGCGTCGTGCAGCGTCATGACCATCGCCGCGCTGCGCACCTTGGGGTACACGTAGTCGGTGCAGTGGAACACGTCGACGGGCGCGGGAAAGCGGCCGGCGTCGAGGCCGGGCAGCCGGTTGAGCTGGTGCATGGCCCGCGCCGGCAGGAAGCCGCGGTGCATCCGAAAGCGGCCGGGCGCCATTTCCCGCGACAGGATGCGCCCGCCGCGCCACGCGGGAGCGAACAGCTCCAGGAACGGGCCGTCCTGCATCTGCGTCAGCTGCACCGAGAGCTCGCGCGTGTAGCGCCCGAGGCCGGCCTTGTTGAACAGCGCGGGACGGATGTCGTAGCCGACCTTCATTGCGCTCAGCGTAGCCTTGCGGCCGATCCGGCCAGCATCACGGCTTCGGCGCCGGCGCGCGCAAGGGCGGCGCCGGTGATTCCAAGTGGCGGCACCAGCAGGGCGAGGAAGATCAAGTCGGCCGACAGCGCGGCGGCCGAGACGCCGAGCGTCGCGCGCGCGGCGCCGCGCGC
>DASWJW010000073.1:0-4942 GCA_036396955.1 Planctomycetota bacterium
CATCGAGAAGATCGTCGACCTGCAGATCACGCGGGTGAGCCGGCGCTTGATGGAGACTTCGCAGCTGACGCTCGAAGTCACGCCCGTGGCACGCGCGCTGCTGGCCGAGCGCGGCTACGACCCCGACTTCGGCGCGCGGCCGCTGCGCCGCACCATCGAGAAGGAGATGGTGGGTCCGCTCGCCAACCGCATCCTGGCCGGCGACTTCGAAGCTGCCAACACGGTGGTGGTCGACGCACAAGGGACGGAGCTCGTGTTCCGCAGCCGCGCGTCCAGCGAGGCGGTCGGCGCGGCGTGATTGCTCCGCGCGGAGAGCGCCGTACCCTGTGCGGCGCCCCTTCGCGCGGATCACCGCGCTGCATCGCGTGATCCTCGCCACCGACCTCGCCAAGTCCTACGCCGGCCGACCGGTGCTGCGCGGGGTCTCATTGCGCGCCGAGCCCGGGCACGTCTTCGGCTTCGTCGGCCCCAACGGCGCCGGCAAGACCACGTTCCTCAAGTGCCTGGTGGGCGTGGTCCGCCCCGATTCCGGGTCGATAGAGGTCGATGGCGTGGACGCGCGCGGCAATGCGCTCGAAGCGCGCCGGCGCGTCGGCTACGCGCCGAGCGAGACCGCGCTCTACCAGCGCATGCCCGTGGAGGAACTGGTGGACTTCGCCATCTCTTTCCACCCCGCGCCGGATCGCGCGCGTGCGCGCGAACTGATCGGCCTGTTCGGCCTGCCGCCGCGGCGGCGCGCCGGCAAGCTCTCGCACGGCATGAAGCGCAAGCTCCTGCTGGCGCAGGCCTTCGCCGCCAACGCACCGGTGCTGCTTCTCGACGAACCGATGGAAGGGCTCGACCCCGAAGCCCGCCGCATCGTCGAAGACCTGCTTCGCGAAGAGGCCGCACGCGGGCGCACGGTGTTCTTCTCGTCGCACGACCTCGCCAGCGTGCAGCGGGTCTGCCACGAGGTCGCGTTCCTGCGCAGCGGCAACATCCTGGAATGCGCCTCGGTGCCCGCCTTGCTCGAGCGCGTGAGCAAGATCCTGGTGGTGGTGCTCCGCGAACCGCGCAGCCGCCAGGACCTGCCGGATTCGCCGCACTTCCAGTGGAGCGGCTCCGGCGAGCGCTGGAATCTCACGCTCGACTGCCCGCTGGAGCAGGTGCTGCCGCAGCTCGCCGCGCTGCCCCTGGCGGGCGTGCGCGATGCTTCCGGGGGCCTCGAGGAACTGTTCGAGGCGCTCTACGGCCCCGACGCCGAAGACGCAGCGGAGACCGAAGCATGAACCGCATGCTGGTCCGCCAGATGATCCGCGAGAACCTATACATCGCGATCGGATATTTCGTGCTGCTCACGATCGCGCTGCTCGCCGCAGTGCTCTATTGGCCCGAGCTGCGCGACAACGTTCCCGTGCTGATCAAGCTGGTGCCTTTCGACAAGCTCAAGGGCTGGGTGCAGCAGATGGAGCAGGAAGGCTACTGGCCGTACTTCGTGGTCCAGCAGTTCTTCAAGGGCTGCAGCTTGTTCGGACTTGCCGCCGCCGCGCTGATCGGCAGCGGCATGGTCGCGCGCGAAGCCGACCAGAACACCGCCGAGTTCCTGCTCTCGCGGCCGGTTTCGCGGCGTCGCGTACTGCTGGTTCGCTGGGCCGTCGGCGTGGTGATGCTCGCGGTGCCGGTGTTCCTTTCCTCGATCGCCGGCTGGGCGGTCAGCGTGGCGATCGACGAGAAGGTCTCTTTCGTGGCCACCATGATCTGCGCGGCCTACCTGTCGTTGTTCCTCATGACGCTGTTCTCGTTCACGGCCTGGATGTCGGCCGGCGCCACCCACCAGCTCAGACCGGGGGTCACGCTGGTGGGCATCACCCTGCTGATGTTCGCGCTCTACCTGGTCAAGGTCGCCAACAAGCTGTCGATCTTCATGATGGTCGACCACGAAGTCCTGGTGCCGATACGGGACGGGATCTACCCGTGGGGCCGCGCCGCCATCTTCGTGATCGCGTCGGGCGTGCTGCTGTACGGCGCCTTGCGCCGCTTCGAAGCCCGCGATTTCTAGCTCCGCGGGCGCGCGGGCGCCGAAACTCCGCCGGGCGGCTTCCCAAGAAGGTTGGGTCCGGCGGCCCAATTGCTGTGCTAGCCTGGACTCGGGTCCCTCCAGCACCGGGCGCGCTCGTACCCAAATCATGCGCCTGCTCGCCTCGATCTTCCTCGTCCTGTTCGCCGCGGCCGCACCGGCCCACGCACAGGAATCCGCGGCCACGACGCCCCCGGCCGCGCTGGTCCCCGCCGACGCCTTGCTGGTCGTCGAAGCCTCCGACCTCGCCGGCACGGTGCGGGCGCTGATGGCGGGCGAAGCGTTTGCACGCTTCCGGGCGAGCAGCCTCTGGAAAGACGTCCAAGGACAGCCGCAAGCCGCGTTCGCACTTGCCGGCCTGAAGGTCGTCGAGAACGTCGCGGGCGCCGACGCGCTGTCCTTGCTCGACGCCGCCAGCGGCGGTGGCGGCGCTTTCGCGTTGCTGCCCGGCCAGGTCGGCGGCCAGCCGCAAACGCTCGCCGTTCTCCGTGCGCTCGACCCCGACCTCGCGCAGGAAGCGATGCAGTCCTTGCTCGGCCTGGCCGGCGACGCGGTCGACTTGAAGGGCCCAGCTTGGAGAGTTCCAGTCGGCGACGCGGTCCTCGAACGCCGTGGTTCGCTGTTCCTGCTCGCCAACGTGGCCGAGGCGCTCGACCGCGTGGCGGCGACTCCCACCGCATCGATCGCCGGCGACCGCGGCTACGCCCGCGCGCGCGCCGCGACCGCCGACGCGGCCGTGCGCATCTGGGTGCGCGGCGACTTGTTGCGCCAGTCGCCGGATTTCAGGGCGCTGCCCGACGAAGCCGGCGGCTCGCTGCTGATCGCCCACGCGCAGCAAGCGGTCGCCGACGCCGACTGGGCGGCCGGATCGATCCAGTTGGATGCCGCCGGCATCTCCGTGCGCGCCATGGTCCCGGCCGCGGACAGCCTGGCCAAGAGCCACGCGCCCTTCGTCCCCGAGCCGCACGTGGTCGCAATGCCCTCGCCCAAGGGCCTGCTGGCGCGCGGCGTGCTCGCACGCGATATGGGACCGTGGTGGACCTCGCGCGACCTGTTCATGAGCGAGCGCGGCGTGGCCGGCACGATCGAGGCCGACGGGACTTCGAGCCTGCTGTTCCAACGCGACTTCGGCCCCGAAGTACTCCACTGGCTCGAGCCTGAACTGCTCTTCGTGGTCGCGGAGCTGTCCGACCCACCGCACTTGCAGGCCGAGTTTCCCGCCGGCGCCATAGGGATGCGCATGCGCGGAGGCCACCCCGCCGACCTGGCGCAAGGCATCACGGGCGCGTTCTTGGCGATCGTCACGTTCATCAACTTCGACGACGCGCAAACCGGCCGGGAAAGCCTGGCGCTCGACGTCGACAAGCTGGACGACGGCACGCGCATCTACTTCGCGCGTTACCGCGAATGGGACGGCGACGACGGCGCGCCGCCGCGCCACAACCTGTCGCCGGCGATGGCCGTGCGGCCCGACGGCGAAATCTGGATCGCCAGCGCCGACTCCTTGCTGCGCGAAATTCTCGCGGCACCGGCGCAGGATTGGGAAGTCGCCGGGGACCGCTTCGAGGTCACGCTCGCGCCCGCGCGCGGCCTTCTGATGCGCAACCAAGAAGCGATCGTCGGCCAGCGGGCCTTGCAAGCGGGCGGCGATCTCGAGGCCGCGCAAGCGTGGTTCGCCCAGATCGCCGCCGGTCTCGAGTTGTTCGACGCCGGCCACCTGGACCTGCGGCTCGCCGACGGCCTGCTGCAATTCGAAGCCCGCATCGCCGCGGTCGCGCACCGGAAGGACGATGCGATCCGCTAGCGCCGCGCGGCGGCCGACCGCACTCCGCGGGCAGCCGCTCGCGCCCATGCCGCGCGACCCCGCGCAGGCGCTCGCGCCGTACGATCCCCGAGCCGGCCATGGCCCCTGGGATGCGCGCCTCGCGGCGCATCTGCTGCGCCGCGCGCTGGGCGGCGGCACGCCTCGACAGGCTCGAGCGCTCGCTCGCGGCGGGGCTGCGGAAGCCGTCGCCTCGGTGTTCGGCGCGTCGGAGCCCGCGCGCGAAGCCGCGTGGGAGCGGCTCGGCCGCGCCGCCGCGCTTGCCGGCGAAGACGAAGGACTGGCAGCCTGGCTGCTGCTGGCACTCGCGCAAGAGTCCCGCGCCACCGGCGCGCGCCTGGCGCTGTTCTGGCATGGGCACTTCGCCTGCGCCCGTTCCAAGGTGCGCGAGAACGAATTCCTCCGCCACCAACAGCAGACTCTGCTCGACGCTGGCGCGGGGCCGTTCGAGCAGCTCGCGCTGAGCATTGCGCGCGAGCCGGCGATGCTGCGTTTCCTCGACGGCGACGGCAACCGCCGCGGCACGCCGAACGAGAACCTCGGCCGCGAGATCCTCGAGCTGTTCGTACTCGGCGAGGGGAACTACACCGAGGACGACGTCAAGGAAGGCGCGCGCTGCCTCACCGGCCGGACCGTGCGGCGCGGCCGCTACATGTTCGTGCCGGAACACCACGACCCGCGGCCGAAGGCCGTGCTGGGGCGGATGATCGGCGACGGCGACGACTTCGTGCGCCTGGCGGTGGCGCAGCCGGCGTGCCCGCGCTTCTTGATCGGCAAGCTCTGGCGGTTCTACGTCTCGCCGGAACCGCCGCAGGACGTGGTCGATCTGCTCGCCGAGCGCTGGCGCGAGCACGGCCTCGAAACGGCGTGGCTCCTGCGCAGCCTGCTCGGCTCGCGCGCCTTCTTCTCGGCGCAGGCCTGGCGCTCGCTGGTCAAGTCGCCGGCCGACTACGCCGTCGGCGTGGTGCGCGCGCTCGCCGCGCGGCCCGACTTCCGGCGCCTGGCGCGCACTTGCGCCGCCATGGGCCAGGCGCTGTTCGAACCGCCCGGCGTACAGGGCTGGG
>DASWJW010000074.1:0-6603 GCA_036396955.1 Planctomycetota bacterium
GCACCTGGATGCCGCGCGCTTCGGCTTCGGGCTTGACGAACTCCGCGACCCGCTGGACCACCTGGTTGAGCTGGGTCGCCTCCAGCTGCAGCACGTCGGTGCCCGCGAAGCGCAGGAAGTCCTGCAGGATCTCGTCGAGCCGCTGCACTTCCTGCACGAGCGTGTCGATGGTGCGCAGCGTGCGCCGTGCGCGCGGATCGGAGTCTTCGTCCGCCCACTGCTCGCGGAGCAGCGCGAGGTGCAGGCCGATCGTGCTCAAGGGGTTCTTGAGTTCGTGGACGAGCCCCCCCGCCAGACGGGCGAGAGTCTGCGGATCGAGCGGCGCAGCGCTGGAGGGACGGTCCGTCACGCGCTTACGATAGGCTCGGCGCGCCCGCATGGCTGCCTCCGCCGCCTCTCCCGAAGAACGGGCCGCGATCGCGGACCCCGCCACCGTCCGATCTGCTTTGCGGGCCGGACAGGTCGTCGCAGTCCCGACCGAGACCGTGACCGGGCTCTCGGTCCGCGCCGGCGATCCGGCCGCCGCAGCGCGCCTCGACGCTCTCAAGGGCAGCGCGCCGCGTCCCTACACCCTGCACCTCGGCGGCTTGGACGAACTCGCCCGATTGCTGCCGGCACCGCCACCGGGCCTGGCGCGCTGGTTGTCCGTCCGGATGCCCGGGCCCTTGACCGTCGTGGTGCCGAGCGACTGGACCGCGTTGCCGCGCGAATGGAATTGGAGTTGGCCGCGCGTCGCCATGAGGGTTCCGGCCCACCCGTTCTGGAAGGCATTGGCCGAAGACTGGCCCGGGCCGCTCCTCGCCACCAGCGCGAACGGGCACGGCGAGCCGCCCTTGCACGGCGCCGCGCTCGGCGCGTGGCTCGCCGCACGCCCCGAGATCGTTGTGGCCTTGGACGCCGCGGCCACGCAGCCCGGCACGGCCTCGGCCGTGGTCGCCTTCGAGCCCGCGCCGCGGCTGCTGCGCGGCGCACTCGCGACGGGCGAGCCGCGCCTCGGACTGCGCGTGCTCGTGGTGTGCAGCGGCAACATCTGCCGCTCGCCGATCGGCGCCGCCCTGCTGGAGCGTGAGATCGCCGCGGCGTGGGGATTGGCGCCAGCCGCACTCGCGGCCCTGGGATGGCACTTCGGCTCGGCCGGCAGTTTCGCGATGCCCGGCGCGCCCGCCAGCGAAAACTCGGTCCGTGCGGCGGCGGAGCAGGGCCTCGATCTCGGCGGCCACCGCGCGCAGCACGTCGAGGACGCACTCGCCGGCCCCTGGGACCTGATCCTCGGAATGGGAACGTCGCACCTGCACGCCGTCGCCGGCCTGCTGCGCGCCGAGTCCGCCCCGGCGCTCGAATTGTTCGATCCGCGCGGCGAGGACGTGCCCGATCCCTTCGGCGGCGACCTGCCGACCTACCAGGCGATGCGCGACCACTTGGTCCGCTGCGTGGAAGAACGGGTCCGCGTCTGGAGCCGCTGGCCGCCCGCCTAGCCGGCGGTCAGACGCGCCAGTACTCGACCAGGGCGTCCGGATCCTCGCAGCGGAGGATCTTGTCGCGAAAGCCCGCGTCGCCGAGCCGCCGGGCGACTTCGGTGAGCGTTCGCACGTGGGTGATGCGCTCTTCCTTGGGGACCAGGAGCAGCACGACGATCCGCGCCGGCTGGCCGTCGAGGGACTGGAAGTCGAGTCCGGCCGGAAGCACCGCGAGGGCCGAACGGACGCCGCCGAGGTTCTCGAGCGCGGCGTGCGGCACCGCGATCCCTTGCTCCATCCCCGTGCTCACGCTGCGCTCGCGGGCCTGGAGGGCGTCGCGGGCTTCGTTGCGGCGTTCCGCCGAGATGCCGCCGGACGCGACCAAGGCGTCGACGAGCTGGTCGATCAGCGCCCACTTGTCGGCCGCGTTCGGGCTCAGCAAGACGGCGCGGGGATCGAGGTGGTCGGCCAGGCTCATGACGGTCCGATCAAAGGAAGATCTGCGTCACCAGGAAGAATATGGGCAACAGGAAGACCATGGAATAGAGCAGGTAGCCGAAGAACGACGGCATCTTGATCTTGCGCTGCTCGGCGATCGCCTTGACCATGAAATTCGGCGCGTTGCCGATGTACGACATGGCTCCCATGAACACCGCGCCCAGCGAAATCGAGGTGAGGAGCGGAATGCCGATCGCGCCGCCCGAGACGACCATCGTGTCGACCGCCCGGGCGGGCAGGCTGGAGGCCGTCTCGAAGAAGACCACGTAGGTGGGTGCGTTGTCGAGGAACGCCGACAGCGTGCCGGTCACCCAGAAGAACTCCACTGGCGTGTCGACGCCGAGTTCCGAGCCGTGCACCCGCAGCAGCTTGATGGCCGCCATCATCGACAGGAAGATCCCGAAGAAGAGCGCGGCGACTTCGAGGATCGGCTCCCAGGTGAATTCGTTCTCCTTGCGGTAGGCCGGCTTGGTGGTCAGATAAGCGCCCGTGGCGATCAGCACCAGCAACAAGTCGCGGCCAAACATGGGCAGCGGCGCGGTCTCGGTGGTGCCGAGCCACTTGGCCACGTTTCCCGGCGTCAAGAAGGCCACCGCCGCGACGATCCCGCCCAAGAAGCAGAAGTTGCCCATGCCCTTGAAGCTCAAGGGCTCGATCTGGGTGGCGTCGGCCCGCAAGTCGCTGCGGTCTTCGCACCGGTACAGGACGGTGTCGAGCACCAGGTAGACCGCGAGGATCGCGCCCACCGTGAAACCCCAGACCGGCAGCAAGCCGAACGTCCAGCCGAAGGGCACCCCCCGCAGGTAGCCGAGGAACAGCGGCGGGTCGCCCAACGGGGTGAGCAGGCCGCCGACGTTGCAGACCGCGAAAATGAAGAAGACGACCGTGTGGACGTTGTAGCGCCGCTCGGAATTCGTCTTGATCAAGGGCCGGATCAGCAGCATCGCCGCCCCGGTCGTGCCCATGAACGAGGCCAGCACCGCGCCGATCAGCAGGAAGGTCGTATTGACGACCGGGGTGGCCTTCAGGTCGCCGCGCAGCACGATTCCGCCCGAAGCCGTGTAGAGCGCGGCGAGCAGGACGAGGAACGAGACGTACTCGTGCGCCGTGTGGCCGATGGTGTGCCAATCGCCGTTCAGCGCGAACAAGCCGAAGACCGGCAGGCCGCAGCCGAGCGCCACCAAGAAGCGGTTGCGGTTGGAGTGCCACCAGTGCGGCGCCGCCAGCGGCAGGACCGCGATGGCGAGCAGCATGGCCACGAAGGGCGCCACCCAGGCCAGGTGAGGGACGAAGTCGTGTCCTTCCTCGGCCGTAGCGGCAAGGAAGGGAGCAAGGGCTGCCGGGAGCGCGAAGGGGGCCATCTGGACGCAAACGCCGCGAGCGGGCGGCAATCCTAGCCCGTCGCACGGCGCCGGGAAGCGCTCACCGTGCGGAAATGCCGGAAGGACGCCGGCCCGGCCTGCGTCCGAAGGCCTCAGTCGTGAGCTTTGTGGCCGCTCGGGAAGCCCCTAGACTCTCACTTCCGCTGCCGGACTTCCGGCGGCAACCAGGAGCCTCGCGCATGCTTCCGACCGCCGTTTCCCTGCTGCTCGCCACCCTGGCCGCGCTGCCCGCGCCGCAGGATCCGGTCCAGGATGTCCCCATCCCCGAGGGCGCGGTGCAGGACGAAGGGGACTATCTCGTCCTCAAGTTCGACGAGACCGAGGATGGCCTTTCGTTGCGGCAGTTCGTCAAGGTCTGCCAGATCAACACCGGGCGCAACTTCACCCTCGACGACAACCCCACCGTCAAGGCGGACCTGGAACGCAAGCGGCTGCTGCTGTTCGGCAGCAAGCGGATCCGAAAACAGGACTTCTATTCCTTTTTCCAGATCATGATGAAGATCAACGGTTTCGTGTGCGTTCAGCAGGGCTCGGGCGACCTCGAAGTCGTCAAGATCGTCCGCGCCGATGCCACGAACCAGGGCGAGATCAAGGCCAACACGCTGTTCGTGGAGACGACCGAAGTCGAGTTCTTCGCGGACAAGCCCGGCACCTACATCACCACGGTGGTTCCGGTGCAGTACGCCAACGCCACCACGCTGGGCACCAGCCTGCGGACCGCGCTGGCGAGCGGCGGCGTCGGTTCGGGACAAGACTCGTTCATGCCGCTGCAGAACGAAGGCGGCAGCGCGCTGCTGGTCCAGGGTTACGGGCCGTTCGTGGCCTGGGCCGTGCGCCTGGTGCGGATCCTCGACAAGGAACCGATCCTGCCGGAAGCGGTGTTCCGCAAGATCCAGCTGCGCGAAGCGAGCTCGGAGGAAATGGCGCAATTGCTGCAGGACCTGATCGAGGACAGCGCGGGCGGCGGCCCCAACAACAACCGCGCGCGCAACGCCGAGGCCGCTGCCGGAGCCAGCTCGATCCCCACCAAGATCATCGCGAACGCGCGCGACAACTCGCTGATCGTGGTCGCCGAGCCCAAGAACATGGAGAAGGTGATGGACCTCGTCGCGCAGCTCGACACGGTCCTGGAGACGCCCGAAACCAACTTCCGGGTCTACCAGCTGCAGAACATCTCGGCGGTCGACCTTGAGGAAGACCTCGTCGAGTTCCTCAACCGCACGCAGCAGGCCGAAGAACAGGCCGCACGGAGCTCCAGCGCCCCGGGCGCGCAGGCGAGCCGCGCCGAGCAGCGCATCGTCATCCAGTCGCAGGAAGAGACCAATTCGCTACTCATCACCGCGACGCGCACCAAGTGGGCCGAACTCGAGCGCTTGCTCGACCGTCTGGACCAGCGCCAGCCGCAGGTGCTGATCGAAACCGCGCTCATCGAAGTGTCCGAAGACTTCACGCGCGACATCGGCGTCGAACTGGCGAGCGTGAACCCGCCCGACGGCGACTTCCAGCGCGGCTTTGGCTTCACTTCGGTCGGCATCTCGACCCTGCTCGACCAGGACGGCGACAACCTGCCGGACACGCGCGTCCCGAGCAGCAGCAACGCCGGCATGACCGCCGGGGTCCTCGACGGCGCCGATTTCGGCCTGCCGTTCCTGATCGCGGCGGCGCAAAGGTCCTCGAACACCAACATCCTTTCGATTCCGTCGATCCTGGTCACCAACAACCGCGTGGCGCGGGTCGAATCGACCGACGAGATTCCGGTGACCGAGCAGACGACGACCCAGGGCGTGGGCGTCACGGAAACCTTCCGCGGCTTCGAAGAGGCCGGCATCAAGCTCGAGATCACGCCATCGATCTCGGCGCGCAAGTACTTGCGGCTGGGCATCACGCTCGAGATCTCGGCGTTCCGCGGCGTTTTCTCCGGCGGCACCATTCCCCCGCCGCGGGTGACCCGCAAGCTCGAGACCACCGTCTACCTGCCCGACGGCGCGACGATGTGGGTCGGCGGCATCATCCGCGACGACTTCGCGCACGACGAGCAGGGCGTGCCCTGGCTCAGCGACATCCCGGTGCTCGGCTGGGTGTTCGGCCGCGACACCAAGAGCAACGTCAAGACCACGCTCTACTTCTTCTGCACGCCGCGGATCATGGACGACTTCGAGGAGCTCGCCGACCTGTCGGAACTCGGCAAGTCGCGCGCCGCAGAGGTCATCGGTCTGGACCGCGTGCGCCAGGTCGATCCCGCGTTCCGCTTCGGCAACCCGCTCGACGTGATCCTCGACGAGGACGTCGACGGCGACGGCGAGACCGAGACCGGCATGCTGGACGTGAACAGCTTCGCCGCGCCGGTGTTCATCGCTTCGACCGGCTTCATCGCTCCCGAAGAAGTCGGCGCCGAACCGCGCGGCCTGCTGCGGCGCGGCACCACCTCGGGCCCGGCCTCGAGCGCCGCCGACGCGAGTTCGCTGCCGGCCGTGCCGAGGCCGCGCAACCTGCCCCAGAACCACGACTGAGCGCCCGTGAGTCCGGAAGAACTCGCCGCTCCGCCCGCCGACCTGATCGGGCTGCTGCACCGCGAAACCGGTGTCGAGGAGCCCGAGCTCCGCAAGTTGCGCGACCAGGCCGCCGCCGGCGGCCACAGCTTCGACCGGATGCTCCTGCAGCGCGGCATCGACGAGGCCAAGATCCTGCGTGCGTTCGCCGCGGACCTCGACATGGAGTTCCGCGAGAAATTCGAAGGCGTGCGCGTGCCGGCGGTCTTCGTCGACCGGGTCCCGCTGGCCTTCGCGCGCGCGCACGACATGGTCGCGATCGGCGTCGAGGACGACGCCATGCTGGTGGCCTGCGCGCACCCGCTCGACGTCCACCCGCAGGACGACATGGCCGCCATGCTGCCGGGCGAAGTGCGCTTCCTGCTCGCGCCGCGCTCGGAGATCACCGAAGTCGTCAACCGCGCGTTCCGGCACAAGGCCGACGGCGTGGACGAGGCGCTCGACGACCTGGGCGAAGCCGACATCGCCGGCCTCGTCTCGGCGATCGAAGACAGCGAGGACCTGCTCGACAGCGCCAACAAGGCGCCGATCATCAAGCTGGTCAACTCGGTGCTGTTCCAGGCGCTGAAGCTGCGCGCGTCCGACGTGCACTTCCAGCCCTACAGCGACCGTCTGCAAGTGCGCTTCCGCATCGACGGCATCCTCTACGACATGGAGTCGGTGCCCAAGAGCGCCCAGGACGCGATCCTGTCGCGCATCAAGGTGATGGGCAAGATG
>DASWJW010000075.1:0-51273 GCA_036396955.1 Planctomycetota bacterium
CCGCGCGGCCTGGTCGGGCGCGCGGCGATCGCGTGGCAGCGTGGCGGAGTGGGGCCGCGCTACAGTCCGCTCGGACTCCGCAAAGGGCATGCACCGTTCATGACCGGCTTTCCCCGCAGACCATCGCTCTCGCGGCACGTGGCGGTGCCCTGAACGGGCTCGATGGGAATGCACGCCGAGAACGACCCCCAAGCAGCGCGCGTACGGCGCTTCCTGACCCGCGCGAGCATGCAGGCGGCACTTCCTTACCTGGTGATCGGCGGTCTGCTGGGGCTCGGAGTCCTCCTCGCCGGCCGGGAACTCGAGCACCACGTCGGGGCGATCGAATCCTGGATCGCGGCCTCCGGGCGGTGGGGAATCGTCGCCTTCGTCGGCCTGTTCGTCGTCGCGAGTTCGATCCTGGCGCCCGACTCCGTGCTCTGCCTCCTTGCGGGCGCGCTGTTCGGAGTGAACCGGGGGACCGCCGCGGTCGTCGCCGGCAGCCTGCTGGCCGCATCCTTGCAGTTCCTGCTCTCGAGACGCCTGCTGCGGGCCAGGATCACGCGGCTGATCGCGGCGCGCGCCTCGCTCGCTGCGATCCAGCGCGCGGTCACCCACCGGGAATTCCGGATGCAAGCGCTGCTTCGGCTCATGCCGCTGAACCCGGCGACCGTCAACTACCTCCTCGGCGCGGCCGGCGTGCGGTTCGGCGGCTTCCTGCTCGCATCACTCGCGCATGTCCCCATCCTTGCCATCGAGGTCTACTTCGGCCACGCCGGCAAACACGTGGCGCGGATCGCCGGGGCGGAGAAAGGCACCGACCGCATGCACGACCTCGTGCTCCTCGGCGGCGTGGTGGTCTGCGTGGTGGCCCTGGTCCTGATCACCAGGACGGCCCGCAAGGCGCTCACGGCCGCGGTCGCCGAACCCTAGGCCGAAGCGAGGACCCGGCCGCGCGCGGACCTCACGACAAGCGCCCCATCTTGCCGCTCTGGAAGTCGGCGATTGCCTGCTGGATTTCCTGCCGGGTATTCATCACAAAGGGGCCGTGGCCGGCGACTGGCTCGTCGATCGGTTCTCCCGCCAGCAGCAGCGCGCGCACTCCCATGGCACCGTCGATGCGGATGCCCCCGCCATCGCGCTCGAAGAGCGCGACTTCGGCGGACTCGACCGACTCCGTCTCGTTCACGCGCAGCGAGCCTTCGAGCACCACCAGCGCCGTAGTCCAGCCCTTCTCCAGCGCCAGGTCGAAACTGTCGGCGCTCGCGAGCCGGAGATCCCACACCTGCATGGGCGTGTGGGTCTGCGCCGGTCCGGTCCGTCCTTGGAACGCGCCGGCGATCACTCGCACGATGCCCTTGCCCCCGGGCAAGGCGACGGCGGGAATCTGGGAGTCGAGGATGTGCTGGTAGCGTGGAGCCACGCCCTTGTCCTTGGCGGGCAGGTTGACCCAGAGCTGCACCATCTCGAACTTGCCGCCGGTGCGCGCGAAGTCGCGGCCGTGGAATTCCTCGTGCACCAGGCCGGACGCCGCGGTCATCCACTGCACGTCGCCGGGGCCGATGCTCCCGCCTCCGCCGGCGGAATCGCGGTGCTCGACCTCGCCGTGGTAGACGATCGTCACCGTCTCGAAGCCGCGGTGCGGATGCGAGCCCACGCCGCGCCGTTCCGTGGTCGGCGGGAACTCCGCGGGACCGGCGTAGTCGAGCAGCAGGAACGGTGTGAGCACCGCGCCCAGCTCGGGATAGGCAAAGAGGGTGCGCACGGGAAATCCGTCCCCCACCCAGTGCCGGTCAGTGGAGCGCTGGATGCGCTGCAGTTTCTTGAAGGGGCGGCCTGAGTTCGTGGTCTGCATCGATCCGGCTCCGGCGGCGCATCGGCGCCGCTCTGCGCCAAGCCTAGCGGGCATTCTCCCCGTGCGAAACGCCCACGGTCTTCGGTGGGACCTGGGATGGATCCAGCGGGTCCACTCACGCTCATCGGCCTCGCCACCGAAGAAACGAGCGGCCACGTGGTGGTCGGTGGCGGCGCCGAATCGATCGAGCCGGTCGATTTGCAATGGCCGTCGCCCGGGTTGGGCAAGGTAAGCTGGCGCGTTCTACAAGCCGCGTGCGACGGAATGCGCCCGCTCTCCCGAACCAGAGCAGCCTCGATTCACCGATGGACGATTCAAGCAAGCCAGCGAACCCGGAGTCCCCCGCGGTCGAGTCCGGATTCCGGCAGCAGCTGGAGAAGACCTACGGCGCGGGCGTCGATCCCAGCGTTTCGCTGGTCGACGACTCCGAGGCGAAGATCGGTACGGCCGATCCCACCGCCAGGCTCGCGGGCCCCGGCAAGGACAAGAAGGAGCGCTACCGGCTCGATGGCGAGATCGCCCGCGGTGGCATGGGCGCCGTCTTCAAGGTCTTCGACACGGACCTGCGCCGCACCTTGGCCATGAAGGTGGTCCTGTCCCAGTCCGGCGGCGAGTCCGCTCCCGGCGCGCCCCGGCCCAAGTTCGAGCAGCAACTGCTCAGCCGCTTCTTGGAAGAAGCGCAGATCACCGGCCAGCTCGACCACCCCGGCGTGGTCCCGGTGCACGAGATCGGCATCGACCGCGACGGCAAGGTGTACTTCACCATGCGGATGGTCAAGGGCCAGAGCCTCGACGCCATCTTCGACCTGGCGCGCAATCGTGAGGGCGGCTGGAACCCGGTCCGCGCGGTCGACGCGGTCCTCAAGGTCTGCGAGACGATGGCCTACGCGCATGCCAAGGGCGTGATCCACCGAGACCTCAAGCCCGCCAACGTCATGGTCGGCAAGTTCGGCGAGACCTACGTGATGGACTGGGGGCTCGCCAAGGTGATGAGCGCCAAGGGCCGCGAGGAACGGCCCGCCGCGCCGGAGGACACGGCGCTCAGCATCATCCAGACCGACCGCGAGAGCGCGCTCCAGGTCGACCCGCAGTCGCCGCTCCTCACGCTGGACGGCGCCATCCTCGGCACGCCCCACTACATGGCGCCCGAGCAGGCCGCCGGGCGCACGCACGAGATCGGCCCGCTGTCCGACGTGTACTGCGTGGGCGCCATGCTCTACCGGCTGCTCACCGGCAAGCCGCCGTACTTCCACGTCAAGCGCTCGGTGCGCGACGTTCTGCTCGCGGTGCTCGCCGGTCCGCCCCTGGCGGTCGCCGAAAGCGCGCCGAACATGCCGCCGGAACTCCTTGCCATCTGTGCGAAGGCCATGGCCTACGCCCCCGCGGACCGCTACTCGAGCATGATGGCGATGGCCGAGGACTTGCGCGCCTATCTCGACGGACGCGTGGTGCGTGCCCACGCGGCCGGCGCGTTCGCGCAATTCCGCAAGTGGGTGCTCCGCAACCGGGTCACGGCCGCGGCGCTTGCGGCGGTGTTGCTGCTCGCGGTGGGCGGAACCGTCGGCTTGTTCCTCTTGCAGCAGGGCAAGGTCCGCGCCGTCACGGCCGAACGCGCGCTGACTCTGATCGCCAAGAACCAGGCCGAGACCAACGAAGCCCGCGCGCTGCGCCAGGGCTACCTCGCCAGCCTGATCGCCAGCGACGTGAGCTTGCGCGCCAACGAGATGCCCGAAGCGCGGCGCTCGCTGGCCGACTGCGATCCCGCGATGCGCGGCTGGGAATGGCTGCACTTGGACTTGAAGGCCGATACCAGCCTGCTGCAGCTCGACGGGCACGAGGGGCGCATCCAGCAAGTGGGATTCTGCCCCGACTGCGCGCAGGTGCTCTCGGCTTCCGCCGACGGCACGGTGCGGCTCTGGGACTCGGTGACCGGTGAGCTGCGCAGGAGCTACGCGGGGCACGACGGGCCGGTGACGGCGGCGGTCTTCCTGCCCGACGGCCAGCGCGTGCTCTCGCTCGGCGGCCTGGACTCGCGCTCGCTGCAGATCTGGGGTGCGAACACGGGAAATCTCTCGAGCGTCCACGAAGAGCCGGCCCCCGTGCACGCGCTCGCGCTCGTGCCGGGCACGGAGTCGGTCGCTTTCGCCTCCGGAGACAGCGCGCTCAAACTCTTCGAATTGCGCGACTGGAAACCGCTCTGGACCATGGACGAACATGGCCTTAAGGTCAACGCCGTGGCCGTGGACCCGTCCGGCCGCATCGTGGCCTCGGCTTCCCAGGATCGAAGCGTTCGGGTCACCGAAGTCGCTTCCGGCGAGGTCCTGCTGCTCCTCGAAGCGCACGAAGCCGCGGTCAACGCCGTCGCCTTCGGCCCTCGAGGAGAGCGCTTGGCCTCGGGATCGGACGACGGCACCGTGCGCATCTGGGACGCCCGGACCGGCGCCGAGCTGGGCGTCCTGCGCGGCAACGATCCGGTGTACGCGCTGGCGTTCAGTCCCGACGGAAAGCGGCTGGCATCGGGCTCTTTCGACAAGACCTTGCGCATCTGGGATCTCGAGACGATGCGCCAGACCGCAGTGCTGCGGGGTCACGACCGCTTCGTTTCCTCGCTGGCCTTCAGCGGCGACGGACACTTGCTTCTCTCCGGTGCCGACGATGGCAGCGTGCGTCTCTGGGACGCCGCCCAGGGCGCCGCGGTCAGCTCCTTCGCCGCACCCGCCGAACTCAGCGCGATCGCCGTGAGCCCCGACAGCCGGAGGATCGTCACGGGTTCCGCATGGCCGGGTGCGCTGGAATTGCGCGAGGCGGGCAGCGGCCGGGTCTTGCGCACCTTCCCCGAGCTGGACGACGCCGTGACCGCGCTGGCCTTCCGGGCGGACGGGACGCACTTCGTCGCCGCCACGGAGGAAATGGCTTCGCTGTACGTGTGGCAGGTGGAATCCGGAGAGTTGGTGGCGACTCTCGGACCCCACGATGCTTCCGTGACCTCGGCCGACTACTCGCCCACGGACGACCAGGTGGCTTCCGGATCCGACGACTCCTCGGTGCGCATCTGGAACGCACGGACCGGCGAGCAGCTCGCCGACTTGCGCGGCCACGAACAGCCGGTGACCGCGGTGCGCTTCCTGCCGGACGGAAAGCGAGTCGTCTCGGCGTCGCAAGACCGTACGGTGCGGATCTGGAACTTGGAGTCCGGCGACACCGAACGCGTACTGACCGGACACCGGGACACCGTGTGGTCCTTGGCCATCAGCCCCGACGGCTCACGCATCGCTTCGGGCGGCGGCGACAACGCGATCCGGATCTGGGACGTCGCAAGCGGCGCGATGGTGCACGAGCTGCTCGGCCACGAAGCGCGGGTCTCGGCGCTCGACTTCAGCGGCGACGGAAAACGACTGGTTTCGGGTTCCTACGACCGGACTTTGCGACTCTGGGACCCGGCGGACGGCGCAGCCCTGCTCGCCTTGCGCGGCCACCAGGAATTCGTGACCGGCGTCGCCTTCAGTCCCGACGGCGCCCGCATCGTTTCGGTTTCCGCCGACAAGACCCTGAAGAGCTGGGAGACCACGCCGGCGCTCGCTCGCTTCCGGGCGCGCGAACAAGGCGACTGACGGCGCTCGTCGCCGGACGGCTAGCTGCCGGTCGTCGACGAGGCGGGCGAAGAGTCCGTTTCGCCGGCCAGCGGATAGCCCTGGTCGCCGGGCTTGCGGCCGTCGATCAGCAGAACCTTCACGCCGTCGGGCACCTCGGTCGACAGCACGATGGCGAGCGCACCCACCGACTTGCCGACCAGCACTCCAGCCGCTCGGGCCGTCGGCGCCACCGAAGGCTTGGCCGAGATGTCGCCGCGGAAGACCTTGCCGTACCAGTACTTCTTGAGCTGGTCGGCGTTCATCTTGTAGACCTGGGCCTGGAGAAGCTGCTGCTCAACCGATTGGCGCGGCCGCAGATAGAGCACGCACTTCTGCTCGGACGGCCAGTACTCGCGGTCGAGGCGCATGTACGCCCGCAAGTCGGCGAAATCGAGATTGGAGACCGGATTGTCCGGATGGACGATCACCGCCAGCTCGATCGTCGCCACGCCCGCGGGGCTCGGCTCCTGCCCCTCCGGCGACCACCGGAGGGTCCCCGCCAGAAGCAGCGGGAGGGCGAACGGGAACAGGGCGAGAGTCCTCAATTTGGGCCGTTCGGCGATCATATCACGAACGCGAGCTGGGCCGCCACCGAGACGAAATCGCCACGAGTCACTCCGCCGGCGCCGCGCAGTTGCTCATTGCCCATGTTGACCTCGAGCTTGAGTGCGGCGTTGGGAGCCAGCTCGAAGCGCACGCCGGTGGTCTGGATCCAGGCGTTCAGGTCGCGGTCGAAGGGCGAGTAGAACGGGTCGCCCATCCGCATGTCGCGGTAATCGACGCGCAAGTAGGGGGTCACGTCCCCCACCGTGTAGCCGGCCTGGAGATAGCCGGTGTTGTGCGGGAAATTGGCGCCGTTGAGGCGGGCCTCGTCGCTGATGTACGCGAATTCGGAAAGCAGCTGCAAGCCGCCCTCCTGGTACTCGGCGAAGGCGGAGACGATGAACTGGCGCATCGACAGGCCCCGGGCCGGAATCGGCGAGGCCATGTTCGCGGGCAAGGAGTCGTAGCGGACGGCACTGCCGACCTGGAGCGCTTGCCAGCACTCGGGGGCGAAACTCAGGCTGAAGTCCATGGCCTTGCCGTCGTTCGCGTCGAAATTGCGCTGCTTGTTGGTGGGCGTTTCGCCCCGCCCGTTGGAGAGCGCGGCGGTGTAGTTCAAGCGGCCCAGGCTCGTCTCCAATTGGCCGCCCAGTTCCAGGCCGGAGTTGTGCAGCGGCAACAAGCCGCCTTCACCCTCGAAGCGCGACAACATGGGCCGCTCAATCGTGGGCTCGAGCCAGGCACCGTGGTGAGAGGTGCGGTTCCAGCGCGAAAGCGAGTTGTGCTCCACGCCGAGCTTGGCGTAGAGCTCGTCCCCGAAGGTCCACGCGCCCCAAAGACGCTCCTGGCTCAGCTTGGTGTCCTGCCCCGAAGCGCTGATCGCCGTTTCGGACAAGACCTGGAAGCGTTCTCCCAGCGAGGCCGTGGCGAAGAAATCGACCGCGCCGAACGCGAACGAGGTGTTGCCCATGCCCGCTCCGCTCGGCGAGTCGGACCGGACACCGGTGTCGCCGTAGATCTGGAAAGTCGCCAGGACGTCGCCGTAGGAGGCCACCAGGCCGAGGTGCTCTTCCTGGGAGTCCTGCCCGAAGACCAGATCCTCAAGCGACTCGACGCGCGACGTCAATTCCTGGTTTTCCTGGCGGAGACCCTCGACCGCCGCATTGGTGGGCGGCGGATCCTGGGCGACCGCGGGCGCGGCCAAAGCCGAGGCCAGGAGCACGGGGATGGCGATCGTGGGAGGCGGGATTCGCAAGCCGCCCCAAGATAGCGGCCCGGCGCGCTACTTTCCCGCCGCGGCGGCGGCCAGCGCCGCGCACCGCCTGCGGTGATCGGCGAGCACTCCGGCGCAACGGGGATCCCCGGCCAGATTGCGGGCCTGGTGCGGGTCCTCGTGCAGGTCGTAGAGCTCTTCGAAGACCGGGTCCTGCCCGGGGTAGCGCGCGTAGACCCAGCGCTCGCCGCGGAGGCCCTCGCTCTGGGGAATTTGCGGATGGGCGAAGCGGTGTTCGAAGAAAAACTCCGAACGCCACGCATCGACCGGGCCGGCGAGCAAGGGCACCAAGCTGCGACCTTGCCAGCCAGCGGGCGCGGCCACACCGGCAAGCTCGAGCATGGTCGGCGCGAGGTCCAGATTGAGCGCCATTTCCGTGCGGGTCTGCGGCTTCGTCGCGCGCGGCCGGCGCGGGTCGAACAGGATCAGCGGCACGCGGATCGAGACCTCGTGGATCAGCCACTTGCCCGCCAGGCCACGCTCGCCGAGAAAGTAGCCGTTGTCGCTCACGAACAGGATCACCGTGTTCTCGGCGCGGCCTTTCGCGGCGAGGGCTGCGCGCAGCCGGCCGAAAGCGCGGTCGACGCCGGTGATCATCCGCCAGTAGCCGCGGGTCATGCGCTGGCGCTTCTCCTCGGTGTCGAAGCGCCAGCCCCAGCGAACCCGGCCCAGCGATTCACGCAAGAACGCGGGTTGCGCGGCGAAGAACGCCGGGTCGGACAGCGGCGGCGGCGGGACCTCCGCCCGGCCGTAGAGCCCGTCTTCTTCCGGCGGCCAGAAGTACTGCTGCGGATCGCCGTCCTCGGCGTGCGGGGCGTTGAAACTCACGGTGAGGCAGAACGGCCGGCCGTCGTCGCTCCCGAGGAAATCGATCGCGCGGTCGACGGTGATCTCGGTGAGGTGGCGCCGGCTGCCGTCGGCCTGCACTTTCGAGTAGGGATCGGGCGCCAGGGCGACGAAGGCGTCGAACATCTCTTCGCGCAAGCCCGGCGCCACCCGCACGCCCCACTTGCCGACGAAGCCGGTGCGGTAGCCGGCCGCGCGCAGCAGCGCCGGATAGCTCGCGCGCGCGTGCGCCGCCGAGATCGGCGGCGTGCCGAAGGTGTAGCCGTGCCCGCTCTCGGGCAGCGAAGTCAAGATGCTCGCGCGGCTCGCAGCGCAGATCGGCGTGGTGACGAAGGCGTTCTCGAAACGCACGCCTGCCCGCGCGAGCGCGTCCAGCTCCGGCGTCTGCAGGACCGGATGGCCGGCCACTCCCAGACAGTCTGCGCGCTGGTCGTCGGTGACCACCAGCAGCAGGTTCGGGCGCACGGGCGCCGGCGCGGCGGCTTGCAACGGCAGCAGCGCCAGGATCAGCGGAAGGACGACGCCCATCGGAAGGCGGAACCGCCGTCTACTTGCCGGAGAGCGAGCTGAACGAATCGGCGAGGACGGCGCCGACTTCACGGTCGGCCATCAAGCGCATCATCTGGCTCTGCAGCTTGAGCTGCACCGCCGCCATGTCGCTGTCCGCCATCAGCTTCGCCTTCTCTGCCGCCGAAGGTTCCCCCATCTTGACCATCCGGGCCTTCAGTTCGTTCAGCTTCTCGACGAGCGAATCGAGTTCGCCCTTGGCGGCTTCCGCCGAGGCCTTGTCGGTGATGCCCTCGAGCGTGCCGACGAACTCACTCATCAAAGAGACGTTTTCCTTGGCGATGGACTCGTTGGTATCGCCGCCGCAGGCGAGCGGGAGCAGGCAGAGACAAAGGACGGCGAGAGTCGGGACGAAGCGCTTCATGATGGGCAAGATGGTAGCTCCAAGAGCCGGTTCCTGCTCTGGCGGTCGATCAGGCGCCACTGCGCCCGTCGGCTGCGGGCAACGGCTGGCCCGCCTGCCAGCCGGCGTTGTGCAGCAGCGTGAGCAACGCGAGCACGGCCGGGCGCTGCGCGTGGCTCAAGAGCAGCAGCAGGTCGCCGCGCGCGGCCCACGACAACGCGGCGCGCGCGGCGGCGAGTTCGGAATCGCAGCGTTGCACGGCCTGCGGCGGCAGGCCGCTCGCGCACAACTCTTCATGGAGCAGCTGCACCACTTCGCCCGCGATGCGGCCGCGCTGGTATTCGGCCATTTCCTTCAGGAACACGCGGTCGGGCGCCGCGCGCACGGCGACCTGCGCCAGGGCGCGGATGGCGGCGTCGTCGCGGTCGCCGGCCTGGCCGAGGATCAAGGCGCGCCGTTGCGCCGGCAGCGCGGCGACCAGGTCCATGAGCGGCTCCATGGCGTGGGGGTTGTGCGCGAAATCGACCAGGACCCGCACTCCGCCGAGCTCGAATTCGTTCAAGCGGCCGGGGTTCTCCTCGGCGCTGTTCGCAAAGCTCCGCAGGCCCGCGCGGACGGCGTCGAGCGACAGGCCGAGCGCGGAAGCCACCGCGACGGCGGCCGCGGCGTTGGCTACGTTGTGCCGCGCCGCCCCGCCGAGCGTGGCCGGGATTTCGGCGACGGGCAGCACCGTTTCCCGACCGGCGGCGCCGTGGCGCACCAGCTCGCCGTCGTCGAGCACGCACGCCTCGGCGCCGGCGGCCAGGCGTTCGCGCAAGCCCGGGGCCGCTGGATCGAGGCCGAACCAGCCGACCGCCAGGTCGGGCGACAACGCGCGTTCGCGCAGCACCTCGTCGTCGGCGTTCAGGACCAGGTGCCGGGCCACGCGCGCGACCACGAACTTGGCGTCGGCCAGGCCTTGGAGGTCGCCGACCCCGAACTCGCCGAGGTGGTCCTCGGCGATGTTGGTGATCAGCGCGACCTCGGCGCGCTGCACCGCCAGACCGCGCCGCAACATGCCCCCGCGCGCGGTTTCGAGCACCGCCATCTCGACCCGCGGATCGCGCAGCACGCGCCGCGCGCCGCCGGGGCCCGACCAGTCGCCGGTGGCGACGATCTCGTCGCCGACGCCGATCCAGTCGGTGGTCGAGACTCCGGCGACCAGCCCGGCGGCGCGGATCATCGCGCGCAAGAGCCGCACGGTGGTGGTCTTGCCGTTGGTTCCCGTGACCAGCGCGACCGGCACGTCGTGGATCCGCTCCCAGTCGACTGCCTCCGGCGCCGGCAGATCGCCGGCCGGCCAGCAGCGCGCGCCGGTGCCCAGGCCCACGGAAACATGCTCGTCGTCGCTCGAGAAGGCGACGTCGCGGCACTCCGCGGCGCGCTCGAGCGTCCGCAACGCCGGGTTCGATTCCGCCTCGATGAGAGCGCGCAGATGCGTCGCGGCCTGGTCGAAGGACGGCTCTTCCGTGCCGTCCAGACGGGCGGCAGCGGCGGCGACCGCCCATTCGTTGACCTCGGTCGCGGCGTAGAGCGCGTCGCGCGGCGCCGCGAAGCCGACGCTCGCCCCGCCGGCGAAGACGCGCACCCACAATGGCTCCTCCGCCCAGCCGACCGCGGCAAGGATCCGGCGCACACATTCCCGCCAGGCCGCGATCACGGCCCCGGCGTCGGCATCCGCCAGCCCCAGGTCCGCGACCGCCCCCGCCCGGTCCCCCAGGAGGTTCGGGCCGGTCAAGCGACGGCTGTCGCGCAGTTCGAGGCGCGCGGGTTTCAGTCTTCGATCTCGCGGGCGAGCCGCACGCCCCGCTCGTCGCGGATGAGCTGGTCGCCGGCGCCGAGTTCGAGTTCGGACTCGGGCAAGGCCGGCAGGTCCATGGGCGGGGCCCCCGCCGGCCGCGCCGCGGCCGCGCCGGCCTGGTCGGGCGCGAACTCGGTGATCTGCTTCCAGCAACGCTTGACGTTGTCGCCGAAAGCGAGCAACAGGTCGTCGGTGCGCGCGAGCCGCAGCGCGGTGCCGAGCGCCTCGACTTCGTCGGGGATCATCTGGATCCGCTCCTGCGGGACTCCGCACTCCAGGAGCGTCGCTTCGAGCATGCGCGGGACCTCGTCCAGGCCGCGGCCGCGCGGATGGTCGTCGCGGCGCACCACGTAGTGGTCGAAGTGCCCGGCGCAGTGCCTGGCGATATCGCGGACGTCCTGGTCGCGGCGGTCGCCCGGGGCCGCCAGGACCACCAACTTGCGGCCTTCGACGTCCAGGTTGTCGACCAGCTTGACCATCGCCTCGACCGCCGCCGGGTTGTGGCCGTAGTCGAGGATCACCTTGAAAGGATGGTCGTGGAACACGTTCATCCGCCCGGGCGCCTGGAAGAAGCTCGTGTCGAACGTGCGCAGGCCGTGGCGGATCTCCTCGAGCTTGACTCCCATGCTGAAACACACCGCTGCCGCGAACATCGCGTTCTGGACGTTGTGCATGGCGCGCCCTTCGAGGGTGGCCGGGATCAAGTGGGTCCACAACAAGGGGATGTGCTGGCCCTTGTCGTAGATCGTGATCATGTGGCCGCCCATCCCTTCTTCGAGCGCGACTGCGCGGCCGCCGGCGCGGATGTGCTCGCGCACCAGCGAGTGGTTCGGGTTCCTCGTCACGTAGCAGAGATGCTCGGCCTGCGTGTAGTCGGCCATCTTGAGGCACAACTCGTCGTCGGCGTTGAGCACCGCGGTGTCCTTGGCCACTTCGACCACGATCCGTTTGACCTTGGCGAGGTCTTCGAGCGTCTCGACGCCGCGCAAGCCCAGGTGGTCGGCCTGCACGTTGAGGACCGCGCCGACGTTGCAGCGCTTGTACCCCAGTCCGCGGCGCAGCAGGCCGCCGCGCGCGGTCTCGAGGACCGCGACGTCCACCGAGGGATCGCGCAGCACCATGCGCGCGGCGAGCGGACCGGTCAGGTCGCCTTCGACCGTCGCGTGGCCGTCGACGTAGACCGCGTCGGTGGTCGCCAGGCCGACGTGGCTGCCGGACATCTTGAACACGTGCGCGACCATCCGCGCGGTGGTGGTCTTGCCGTTGGTGCCCGTGATCGATGCGATGGGGATCCGCGTGGGCGAACCGGGCGGGAACAGCATGTCGATCACCGGACCGGCGACGTCGCGCGGCGTGCCTTCGCTGGGCGCCACGTGCATGCGGAAACCCGGTGCGGCGTTGACCTCGCAGATCGCGCCGTGGGTCTCCTTGAACGAGCGCGTGATGTCGGTGGTCAGGAAATCGACGCCCGCGACGTCCAGGCCGATCGCCTTGGCGGCGCGCACGGCCATCTCACGGTTGTCGGGGTGCACTTCGTCGGTCACGTCGACCGCGGTGCCGCCGGTCGACAAGTTGCCGGTCGAGCGCAGGTACAGCAGGTCGCCCTTCTCGAGCACGGTCTTGTCGGTCACGCCGCGCAGCGCCATGAGCCGGTGCGCCTGGTGGTCGAATTCGAGGCGGGTAAGCACCTTCTCGTGGCCGATGCCGCGGCGCGGGTCGGCGTTGACCAGCGCGACCAGTTCTTCGACGTCGTGCTCGCCGTCGCCGACCACGTGGCCGGGGACGCGTTTCGACGCCGCGACGAGCGCGCCGTCGACCACCAGCAGCCGGTGGTCGAGGCCCTCGATGAAGCTCTCGACCAGCACCGTGCGGCTGTGCTCGCGGGCCTGGTCGAAGGCCGCGCGCACCGCATCGGCGTCGTTCAGGTGGGTCGACACGCCGCGGCCATGGTTGGCGTTGAGTGGCTTGACCACGACCGGCCAGCCGATCCGCTCGGCGGCGCGCACGGCTTCGCCGGCGTCGTCGACGATCGCCTGCCGCGCCACCGGCAGGCCCAGGTCGCCGAGCAGCTTGTTGGTCTCTTCCTTGTCCGAAGCGATTTCCACGGCGATGTGCCGCGTCTCGCTGGTCACCGTCGCCTGGATGCGCTTGCCGTACTTGCCGTGCCCGAACTGCACCAGGCTGTAGCGGTTGAGCCGCAGCCAGGGGATGCCGCGCGCATCGGCGGCCTTGACCAGCGCCGCGGTGCTCGGCCCCAGTGCGCGCCGCTGCGCGAAGCGGATGAAGGAATCGCGCTCGGCCGCGAAATCGAAGCCGTCTTCGCGGTCCTGCTCGAGCGGGACTTCCGCCGGCAGCAGGCTGTGCAGGAAGCGCAGCGCCAGGCGGCCGGCCTCGAGCCCGACTTCGTCGTGCTCGTACTCGTAGACCACGTCGTACTCGCCGGGCCGCCCGGTGCCGCGGGTCTTGCCGAAGGTGACGTCGGCGCCGGCCACGTTCTGCAGCTCGATCGCGACGTGCTCGAGCACGTGGCTGAGCCAGGTGCCTTCGTCCTCGCCGAGACGGCGCACGAAACCGCCGGGTTCGCCGTAGGAGCAGCCGTGTTCACGCAAGCCGGGCAGGTGCTCGAGCAGCGCAGCGGTGAACCCGCTGCCGAGCCTGGCGGTGGGCCATTCTTCGAGGACGCCCAGGTCGAGGACCTGGCGGATGACCCGGAAGTGCGCATACAGACTCGGGCCGAGATAGACCGATCTGGAGAGGACTTTCACGACCGGTTCCGGCTGGTGATCCGGGCCACGCTCGCCACTCGCGTCTCGATGTTGTAGGTCGCCCCCGCGGTGAGCACGTGCAGCCGGACGCCGATCACGCAGACCGGCTCGTGCGGCCGCGCCGAGTCCATGGACGAATACTCGATCTCGCTGGGGTCGACGATCGTGATCGCGCCGCTGCCCACCACCTCGAGTTCCTGGTCGGGTGCGATGAACGCCGCGGTGTCCTCGTCGAGGCCGATCCCGATCGGCCGCGGGTTGTACGCCAGCGCGGTGAGCAGTCGGCCCAGGCGGTCGCGCTGGCGGAAGTGCTGGTCGACGATCGCCTGCTTGGTCAGGCCGAGTCCGGGCGCCAGGGTCACCATGTCGCTGCGCGGAGTCGAGCCCTCGTCGCCGAACGCGATCATGTGCTCGGACAGGAACGAAGCCCCCGCCGAGGTTCCGGCGACGTGCAGGCCTTCTTCGGCGTGGCGGCGGCGCAGCAGGTCGGCGACCGGCGTGCCGCCGAGCGTGGTCGACAGGCGCAGCTGGTTGCCGCCGGTCAGGAAGACGCCGTCGGCGCGCTCCAGCCTGTCGAGCCAGTCTTCGCGTTCGCAGTCGGAGCGTTCTTCGAAGCCGAGGCTGCGCACGCGGCTCACGCCGAGCGTCTTGAAGACCTCTTCGTAGGCCCGGCCGGTCTCCGGCAGCTGGGAGGCGGTCGGAATGATCGCGATGCGCGCCTGGTCGCCGCCGCAGAGCTTGGCGAAACGGCCGAGAATGGCGGCGTCGCGGACTTTTTCCTCCGCGCCGCCGATGGGAACGATGTAGCCCTGCGTCACTGTCTGGTCTCCCGTTGCGGCCGTGCGGCCGCGGCGGCCGACGCGCCGGTTTCGAAACTGCCGAGCACGCAGCTCTCGCCGCCGCGCAGGTGCCAGCGCCCGCGCACCATCACGTCCCGCGCCAGACCGTCCGCGTCGAGGACCACCAGGTCGGCGTCGGCGCCGACGCCGATGCGGCCCTTGCCGGCCAGCCGCAGCAGCTTGGCGGGGTTGGCCGTGTAGGCGGGAAGAACCTGCTCCAAGTCCAGTCCGTCGTGCAGCAGTTCGGCGAGCGATTCGCCGAGCGCCGCCGGCCGGCCCACCGCCATGCGGGTCACGCGGCCGTCGGCGTCGAATTCGGGCAGGCAGCCGCCGCCGTCCGAGCTGACCGTGACTCGGTCGGCCGGCAGGCCGGCGTCGAAGTAGCGCCGCAGCGCCGCGCTGGCGCTCCAGGCGTCTTCGCCGGGGCCGACGGGGAAAGCCGTCAAGTCGATCGTGCAGCCCCGTTCGACGAGTTCGAGCGCTTCGTCGAACAAGGCCTTGCGGCGGTTGACGTGGGTGGGGTGGAAGATCCGTGCCGGCAGCTCGCTGCCCTCCAGCGCCGCATGCACCATCGCCAGCCCGCGCTCGCCATCGCCGAGGTGCAGGTGCAGGACGCCGGCCTTGCCGCTCATCAGGCCGCCGACGTGGCACTCGGCGGCGACGTGCAGGAACTGCTCGAGCGTCGGCTGGCTGGAGCGGTGGTCGCTGAGCGCGAGTTCGCCGACGCCGAGGATGCGGTCGACGTGCACCAGGTCGCCGCGCACGCTGCCGGTGAGCGTTGCCGGGGGCACGTGGTAGCCGCCGGTCCAGCACCAGGCGTTGAGGCCTTCGGCTTCGAGGCCGCGGCAAGTGGCGACCAGCTCGCCGGGAGTGTGCACCAGGTCGTCGGTGCCGAGCAGGCCGATCACCGTGGTGGTGCCGCCGCGGGTGAACTGCGAAATCGGCAGCGGCGGCACCCGCGTCGCGGGGCCGGCCTCGCCCCCGCCGCCGGTCGGATGCGCATGGCAGTCGATCAAGCCGGGAATCAGCCGCCGGCCGCCAAGATCGATTCGCTCGTCCACCAGGTCGCCTGGCAGGCGCAGCTCCTCCTTGCCCATCCAGACGACTTGTCCCCCGCAAACGGCGAGACAGCGGCGACCGAGGGAATTCGGGGCGAAGACCTCGGTGTCGACGAGCAGCGTGATCACGTTCTTGGGGGGGAGGACGGGTCGGGGGATTGCGCGAGTCGAATTCGGCCTGAAGCGGTCCGCAGCGCCCCGCATTCTAGCCGATGGCAGGCAGGAAGCCCTGCCCGGGCTACTTGGCGGACAACCCGTCGAGTACGCCTTGTAGTACCGCGTTGAGTTCGGGGTCCTTGAGGATCCGCATCATCTGCCGCTGCAGCTTGGCCATCGCCCGCGGCAGGTCCACGCCCATCGTCAGTTCCATCAGTTCGTCCGGAGTGGGCAGCTCGACCTTGGTCATCCGCTCTTGGAGATCGCGGAGCCGCGCGCCGAGTTCTTCGAGCTCGGCCTTGGCCTACTCGGCCGCCGCCACGTCGTCGACGCCGGCCAAGGTGTCGGCGACCTCTTCGAGCACGGCGAGGGTTTCTTCGGTGACCGACCGATAGGAGTCGCCTCCGCACGCAAGCGGCGCCAAGGTCGCGAGAAGGGCCAGGGAGAGTGGGAGAATGTGGTGCATGGGGAATCGCGCGCGCAAGAGGATCTTCACTACGCCGGCGCGAATCCGCCGGTGCGGATGCCGACGCCGACGATCACGAACAAGACCGACAAAATGGTGACGGGGACGACGTGCCAGGCAAGGGTGCGCAGGCCCGTCGCGTCGAGCCCGGGGAGCACGCGCAGGCGGGCGCTCAGGGCCAGGCCGACGGTGGCGGCGAGCAGCGCGAGCTTGACCAGCAAGAGCGTCCCGACGGGGTCTTCGAACGAGACCCAGTCCGCGAAATCAGGGCGGTGGTGCAGCGCCAGGACGAAACCGGAGAGCACCTGCACCAGCAGGGCGGGCATGCCGATCCGCTCGTAGCCGGACTCGAAGCGCAGCACGGCCACGACATCCCGCTCCCGCAGCGCCCGGGGCAGGATGGTGGTGGCCAGGACGAGGTGCCCCCCCGTCCACACGGTGGCGGCGAGCACGTGGATGACGATGAGCGCGTGGATCAACGAAGCCAACGGTACCAGCGGCGCCGCCTCCTTAGAGTGGGACGGCCGACCTCCGGCCCCCGAACCCTTGCCCCCATTGGGAGAGTCATGCGAGAGCGCGCGATCGATCGACGGCAATTCGTGAAAGCGGCGGGCGCCGGCCTGGCCGCGCCCTTCGTCCTCCGCAACCCCGCTTCGTTGCGGCGGACCCCGGCCAACGAGACGCTGGGCCTCGGCATCATCGGCATGGGCATCCGCGCGCGGAACGTGATGAACGGCTTCTTGCTCAACGACGCACGCGTGCGGATCCTCGCGGTGTGCGAGGTCGACGGCACCCGCCGCGAGCACTACCGGGGCGAGATCGACAAGCACTACGGCAACGCGGACTGCGCGGCGTACGTCGACTACGGCGACCTCCTGGCGCGCGACGACATCGACGCGGTGGTGATCACCACGCCCGACCACTGGCACGTCACCCAGGCGATCCACGCCGCGCAGGCCGGCAAGGACGTCTACTGCGAGAAACCGCTCACCCACACCCTGCGCGAGGGCAGGCGGTTGATCGAGGCGGTGGCCAAGCACGGCACGGTGTTCCAGACCGGCAGCCAGCAGCGCAGCGAGTACGGACACCGTTTCGTGAAAGCGGTCGAGTTCATCCGCAACGGCGGGATCGGCAAGCTGCTGACCGTGCACGTTGGCGTCGGAGATCCGACCCGGATCTGCGAACTGCCCGCGGAGGACCTCGAGCCCGGCCTCGACTGGGAACGCTGGCAGGGCCCGGTGCCGGCGCGCCCCTACCACAGCGACTTGAGCCCGCGCGGCGTGCACGGCCACTACCCCGACTGGCGCGCCTACGGCGAATACTGCGGCGGCTACCTCGCCGACATGGGCGCGCACCATTTCGACATCGCGCAGTGGGCCTTGGACGCCGACAGCAGCGGCCCGATCGGGGTCTCCCTGCCGCGCGACGGCGACCGCAAGCGCGGCGCGACGCTCCACTACGCCAACGGCGTCGACGTGGTGCACGGCGGCCCCAACGGCGCCACTTTCATCGGCACGAACGGCATGGTGGCGGTCGACCGCGGCCGCTTGTCCGCCGTCCCAGGCCACGACTTCGACGCCCCCGCCGAAGCCGGCGCCGAACCGCTCGCCTTCACACTGCCGCGCAACGTCTCGCACGTCGACGACTGGATCCAATGCATCCACTCGCGCGCGACGCCGATCTGCAGCGCCGAGATCGGCGCGCGCACGGCGGCGGTGTGCCAGCTGCTCAATCTCGCGTACCGCCACGGCCGTTCGTTCCAGTGGGACCCCGTCGCCTGGAAGTTCGAAGGCGAGAACCTGCCGGCCGGGCTGATGGACTACCAGCGCCGCGACGCTTTCCCCCTGCCGCGGGGCTGAGCGCGTTCATGTACACGGTCACCAAGGATCTGGTTCTGCCCGCCACCGTCACCGGTTCGTGGCCGCGCCCGCGCTGGTTCGACAAGAGCTTGTGTGGCAAGGGGCTCGACACGGCGATGCTCGACGTACAGCACCGCGAGCAATACACCGACGCGGTCGCCACGGTGTTGAGCGACCAGGAACGCGCCGGGCTCGACATCCTCACCCACGGCGACCTGCACTGCGACGACGACCTGGCCGGCCGCTCCTGGCACCACTATCCGCTGCAGCGCTGGAAAGGCTTCGCCGGCGACCACCTGCAGTCCGAAGCAACGCGCTCGCCTTGGCTGCGCTATCCGCCCGGCACGCTGCTCAACGAGATCTACACCGGCTGGCGCTGGCCGCAGGTGGTCGGCAAGATCGAGCACCGGCCGCTCGACTTCCCCAAGATCTGGCGGATCGCGCAGGCCAAGGCGCACAAGCCGGTGCGCTTCGGCACGTGCTGCACGCAGGTCATGGGCTTGTTCCTCGACTTGCACACCGACCAGTACACGGACACCCGCCAGGTGATCTGGGACATGGCCGAAGCCATGAACAAGGAGCTGCGCGCGCTGCGCGACGCCGGCTGCAAGGTGATCCAGATCGAGGAGCCGACGCTCCACTTCTGGGCCAACACTTACGGCGCCGACAGCGAAGAAGTGAAATTCATGGTCGAGGCCTACAACCGCGAAGTCGAAGGCCTGGAAGACGTGGAGATCTGGATCCACACCTGCTGGGGCAACCCCAACATGCAGCGCGTGATCGACAACGACAGCTATGCGGCGTCCTTCGAGCTGTACATGCACGCGCTGCGCGGCGACGTGTGGACCGTGGAGATGACCGACCGCAGCTTCCGCGAGATCGAACTCTTCGGCGCGCTGAAAGGCCGGCTGCCCAAGAAGGTCTGCGTGGGCGCGGTCAGCCACCGCAACTTGCAGGCCGACCGCGCCGAAGACGTGGCAGCTCGCATCCGCACCGCGCTCGAGCACGTCGACGCCGAGCAGCTCATCGTCTCCAGCGACTGCGGTTTCGGCCGCCAGGGCTGCAATCGCGAAATCGCGTTCTACAAGGCGACCGCCATCGCCCAGGGCTGCAACCTGGTGCGGCAGGAACTCGGCCTGGAAATGCGCTACGTGCCCGCAGCCGATCCGGCGCTGCAGACCGACATCGTGCCCAAGACCGCCGGCGGCTGACGCGTCGGCGTCAGCGCACCAGCCAGACCGGACTGCCGATGGCGCGCTCCTCTGGCAGGATTTCGCCGTCGTCGAAAGCGTAGCCCTGCACGCGCACGCGCACGTAGTACGCGACCCAGGGCTCGGCGGGCGGCGCGGCGTCGACCCAGTGGAAATCGACGTGGCGGCGATCGCTCGTGTAGCCGGTGTAGACCGGCACCAGGCTGCTGCCGCCGGGGATCACGCGCCGCACTTCGATCGAAAGGATGGGCGTGCTCGCCGCGACCTGGCCCTTCAAGGTCACCGGACCGCCGTCCCAGGCGATCTCCTTCCCCATCGCCGCTCCGTTCACCGTGTACCAGAGCACGGTCTGCGGACCGCTGCTCGCGTAGCAAGCGCGGTCTTGTAGCGCTCCGATCACGGCGTCCCGGCTCGGGTCGCCGACGAGCAGCGCGGTCATGCTGCCGCGCCGCCACAGCCAGCGGAGCGCCGTATCGCGGCGGGGACGCACGACCGGATAGTCCGCGGAACGCGAGAACACGCCCGCTGCGGGCCGCACGTACAAGGTGCCGTACTGCACGTGGCTGTCGCTGCCGCCGATGGCGCCGGCACGCGCGCCTTTCTGCAGGCCGTCGAGCCAGCCCAGGCCGGCGAACGGTCCGCGACCGCCGATCCCTTCCGGGTGCCGCCAGGCGCCGCCGTCGTCCTCTTCGTAATTTCCCTTGCGAGAGAGGACTTCCGCCACCGGCGCCAGGTCCGCCAGCAGCGCCGGGTCGGCGCCGTCGGCGTCATCCCAGTAGTAGTGCCGCAAGTGGTGTGGAATGGCCACCACGCGCCCGGGACGCGTGGCGAGGTCGGGCAGCAGTTCCCCCAGCGAATCCCACGCGGCTTCCGCCGACGAGCGGACCGGCAGCAGGCTGGCCGAATCGGCGGCGAGCACGCAGCGGTGCCCCTTCACTCCCGGATCATTGGGAAATTCGAAGACGCGGGTCCACTCCCATCCCGGCAGCACGAGCAGCGGGCGGAGCGGCGCCGGCCGGTCGATCTCCATGATCGAGTCGCGCCAGAAACGATCGGTGCCGGGCATCGAAACCAGGCGGTCATGGTCGGTCGCGGCAAGCACGTCGACCACGCCCCAGGCGGCCGCGCGCCAGACCAGGGCGCGCAGCGCGCCGCCGCCCTCGGAGGACCTCCGGCTGTGATTCTGCAAGTCCCCCCACAGCAGCTGCCGGTCGCCGAGCACGCTTGCTTCGAGCAGCAGGAGCGGATTGGAGCGTCCGGCCTCCAGACCGGCCGACTCGGCAACGAGTTCGAACGCGCCGGTCCGCTGGGGCAGGCGGATCGGAACCTGCGCGTAGCCGTTCGCCAAGGCCCCGCGCGGCATGGCCACGAGCGATCCGCCCGGTTCGCGCAGCCGCACGGCGTCGACCCAGCCGGGAGCCGGATTGTCGCGGGAGTCGAGCACCGCGACCCGGGCGACTACCGTCGTGCCGACGGCCGCGAGCGAGGGCAGCGTGACCAGGAGGCGCCGCGGCGGCCCCGGATGCACCACGCCGCCCATGGTGGGAAATTGTTCGAAGTCGTCGCCGGCGGCGGTCTGGCGGAAGATCCAGAACAATTGTGGGTTCGCGGCCTGCGGCGTGTACAGCGGCGGCGACCCGGCCTGCGCCGTGATCCGCACGTCGAGCTTGGTGTGGGCCGGCCAGTCCGTCTGCGCCGAAATCCGGAGCTGGCGCGGGCCGAGGGTGATCAGCAGTCCGGACAGCGGTGGATCGGACGTCGCCGAGTAGTCGGTGTCGGCCAGGGAGAATCCGCCGGCGTCGGTCAAGCGGATCACCACGGCGCGGTCCGCCGCCATTCCTTGGTCGCCGATGTCGATCTGAAGGCGGATCGGCCCGACGTCGGAATCGGCCGGCATGAGCGCCGGGGTGATGCGGACCTGCGAACCCGGCGCCACCGGATCGACCGAGAGCACTCCCGGGCGCTCCCATTCGAGCCCGGGGAAGAAACGCTCCACCGCAGCCTGCTGGGCCGCCAGGCTGCTGCCGCAGACTAGCGCCAGTGCAAGGACGGGCGGGCCGAGAAGACGCTGCATGGACGTGGATGCCGAGGCGAGCAGACCCGCCGGTTCGGGGGCTGGATCGATCCTATACCGGATCGCAAGGCCGCGATACGGGCGCGAGCGCGAGCCCCGCTAGCATGCCGCCATGACGCCCTTCCGAGGCACTTTCCTGCTGGCGAGCCTGCTCGCGGCTTGCGGCGGCGAGGCTTCCATCGAGGACCGGCCGCCGAACGTACTGCTGATCGTGGCCGACGACCAGGGCTTCGCGGACCTCGGAGCGGCGGGGCTCGCCGCCGACGTCGCCACCCCCGCCCTCGACGCGCTCGCCGCCCGCGGCGTGCGCTTCACCCAGGCCTACGCGAGCTCCCCGATCTGCAATCCCTCGCGCGCGGGGCTCATGACGGGAGTGCACCAGCAGCGCTTCGGATGTTTCTGGTACGGCGGCGAAGGGCTCCGCGACGCGCGCTTCCCCACCATCGCCGAAACCCTGCGCGAGCACGGCTACGTCACCGGCTACGTCGGCAAGTTCCACTACGGCAGCGAAGACCTGCCCGGCAAGCGCAGCTTTCCGCTCGAGCACGGCTTCGACTCGCTGTACGGCTTCGCGGGCGGCCGCAAGCACTACCTGGTCCACTCCGCCGCCGCCGAAGACGCTTGGCAGGCGGTCCGCCAAGCGCACGCGCGACGCGGCCAGAGCTTGCAGCAGGGTCCGTTCTGGGTCGACGACCGCCAGGAAGACCAGCCAGGATTCAGCACCGAGCTGCTCGGCGCACGCGCCCGGGAGTTCCTGGCGGCGAACGCCGACGAGGCCTTCTTCCTGACGCTCGCATTCAACGCGGTGCACAACTTCACGCACCAGCTGCCCCAGGAGTACCTCGACGAACACGGCCTGGCGGGCTACCGCGACTGGGATCCGGCCACCGAGGAGTACTACGACTGGTATCGCGCCGGGCGCAAGCCCAACAACCCCGAAGGCCGCGCGCAATACCTTGGCCAGCTGCACTACCTGGACCGAGAAGTCGGGCGCGTGCTCGCCGCGCTCGACGAACTCGGCCTCGCCGAACGCACGCTGGTGATCTACGTGGGCGACAACGGTGGCTCGACGCCGATCTACGCCGACAACGGCCCGCTGCGCGGCGGCAAGTACACGCTCTACGAAGGCGGGATCCGGGTGCCGCTGATCGTGGCGTGGCCGGGCCGCATCCAGGCCGGGACGGTGCGCGACGAAATGGTCAGCGCGCTCGATCTGTATCCGACCATTTGCACCGCAGCGGGCGCGACGGCCCCGCAGCATCTGGAAGGCTTCGACTTGCGGCCGCTGCTGCGCGGCGGCGACGAAGCCTGGCCGGCCCGCACGCTGTTCTGGGACACCGGCAAGGAGACCGCCGTGCGGTCGGGAAATTGGAAACTCCGCACCGCTATGGACAAGAGCCACGCGGACTACGAGATGGTCGAGCTCGAACTCGGCACCTTCCTCTACGACCTGCAGGCCGATCCCGGCGAGAGCACCGACCTGTCGGCAGCGGAGCCCGAGCGGCTCGCGGAGCTGCTCGCCACTCAGCGAGCCTGGAAGGCCTCGGTGGGCGAATAGGGGCTTCCTTGCGGGAATTTCCGCGCGCCTCGGCCCCATTTGCCACTTCCTTGGGTTAGCCTCGAAACTCCCCGTTATCGAAGCTCCACCCCGGCCTCCGCCCCACGCCAATCCAACCCCGACGCGCTATTCCTTCCATGCGCATCCTCCTTCCGCTCCTTCTCGTCACGGCCTTCGCCACGGCGGAACCCGCGCAAGACATCATCGCGCTCAACTACGCCGGCGACGTCTACAGCATCGATCCCGCCAGCGGCGCCGACAGGTTCATCGGCGCTTCGGGCGAGGTGAACCTCAACTCGATGGCGCGCAATGGCACCGGCACGCTCTAGACCTTCGGGTCCGGTTCTCTCTACACCATCGACCCGGCGACCGGTGGCACGGTCCTCGGGCTCTCCGGCGCCGGTCTGACGCTGCGGGCCGTGGTGGCAGCCGATGCGAACGGCCACATCACCTTCAACGCGAACGTGCCCGCCGCGGCTTGCGGCCGGGTCTTCCTGCAAGCGATCGACTTGAGTTCCTGCGACACCAGCAACGTGGTCGGCCTGTAAGGTCCGTCCCGCGCGGCCGACTGCCGCATCGTTGCGCCTCACCGTCTTCCGGGATGGTGGGGCGCTCTCAATTCCCCTGCTCGCGCCGTCGCAGCCGCCCGGTGACATGCCACCTGCAACCGATTTCGGCGCCGCGCGGCCCGGCGAAGCTGCGCTTGCACTCGTAGACGGGACCGTCGCCCGCCCTGGAAGCGGGCGCAAGAACAACAAGACAAGGAGTACAAGATGAAGTGGAATCGACTCGCAATCGCGCTCCTCGCGCTGCCGGCCGTGCTGCTGTTCGCCGCGCCCGCACAGGCGCACGACGGACCCCGCCTCGGAGTGCGCGTGGCCGCGCCGCGGATCACGCTGGAATTCGGCGCGCGCCCCGGATACCACCACGTGCACCGGCCGGGCTGCGGCTGCTTCCGGCCCGCCTACCACTGGCACCGCGACCCGTGCGGCCGCGCGTACCGCCACTACGACAACCGCTGCCGGCTGGGCGGATACGGCCGTCCCTGGTAGAAACGTCGCCGCGACAAGGATCGCTCAGGCCGCCGCGGGCTTCAGGCGCGCGGCGGCCAGTTCCGCGTACAGCGGCGCCGCCCAGTCGAGCAGCGGCTCCAGTTCCTCGGGCAGCGGCACGGCCTTCTCGGCGCGGGCTTCGAAGCCGCTCGACTTCTCGACGTTCGCATACCAGTGGGGCGCCCACACGCCGAAACTCGGGTGCCGACCCGGTTCCCACGCGAGCATGGCCGGATCGAACTCCAGGCCGATCCGCTCACAGAGTGCGCGCAGCATTCCGGCGGGCTCCTGCAGCACTTCGCGGCTGTCGATCACCAGCGGGTCCTCGCCGCGGGTCGCCTGGAGATGGCGGAACATGGCCACTTGCTGGCCGAGCGCGGTGTCGAAGCGTTCGAGCGGCCCCAGCGCGCGGTGCAGGGACGCCAGCATCGCCCGCGGCTCGCGCACCAGGAAAGCGTGCACCACGCCCGGGGCGTCCAGGTATGCGCAAGCTTGCGCGCCGGTCCTCGGATCGAAGCCCCCCACCAAGTGGTGGGCCATGTGCTTGACGAACTGCAGCGGCGCCGCGGTGGGACCTAGCAGCACGTCCTGGAGGAGTTCGCGCGGGTCCTGCGACTGGCTCGCCAGGATCTCCGCCTGCATCGGATGCTGCTTGCCCGTGACCGCCAGGTAGTGCGCGTACAAGGGCTCGTCGATCCCTTCGCAGTCGGCGCGCTGCACGAAGGAGCGCAGCAGAGCGGTCGACACGGTGCGCGGCGCGCACCACATGGCGAGACGGAGGGTCACGACTCCGACTTGCCGGCGCCCTTGACCGCGGTCTTCTTGGTGGGCTTTTTCTTGGCCGTCTTCTTCTTGGCAGTCTTCTTGGCCGCCCGCGGCTCACGCGGCTCGCGCGGCTTGAACTCGAAGCCGTGCCGGCCATTGGGCTTGAACACCAGGCGCGCGGTGAACGCACGGTCCTTCTTGGAGATGAAATCCTCGATCCACTCGGTGTGCCCGGCTTCGGGATCGAAGTAGAGGCGCAGGTCCTGCCGCGCGAGCTCACGCTTGCAAACCGTGCGCGGCACGGTCACGCCGCAACCGGGATGCTTGGCGACGTCGGGCTGCCGGCAGACGAAGTGCGTCGGCGTTTCGACGATGGCGCCGTTGGCGCAGCGCGGGCACTTGAGGAACGGCGAAGCGTCGACCTGGTAGGACACCAGTTCGGGCGCCACGCTGCTCTCGTCGTCCGAGCCCTTGAAATCGCGCACCGCCTCGAACTCGAGCGTGTGGTCGGCGTTCATGCGGACCCGCCCCGCGTAGGTGTCCCCGCGCATGCTCACGAAGCCCTCCAACGGGCCCGTGTCGCGCTCGCGCAGGAGCTTCTCGGCCACCGGACGGTTCAGGTAGCGGCCCCGGAATTCCTTCCAGAGCGTGAAATTGCAGTCGTCGGGCTCGACCGCCGCCACGGTGAGTTCCTTGAGCGAGGCGCCAGCGGCCTGGCGGGCGGCGGCGTCGAGCATGACCGAGGCATCGGCGACGAGCACGGGACCGCCGAGGGCGACGTGCACCACGGCGGTCGTGCGCTTGGCTTCCGCCGAAGTCGACACGACTCCGACCTGTGCGCCGACTGCGCGCTCCACGTCGGCGACTATTCCCGCCAGGGCGTCCTTGTCGAGACTCTTGATCTTGACGTCGAAGTGCGCGCCGCACGCCTCCTTGGAACAGCGGTAGCCCTTGAGGCCTTCGCGCACCGGCGACCCGTCGTGCGGACAGCTGCCGATCGGGTCTTCTTCGACGTAGAGATCCTCGTAGGAGAAACTGCGCAGGCGGTCGACCAGGCTGCGGACCGAATCCTCGACCTCCTGCATGTAGTCCGCGCCCTGCAACTGCCCTTCTTCCACCTGGTAGAGATGGAATTCCATTTCGGCGGTGGCTTGGGCCTTGGCGAGGTGGTCGGCGTGGATGCGCTCGAGGAAGTCGATCAGGATGATTCCCTTGGCCGACGGCCGCAGGGTCTTGCCGCTGCGGCTGACGTAGCCCTTGGCGATCAGCGACTCGATCGTGTCGGCGCGCGTGGCCGGCGTGCCGAGACCCTTCTGCTTGAGCGCGTCGAGGACGTCGTCGTCGTCGATCTCCTCGTGCTGCTCCAGGTCGAGGTCGCTCGCGGTCTCCATGCCCTTGAGCAGGCCGGCTTCCGTGTAGCGCGCCGCCGGACGGGTCGCGTCTTCTTGAAGCTCCAAGGCGACGATCTTGCCGCTGGCCGCCTCGCCGGGCTCGACGCCGAGCGGCGGCAGGACTTCGGACGCCGGCGGCCGCCGGTCGACGAGCTGCCAGCCCGCGACGACCAGGCGCTTGGACTCAGTGTAGAAGACCCGCGCACCGCCGTCGGCCGCCGCATCGGCGATGCGGGTCTCGCGGACCACGTTCTGCCAGGTGCTCGCGCCCATGAACGCCGCGAGAAAGCGGCGCGTCACCAATTCGAATACCTTGCCGTCGTCGCCGCCCAGCGGGGTCGAAGGCTCGTTGCCGGTCGGCACGATCGCAAAGTGGTCGCTGACCTTGGCGTCGTCGAAGTTGCGCCGCACGTTCTGCAGGCCCTTCTCGCGCAAGCCGACGGCGGCCTCGCGCATGGCGTCCGCGCGCTCGGGTTCCGAGAAGTAGCCTCCCAGGCCCTTCCCGGCGAGGACGCCGAGGACCGTGTCGACGTGGCCGCGATAATCCGCCGGCAGCGCCATCGAATCGGTTCTCGGGTAGGTCAGGACCTTGTGCCCTTCGTACAAGCGCTGCGCGGCCGCGAGGGTGCGGCGCGCCGACAGGCCGTAGCGGCTGTTGGCCTCCTTCTGCAGGGAAGTGAGGCTGTGCAGCATCGGCGGCTTGCGCTGCGACTCGGTGACCTGCTCGACGACCGTGGCGGGCTTGCCCTCGCACGCGGCGAGCAGCGCTTCGGCCGAGTCCTGCTCCCAGATCTTCTCCGCGTCCTTGCCGCTGCGAGACGTGCGGTAGAGACCGTCGTACTCGTGGCCGCCGGCGAGGAACGTGCCGCGCAAGCGCCAGAACGGCTTGGGTTCGTGCGCGAGCACCCTGAGCTCGCGGTGCACCAGGAGCGCCAGCGTGGGCGTCTGCACGCGTCCAGCCGACCAGACGCCGCGTTCCTTGCGGCCCTTCAGCCGTTTGGTGATCGCCCGGGTGGCGTTCATGCCGATCAGCCAGTCGGCTTCGGCGCGGCTGTAGGCGGCGGCGCCCAGGCCGTCGAACTTGCCGGACGGCTCGAGTTTCTCGAATGCCTGGCGGATCGCCGCCGGGGTCATCGACTGCAGCCACAGCCGGAACACCGGCTTGTCGACGCCGGTGTAGTCCTGGATCTCGCGAAAGATCAGTTCGCCTTCCCGCGCCGCGTCGCACGCGTTCACCAAGGAATCGACGTCGTCGCGACGCGCGAGTTTCTTGAGCAGGTTGAGCTGTTTGGACTGGCCCGAGCGAGCCTTGCGCCGGAATTTCTCCGGCAGGATCGGCAGCAACTCGAGCGACCAGCGCTTGAGCTCGGGGTCGTAGTCCTCGGGTTCGGCGAGTTCGAGCAGGTGGCCGACGGCCCAGGACACGAGATAGTCCGGGCCCTCCCAATAGCCTTCCTGCTTTGCGAACTTGCCGGGCAGGCAACGGGCCAGGTCTTCCGCGACGCTGGGTTTTTCGGCGATGACGAGCTGCATGGTGTGGGGCGAGGCCCAGGAACCGCGGAAACCTAGTGGAAGGAGAGCCATGCGGCAAGGGCTGGAGCAAGCTCCCCATCCCATTTAAGGCGATTTGGCAGCTTCCACGGACGCTTCCACGCTCTCGAGAACCGTTGCAAGCTCATTCTGTGGAAGGACTTGGCGTCTGCGGCCTGGCCTTGAACGGGACTTTCCAGGCGATTTGCGCCGATTCAAGGCCGGCGGAGGGACGGCCGATGGAAACCATGCGGAACTGGAAATGCTCGTCCCTGCCCGAAACTCCCTGCTGGCACCCCTCGGCATCGCCGTCGCCTTGACGATGGTCGCGGTCCTCGCCGCCGTGCCGGCCCCGCGGTCGAGCGCGGAACAACACAAGATCGAGCAGCTTCGGGACCGCCTCGAGTTCCTGCGCAATGCGACCTTCCGCTTCCGGATGGACCATTTCGACGATCACGGCAGCCTGCCGCTCGGACTCTCCGGCCACGATCCCGAGCAACAGCTCCTGGGCCGCACCGGCCTGGACGGGGCGCCGTTGACGGTCGCACCCGGCGACCGGCGCGGACTCGGACCCTACCTCGACAAGCTGCCGGTGAACCCCTTCAACGGCCTTTCCAGCATCCGCTCGCTCCCGGGCGACCAGAAGACCGCCGACTTCCAAGGCAGCCACGGCTGGGTCTACTTGCCCGCCACCGCGCGCGTGCACCCGGACTTGCCGGGCTTCGACGCTTTCGGCCGCCCCTTCTCGGACTACTAGCGGCCGCCGCCGTCCGGTTCGTCGGCGCACTTCGCGCGGTTGAGCAACCGCTGTGCAGCGCCGGACTCGATCGCCTCGCGCGCCAGGCCGGACGCTTGGGCCAGATCGGGCGTGCGCCCCGCCAACCGCAGCAGCAAGGCCGCGCCGAGCAGCACCGAGCGCAAGGCCGGCCCGTCGACGCCGGTGAGGGCTTGCAGATTCGAGGTTTCGGCGGAAGCCGCCGGATCGCCGTCACCGAGGCAGGGCTCGGCAGGGCCGTCCAGGAACAGGTCGGAAGGGATCAGCCGCAGCGGGACGGTGCTGCCGTGCTCCAGGATCAGGCCGCGCGTCAGTCCGCAGACCGCCGGATCGATCGAACCTTCGACGCCCTGCACCACCAGGCCCCGCTCGTGGCCGAGCGTGCGGATCGCGCCGCCCGCGGTGCCGAGCACCGGACCGTGGCCGGCCGCGACCACCAGCGAACAGCCGGCCGGCGCCAGCAACTTGGTGACCACGTCGGGCATGCCGCGCAAGCCGATCGACTCTTCGACGTTGAGCAGGCGCGCCCAGCCCGGGTCGGCGCGCGTCGGCGACCAGCAGGCCAGACCGTCGCGGCTCAGGCGCGCGTCCACCACGTCGGCGGTGGCGGGCATCGGCCCCACCATCCGCTCCCACACGTCGCCGAGCGTGAGGCCCGCGCCGCGCGCGTGCGGCGCGGCCTGGATCAGCACCCGTACGCCACAGGCCGCGGCCGCCGCGGCGGACGCAACGCCCAGCGGCGGTCCGCGGCGCTTGCCGAGCCGGCCGGTCGCAACCACGATCAAGCTGTCCCCGACGGCCGGGAACAGGATTCGCGCCCGAGCGGCCTCGGCGGCTCCGGTGAGTTCGTCGGCGGTCGCACCCTTGGAGCGCACCAGCGCGAAGAACGCCGCAGCCTGCTCGCTGGTCCCGTCGCCCTCGAGCAGCGCCGCAAAGACCTCGCGTGCCTCTTCGCGCCCGAGATTGCGCTGCGCGCTCCCGGCGGGCACGTTGCCAATGCGGTCGATCGCAGCTCGAATCAACCGGCTCATGGTCAGCGTGCCTCCAATTCCTTGTCGAGCGCCGCCAGGACCTTGGCGGCGTGGCCCTTCACGCGCGCGTTGTCGAAGACGCGCGCGACCTTGCCGCCCGGATCGATGAGCACGGTCGAGCGCACCAGCCCCAGATAACGGTGGCTGTTCTGCTGCTTGTCCCGCCACACGCCGTACTTGGCCGCCACCTTGCGATCGTGGTCGCAGACCAGCGGGTACGGCAGGCCGAGCTCGCGCGCGAAGTCCTCGTGGGAATCGATCTGGCACGCGCTGGCGCCCACCACGATCGCGCCGCGGCGCTTGAATTCCGCGTACAGGTCGCGGAAGTCGCAGGCTTCCGCGGTGCAGCCCGGCGTGCCGTCCTTGTTGTAGAAATACAGCACCACCCACCGGCCCCGCATCTCGGTGAGACGGAAGCGGTCGGTGCGGGTGGCGTCGAGGGTGAACGACGGTGCGCGCAGGCCTACGCGCAGGACGGGATTGGGCAAGGACGTCGATCCGGTTGGCGGGCAGGAAAAGGAACGGCCTGAAGGGGAAGCCGATTATGCCTCGGCTCCCGATCCCCGCCAGTCCAAGCGCGTCAACCGCCGTTCGTGCCGCTGGAATTCTCCGGCGCGTCGACGTCGCGCGGCTCCGCCACGTCTTTTCCGTCATCCAACGCGGCGTCGGCGCCGCCCGGCGCGGCTGCACGCAGCGCGTCGAGCGCATCGCCAGACGGCGGCTCCTGCCGCGGACGGATGTGCGCGAAATACGGCGCCGCCTGCTTGTCGTAGGCCACGCGGCCGTTGACGACCGCCCACTGCACGAAGGTACGGTAGTCGAAGAGGTCGCCGTCGGTGACGATCAGATCGGCGTCCTTGCCGGCTTCGATCGATCCGATCCGGTCCTCCACGCCGAGAATGCGCGCGGCGTCCAGCGTGATCGCCTTGAGAGCGGCGGCTTGCGGCAGGCCGCCGCGGATCGCGAAAGCCGCTTCCATCGGCAGCGTGAGCAGGTCTCGTCCCGCAATGCCGCCTGTGCTGATCGACGAACTCCGCGGCTGCAGCGTAAAGCGGACGCCGGCATCGTGCAGGATCCGCGCGTTCTCGATCGACCAGCCGTTGGGCCGGTTGAAGCGATCGTCGGCCCAGTTCTTCTGCCGCGGCGAGACCACCACCATCACCCCGGCACGGCCGAGCTGCGGGGCGACCGTCCAGGCTTCGATTCCGCTGCCGACCACCGCCCGCATCGGAAAGCGCTCGAGCAGGTCGACGACCGCCAGCAGGTCGCGCGCATTGCTGCCCTGCAGCTGGGCGGTCCGGCGGCCTTCGAGCAGTTCGACGAGGTCCTTGTTGACGCCCTTGTCGGAGGGATCCTTGGCATCCTTGTCGCCATCGGCGCGCGCGCGCTCGGCGGCGTGCCGCTGGCGCAGGAATTCGCGGGCCTTCTCCAGGTCCTCGACCAATTTCCGGCGCGAAGTCGGCGAGGTCGAGCTGTACGAGAGCTCGACGAAGGGGTTCTCGCGCAAGATGTGGCCTTCGAGCGTGCCGCGGGTCAGCTTGCCGACCACGCCGTTGTTGTGGACGGTGGTCAAGCCTCCCGACAGCGCCAGGTCGACGGTCAGCGAGAACGGATCGAAGCTGTCGGCCGGCTTCGGCGGCCGGCCGAGCAAGCCGCTGGCGTCGGTGGCGACCAGTCCCGGATAGACGTGCATGCCCGTGGCGTCGATCACGCGCGCACCCGCGGGCACGCTCACTTGCGCACCGACGGCTTCGATGCGGCCCGCGCGCACCAGAACGGTGCCCTGGTGGATCACGCCGTCGGTGACGGTGTGGATGCGGCCGCCGACGATCGCCAGCAAGTTTTCCACGACTTCCGGCTCGGCGGCTGCTTCCGCGACTTCCTCGATCTCCTCGGCGGCCTCGACGGCCGGCTCGGGTTGCGGATCCGGCCCGGGCGGCGGCTCTTGGGCCCACCCCGCCACGGCCGCGAACAGCAGGAACACGGCGCCGGCGAGCAGCCGCCAGAAGGTTTCTCGCGAAACGGGACTCATCGGCGCTCCTCTTTCTCTTCCTTGGCGCGGTCGTAGAGCACCTTGCCTTCGCGCAGCAGGAACTGGACCTCGGCAGTGGCATCCAGCGGATCGCCGTCGAGGATCACGAAAGTCGCCGGGCCGCCGGCGACGAGCGCCGCGACGTGCTCTTCCTGGCCGATTGCGGCCGCGGCTTCGAGCGTGATCGCGCGCAAGGCGACTCCCCGGTCGAGGCCGCCGCGGACCAATTCGCTCACGCCGGCGCGCCAATCATGGAGATTCGTCTCGGCCGAACTCCGGCCGAACCCGCCCGGTCCGCGGGTCGCCGGCGGCAGCAGGACCAGCGGTACGCCGCGCGCCGCGAGTTCCGCCGGCAAGTTGAGGCGCGTGCGGGTGAACGGCAAAAAGGACAAGCGTGCGGGCAAGTAGACGCGCTCGCCGCGCTTCTCCAGCGCGTCGAGAACTTCGTGGAGGTTGGTGCTCGAGGAGTGCATCGCGACCAGTTCCCAGGGCAGTTCGCGCTCGCCGAGGACGTCGAGCAGGTGCAGCCAGGCGGCCGCGTCGTCCACCCAGATCTGGGCGACGCGCTGCTTGCGCACCCACTCCACCACCGGCACCAGGTCGGGCTCGATCGTGGGCGGCTCGAAGGTTTCGGGCGGGGCCTTCTCCTCGGCGTCCTTGCCCTTGCCACTGCTCTTGTCGTCGCCGCCTTCGTCCTTGCCGGGCTTGGGGGTCGCTTCGCCGCCTTCCGCCGGCTTCTTCTCGTCCTTGGCGGCCTTGTCGGCGGCGGCCTTCTTCTGCTTCTCGTCCCAGTCCTTGCGGGCCTTCTCCCAGTCGGTGCGCGCCTTCGCTTCCTTTTCGATCGCCTTGTCGGCGTCCTCGAGCGCCTTGCGCAGCAACTCCTTGGAGCGGTTGTTCGAATCGAGCTCCACCTTGAGGTGCAGATCGCGTACCCGAGCCCGCGGTTGCGGCGCCGCGGCGTCCGCGTCGAGCACCGAAGTCCGGCCGGGCAGGCCGCTGCCCGGCGGATCGACTCCGACGAGCAGCACGCCGTGCTCGCGCAAGGGTTGCAAGGCGTCGTCGTCGAGCCAGAGCGAGTCGGCGGCGAGGAAACGCGCGTTGCGGCCATTGCCGCGGCTGTCGCTTTGCAACCAATTGGCGTGCGTGAGCACGTAGGGCGGCATGAGGGTGGAGCCCCCGCCGCGCAGGTCGTGGACGACCGCGCCGGTCGGAACGACCACGGCCTTGCCCAAGGCCTCGATCACGCCCTGGCGCACCACGAGCGTGGCGCTCTCCATGGCCTCGCCGTCGAGGGTCTCGATGCGGTCGACGCGGTAGACCGTCGCACGCCCGACCGGAGCCGCGTCCGCCTTTGCGGCCGGCCCGGGATCCTGCGCCGGCGCCAGGACCGCCGGCAAGAGAGCCAGGAACGCGGGGTGCATCAGAACCGCCTCCCGTCGCGTTCGGCGTCGTAGACGAGTTCGCCGCGGATCCACGTGCGCGTCACGAACGAGCGCGGGTCGAGCGGAAATCCGGTCCAGGCCACCATGTCGGCTTCGAGGCCCGGTTCGAGCCGGCCGGAGACGTCGTCGCACTTGAGCGCGAAAGCGGCGTACGAGGTGATTCCCTTGAGCGCGCCTTCGGGGTCGTCGTGGCCGAGCCGCACGCCCATCGCCGCCTGGTAGCTCAACTCCTCCTGCGGGACCCCGCCCGAGTCGGTGTTGTAGCCGAGCACCAGGCCGTCGGGCACGGCTTCGGCCCAACCGGCGCCGCAGCCCTGGATCCGCGAATTGGTGCGGTCGAAGAAGAACTGCCGCGGGCCGTTCATGACCGGCACCTTGAGCTCGGCGGCGAGCTTGGCGAGCTTGTAGCCGTCGAAAGTGCCGTGGTCGATGAACGGATCGAGTCCCAGCTCCTGTTTCTGCATGGTCAGCGTCATCAACACGACCTGATAGATCTGCGTGTGCACGCTGACTGGAATGTCCTTGGCGAGGAGCGGCTCGAAATCGCGCCAGAAGTCGCTCCAGCCGATCTCGCCGGCGGCGTAGCCCTCGGCCCAGCCGAGCCCGCGCTGCAGCGTGTCGCGGGTGTTCCAGTTCATCAGCGAACGGCCGACGAAGGGGTACCAGCGCTCGGGGTTGCCCGACTGCGCGACCTTCAACGAACCAGGATTCATGACGAGCATGTCGTCCATGTCGTGGCCGGCCATCTTGATGAGCGCCCCGAATCCGCCGATGTTCGTGCCCGACCCCGGAATGAACAGCGCGGTCGTGACTCCGCCGGCCAGCGCGTCCTTGTTGGCGGGGTTGTCTGGGTCCACGCCGATCGCAACCCGCAGGTCCGGGTTGGTCGGGTGGACCATGTCGTTGATGTCGTTTCCGGAGTCGGCCGCGTGGTTGTGCGGCTCGTGCAGGCCGGGCGCGAGCCACTGCTCGCCCAGGTCGATCACGGGAGTTCCGGGCGGCAGGTCGATCTGGTCCGCGCGGCCGACCGCGGCGATGCGCTTGCCGCGCACCAGCACGATGGCGTTGTTCAGCACGCCAGCGTCGCCGGCCGTGAAGACCTTCGCGGCCTTGAGCGCGTAGACGTCTTCGCCGGCCGGTCCTTGGAACAGCATCGGCAGCATCAGGGCGAGGATCGGGATCATTCTTTCGGCACCTCCCGGCCGTTCACGAACACGCGTTCGACGCGGCTGCGCAGGTCGAAGGGCGGTCCGGAATGGACCACCACGTCGCCGGCGCGGCCGGGGGCGAGGAGACCGAGCTCCTCGTCGAGACCGAGCAGCGCCGCAGCGCCGCTCGTGAGGGCCTGGAGCGCCTGGTCCGCGCCCAGTCCGTAACGGGTGGCGAGCGCCAGTGCTTCGGGCAGGAAGCGGGCGCCGCCTTGCGCGCCGGAGCGGAACGCCACCGGAATGCCCGCCGCAAGCAATTCCGCGGCGGGCACGTGGTCGCGGCCGTCCACGCGCTCGATCACCGTCGAGCTGAGCACCACGCCGCGCGACTTCTCGCGGAGCAGGTCGGCGACCTGGAGCGCGTCCTCGCCGCCGAGGATCGCGACCGGCAGTTCGTGGGCCGCGAAAGCCTCGACCGCGACGCGGATTTCGTCCGCGCGTTCGGCCTCGACGATTGCGACCGCGCGGCCTTCGAACAGCGCACGTTGGCCTTCGAGATTCCAGTCGGTCTTGGGCGGCTGCGGGCCGTCGTCCTTGGCGCGGCGCTTGCGGGTGACCGCGACCTCGCCCCCGCCGGCGTCGACTTCGGTGCGGTGGGCCTCGAACTCGGTGCTGCCCAGGCCCGCCAGTTCCACGCGGACGTTCATCAAGTCGACGCCGACGAGTTCGCCGACGATCACGACCTTGCCGATCTCGGTGTCGACCTCGACCCGCGCGATCTTGGTGGCGGCGTCCCAGGTGCCCTCGATCTCGAAGTTCTCGCCGGGAGCCTCCGGCGACGACAGCACGATCAGCAAGCGCGCGCCTTCGTGGCGCATCCGCGCCTGGACGCTCACCGGCTGGGGCAGGCGTTCGTCTTCGATCGTGGCTTCCCACATGCCGTTGATGGGATCGACCAACTTGACCTTGGCTTCTTCGACGATCTCCGCCTCGGCGACCTCGGCCACGGGCGCTTCCGGTTCCGTCGCGGTGCCCTGCGCCAAGCGCACGCGCAGCGCGGCTTCGGCATCGGCGCCGGCCTTGCCGCTCTCTTCGGCGTGCTTGACCTCCCACTCGGCGCGCTCCTTGCGGTACTTCGCCCAGGAATCGGCGTAGGACTTGCCGCGCTTCAGCGCCTCGGCGAGCTCGTTCGCGCGCGCGAGGTGGTCGCCGCCGCGCACCGAGAACCAGACCAGCTCGTGGTCCTGCACCCAAGCGCCGTCGCCGCCTTCGGCGGCGGTCTTGACCGCCGGCCCCCCCGCGCCGTTGGGCGGCTTGGCGGCCGGTTCCAGCGCCATGGTCGTGACGCCCGCGCGCGCGACCTGCGCCCAATCGGAGCGGTACCGCGATCCGGAGGCCAGCAGTCCGAGCAGGGCCTTGGGATCGACCCGGCCGCCGCCGATGCCGAGGCGGCCGCCGGCGTCGATGAACCCGGGAGTCAGGTGAGCTGCGGCGCCGGCGTCGACCAGCCGCGCGCCGCGCGGGTGCGGCACGCTGCGGCCCACGGCCTCGACGCGGCCGTTGCGCAACAGGACTTCCCAGCCGCCAGTCAGCGGGGCGCCCGATCCCGTCCACAGAGTGCCGGCGCGCACGATCACCGCATCGCTTGCGGGCGCGGCGTCGGGCCGCGGCTGTTCGCGCCAGACAAGCTCGCCTTCCACGTAGACGCGCTGGACCGAGCTCGCCGGATCGAGCGGAGCGCCGGACATCACCACGAAGTCGGCATCGCGGCCAGCCAGCAGGCTGCCGGCACGGTCGGCCACGCCGAGCAGCTGGGCGGGCACCCTCGTGACCGCCGCCAGCGCAGCGCCCTGGTCCAGACCGTCGCCGGCGGCCGCCGCGGCGGCTTCGAGCAGCATGGTCCACCGGCCGAAAGGGCCGACGGCCAGCGCCACCGGCAGGCCCTGCGCATGCAGCGCGGCGAGAGCCCCGGGTTCCGGGCGGACCCAGTCCTCGGGCAAGTCGGGAGTGCCGAGGAACAAGGGCACCTGGAAGATCACGCCGGCCCCCGCCTTGGCGAGCGCGGCGGCGAAGGGCGCGGCCTCGGCGGCGCCGTCGAGCAGCAGGCGCCGACCCCATTCAGCCGCGAGATCGATCGCCGCGCGCACTTCGCCGGCGTTCGCCGCGACCACGCGCAAGGGCTCGCGGCCCTTGAGGAACTCCGCGAAGGCGGCTCGGTGGGCGTCGTAGCTGCCGTCCAGGTAACGGGTCAGGTACCAGCTCTCGCGCAAGGCCAACAGCGCGCCGGCGCGGGAACTCGGCGCTTGCGCCTTGAGCGGCTCGTACGGCTGCTGCGAGTTGGGCGGCAGCGGCATGCGGAAGAAGCGCGGGGCCCGCCCCCACACTCCGGGGTCCAGAGAGACCCGCAAGTCGCCTCGATCGACGAGCACGCGGTTGCCGCCCGCCGTCTTGACGACCGCGCCACGGCCGCCGACCAGGCGATCGCGCGACGGCGAGAGATAGAAGGTGGTGATGCCCTTGGAAAGGACGGAGTCGAGGTCGCGCCAGGCATCGAAATCATCGATCGCGCGCCGGTCCGCACCCAGCGAGGCCTCGCCTTGCGCGTTGCCCGCGCCGGCCACGGTGCTGTCGGCCGCGACCAGGCCGGGCATGATCTCGGCGGCGCCGAGTTCGATCACCGGCAGCAAGGGCGGCAAGTCCGCGGCCGAACGGGCGACGCCCTGCACCTTGCCGTCGCCGACCAGCAGCCACGCGTCGACGAGCGGCGCCGCTGCGCCCGGCTCCTGCCAGATGCGGGCGGCGTGATAGGCGCGTTCGACCTTCACTTCGGCCTGGCGCAGCGCGTCGGCGGCCGCCGTGCGGTCCGGGGGGTCGCCGCCGCGCGAACCGATCAAGGCCGGCGCGCCGATGCCGACGGCGAGCGCCGCGGCTCCGATCCAGAGAATGCGGCTCACTGCAGCGTCCCCTCCAGCAGGCGCTGCAAGCGCTCGTCGGTGGAACGCTCGTAGATGCGTTCGCCGCGCAGCCAGACTTCGAGGACCTTGTGGTTGGGATCGAGCGGGTCGCCGCTCAGCACCGCGAAGGTGCCGTCGGCGCCGGCGGCGATTCCGCCGAGCGAGGCGGCCAGCTTCCAGGCGGCGGCCGGGTTGCTCGTCACGGCCGCGAGCGCCGTGGCGCGCGGCACGCCTTCGCGTACGCAGACCGCGCCGAGGTAGGCCAGGCGGTCGGCGTCCATCAAGCCGCCTTGCGGCGTGAGACTGAACGCGATGCCTGCATCGGCGAGCACCTTGGGGACGAAGGTCTTGATCTCCTTCCAGGTGACCGGGTCGCGCTCGACGTGCCAGAGATCGCCGGCCAGGACCACCGGCCGGCCGGCGGCGGCCAGCACCGCGCTCGCCTTCCAGGCGTCGCCGTCGATCAGGAACACGCCGCGCGCGAGCAGGCCGTGCGTCGACAACCAGTCGTTCGCGTGGACCACGTCGGTCGCCGTCGGCGCCCAGACCCAGAGGTCGCGGTCGCCGTTGAAGATCCGCACCAGGCTGCGCTGCGGTTCGGGCAGGTCGGCCTCGGCGATCTCGCCCTTGCCGGGAAAGTCGGCGCCGAAGCGCACGAAGCCCGGATTCCGGCTCGCGCCGTCGAGCGGCGGCGGATCGTTGGCGGGGTCCTCGCCCGCGCGTTCGGCGTCGGCGAGCGCGGCGGCGCCGTCGACCAGTTCCTGCCCTTTGCGGCGCAGGAAGTCGAGCAGCCCGGCCTCGGCTTCGCGCAGCTCGGCCATCTGCGCGCTGCGGCTGTTCCCGCTGCGCGGCGCGAAGGACATCACGTGCCCCAACGGAGCGCGCAAGGTCATGTCGCCCACGGTCATGCCGTGCGGCGCCACGACCCGGCCCAGGCCGGCGATCACGGTGCTGGTGCCCTGCATCACGCCGATCGCGACCACGCCGTTGCGCCGCTCTTCTTCGAAGTAGAGCTGCGAGGGGTCGAGCGAGTCGCGGACGTCGAGGAAGGGGCCCACCGGCACGTTCTCGTTGGCGCGGTCGAGACCGCTGGTGGTGTACGCCACCTTGAAGCCGGAGAAGACCACGGCGTCGGGATGCTCGTGGAGCACCACGTCGAAGGGAATCTCGAGATCCGCCCCGCCGACGGCGGTGATCTTGCCGCCGCGGACGAGGACGGTGCCGTTCTCGATCTCCCGGCCGTCGGCGAGGATCACGCGGCCGGCGCGCACGGCGACGTCGCCGGACTGCAAGGCCGCGGCGGAGGGCGCGAGCGCGGCGAGCAGCGCCAGCACGAGCGGCACCGGGCCGGAGCAAAGGTGGCGAAGCGGACGAGCGGGAAGGTGCGGAACGGACATCAGAAGGTGACCTGGGGCCGGGCGTCGAAAGCGATCACCCCGTCCACCAGGACGAGGATCGGGCGGGAATCGGCCGCCAACGGCGGGCCGGACCAGAGGACGAGGTCGGCGTCCTTGCCGACCTCGATCGAGCCGAGGCGTTCCTGCACGCCGCAAAGGCGCGCCGCCTCGAGGGTGACCGCGGGCAGCGCCAGCGCGGGCTCCAGCCCCCACTCCACGGCGCGGCGGGCCTGGTGGATCAAACTGGCTTCGGCGCCGAAACGGCCATGCGCTTCGGCGGCGCCGAGCACGGTCGGAACCTCCGTCGCGGCGAGCAGCGCGGGCAGCGCTGGCGTCGCGAGGCCCGCGGTGGCGCGCCGGCCGCGGAACAGCCCCTGCGCGTCGGCGCTTCCGGGAACCACGATCGACAGCAAGTCGAGCGCGAAGTCGCTGACGTGCACGTGGCCGGTGGTGTCCGGCGCTCGGTAGCGTTCGGGGACTTGCGCGTCTTCGTCTTCGCAGCAGAGTTGCGGCGGCCGCACGCCGGTGCGCCACTCGGCGAGGTTCAAGGGCCGCACCACGGCCCGGCGTGGATCGTCGAACAGCGGCCCGGTGACCACTTGCGCGCGCATCTTCTGCAGCACCGGGATGCAGCGGTAGGCCTCGGTGCCTTCCTCGATCACGAACGGCGGCAGCTGCAGTTCTTCCTGCAGCCGCTTGAGCGCCTGAAGGTCCTGGCTCTTCCGCGCCTGGATCCGCAACGGCAGCTCGCCGTCGAGCGCGGCCACCAGCGCGTCGAGGCCGGGGTCGGAGACTCCGGCGCCGGCAGCGCGCGCGGCGCGGTAGCGCGCGGCGCGGTGGAATTCGCTGCGGATCATCCGCTCCACGCCCATCCGCGTCGTCGGCCGCCGGTAGTTCATGTCGTCGGGCGAGCCGCCCCACGGCGGCCGGTTGCCCGAACTCGGTTCGCTGCCCATCGTCACCTTGAGCGCGGCGTCTTCGACGATGACGCGCGCCGCACTGCCGGGATCGGCGAAGAGGTCGGCGGACTCGCCGCCGTGGGTTTTCACCACCGCGCCGATGCCGCCGAAGACGTTCAGCGAATCGGGGCTCAGGTAGGCCCCCGTCACGCCCTGCACGACCGCGGTCCGGAATTCCGCCGAATCGAGTTCGGCGGTGCGTGCGACCCGCATGGAGGGCGTGGACTCGCGGGTCTGGTCGAGGGTCGCGGCGCCTACTCCCATGTAGGAGTAGGCGTCGAACAGGCCGGGACTCAATTCCGCCCCCGCGACGTGCACGTGAGCGCCGGCGGCGGAACCCCCGGCCACCACGCTGCGGATCAGGCCGTCGGCGACGACCACCACGGCGTTCTCGAGCACGCGGCCGTCGCCGACGTGCAGGCGGTCGACGGCGATCACCAGGTCTTCGCCCGCGGCGCCGCCCGAAGGCACGGCCTGCCCGAGGGCGAGCGGAAGCAGCAAGGAGAGGGCGCAGATCATTCGTCTTCGTCCACGGGAGCGGTCCAGACGGTGCGGCCGGCGAGCATCACCGCTTGGACGCGCGCGGCGCCGTCGAGGGGATGTCCGCTCCACAGCACCAGGTCGGCGACCGCGCCGGGAGCGATGCGGCCGCGGTCGTCCAGGCCCGCGATCGCGGCGGCATTGCCGGTGACGGCGGCCATGGCGGCGGCCGGATCGCCCGTGGCGCGCGAGTAGGCCATGGCGGTGGTGCGCAGGCCGTCGAGGACTTCGCCGCCGCGCCCGCTCCGCGTGCCGAAAGCGACGCGCACGCCGGCGCCGTGCAGGCGCTTCCAAGTCTCGAGCAGGCGCGCCGACCAGTCGCCGTCGTGGATCGCGGGGAGCACGACGAGCGCTCCGGCCAGTTCGCGGCCGTAGCCGCCGACGTCGCCCCAGGCGAGGTAGACGGCGTCGAAGCCCTGCTCGCGCGCCCGCTGGGTGGCCGCACGGGCGCCTTCCGCGGAATCGAGGTAGACCGCGACCTTGCGGCCGCGCCAGACGTCCGGGGCACGGGCGATGGCGGCGTCGAGGTCCTCGAGCGCTCCGGCCACCGCGGTCGGCCCGATCACCGGATCGGCGAAGCCGCTCGCGACCAGCGAGACGACGGCGCGCGCGCGCGGCGCGAGCATCCGGTCGACCGCCGCGCCGGTGCGCACTACGCTCGAATCTCCGGCCAGCGCCCGCGCCGGATCGGGGACCACGTGCACGGCCGTGATGCCGCGCTCCAAGGCCGCCTGCCAGTAGCGGTGGCGCAGGTCGAGCGCGTCGGCGGCGCGCAGACCGGCGTTGTTGCGGAACGCGCGTTCGGCGATCTCGCCCTGGACCGCCACTCCGGCGGCCGCATCGATCATGCCGGGCGCGAGCACGCCGTGCAGGCGCACGACCTTGACTCCCGCCGGCTGGGGAACGTCTGCGCCCACCGCGAAGATGCGGTCGCCGCGCAACAGGATCTTGCCGTCGGGGATGACCGCTCCGTCCGGACCGATCACGCCGTCGGCGTGCAGGATCATGGCTTCTTGCGCGCGCGCGGAAGCCGCGCAGGCCAGCAGAGCGACACCGAAGGGCAGCAGGCTGCGGATCATCGCCGTCCTCCCGGCAGCGCCTCGAAGGGCGCGGAAGCGTCGAACGGGCTGGCGCCCTGGAACAGCACCAATTCGGCGCGGGCGCCGCGCGCGATCCGGCCGTGGCTGCCCTCGAGCCCGAGCAGGCGCGCGGGGATCTCGGTGAGGCTGGCCCAGACCGCCGCGGGATCGGCGCCAGCGGCGATCAATTCGCCGGCGCGGAGCAGGAGCAGGCCCTGGGCGCCGTCCGAGCCCCCGCTGGCCAGCGCGACCTCGACGCCGGCGTCGGTCAGGCGCCGGTAGCGGACCGCCAGGGACCGTTCTGCGGCAGCCCGCGAACCGTGCTGCGGCGCGACCGCCAGCACCACCGCGATTTCGGCGGCGGCGAGTTCGCGCGCCAGCAGGTCGGCTTCTTCCGCGCCGACGGCGATCACGCGGTCCAGTTCGAAACGCTCCTTGATCGCAATGAGTTCGCGCAGCTCGTGTGCTTGCCCGAGGTGCACGCGCAGCGGCAGTTCGCCGTCGAGCACGCGCAGCAGCAGCTCGCGTTCGGCGTTGCGCGAAGGCTCCTTGGGACGCTCGGGCCGCTTGGGAGGACCGGATTCCGTTTTGCCGTTCCCGTCCTTCTTGTCGCCTTCGTCCTGCCCGGGCGCGCCGCCGCCGTCCTTCTTCTCCTTGTCGCCCTTCGCCTTCTTGGCGACGTATTCGTCGAGCTTCTTGGCGTATTCCTCGAGGTCCTTCGCGTGCTTTTCGAGCTTCTCTTCCCAGTCTTCCCGCGCTTCGCGATAGGTCTCGGCCTGCACCAGGGCCTCGGTCAAGGCGCCGGCGTCGGTGAGCGCGGCCACGCCTTCGCCGCGGCCGCTGCCGGTCGCCATGTCCACTCCTTCGAGTCCCGCGGGAGTGGGCAGGTCGTTGGCCGAGAAGACCACCGTCGTGCCGAGACCGCGCTGCAGTCCGCTGCCGCGCGCGGGCAAGTACGCCGCCGCAACGCCGGCGGCGCGCGCCGCCGCGACGCGCGCGGCGAGTTGCGGATCGGCGCCGGCGAGATCGACCGGAAGGCCGTCGCGCACTTGCTCGTCCCCCGGCCCGCCGTTTCCCGCGAGCAGGTCGCCAGGCAGCAGGCCGGACCACGCGTCGACGAAGCCGGCGGCGAGCGTGCCGGCGAGTTCGACCGTGCGGCCGCCGCGCGGCGCGCGCGCGGACACGGCCTGGATCTCGCCGTCGCGCACCGTCACGTACGCCGGTGCGATGCGGGTTTCCGCATCGAGCCAGGCCGCGTCGGCCTTGTAGACCACCACGCCGCCGGCCTGCCCGGATACGACGGGGGTGAGGAGAAGCAGGGCCAGGGCCCCGGCGAGGGCCCCACGAAGGGAGAGGGGGTTCAAGACTGGCGGTGGCGACGCTCCGAAGCCGGGCGTCGCCGGGCCATCCTACGAATTTGGACAATGGAATTAGTAGGGGTTTTTCCGCCCCAAGCCCGGTGGCAGGCAGGGGATCGGGGGGTCGTACTTCTTAGACTCCGGGCCATGACTGCATCGGAGCCGGCCCCCCCTCCCGCCCCGCCGGTGGTCCACCCGACCGCCGTGGTGATGCCTGGCGCCGAACTCGGCGCCGGAGTCGAAGTCGGCCCCTACGCGGTGCTCGAGCCCGGCGTCGAGGTCGGCGCCGGTTCGCGCATCGCCGCCCACGCCCAGCTGCTGGGCCGCACCGTGCTGGGTGCGCGCTGCGTGGTCGGCCCGGGGACCGTGCTGGGCGGCGTCCCCCAGGACGCCAAGTACGCCGGCGAGCGGACCCTGGTGCGGATCGGCGCCGATTGCGTCTTCCACGAGCATGCCACCGTGCACCGCGCCACCGGCGAGGGCGGCGAGACCGTGCTCGGCGCCGGGGTGCGGCTGATGGTCGGCGCCCACGTCGGCCACAACTGCACGGTGGGAGACGGCGCGATCCTGGTCAACGGAGCCGCGCTCGGCGGCCACGTGGTGGTCGGCGCGGGAGCGTTCCTGTCGCAGACCTCCGGCGTGCATCAATTCGGCCGGGTCGGCCGGCTCACGCTGGTCGGCGGCGCCACCATGCTCACGCGCGACGCGCCGCCGTTTTCCGTGGTCGTCGGCAGCTACCCGCCGCGCTGGCGGGCGCCGAATACCATCGGCCTGCGCCGCGCGGGCTTCCTCCCCGCCCAGCGCGACGCGATCCGCACTGCGCTCCGCGCGCTGTTCGCGCCCGGCGCCAACCCGCGCCAGGTCGCCGAGCAGTACGCGAACCACGCGGATCCGAACCTCGCCGAACTCGCGGCCTTCGTGCTCGCCGGCCGCCGCCAGCTGGTCGCCCCGCCGGCGCGCGATCCGGCGGACGAAGCCGACGCCGACTGAATCCGCCTTCGTCCAGCCGAATCCCCCGCCATGACCGAATCCGCTCCCAAGACCCTCGAAACGCTGCTCCAGGAGAACCGGCACTTTCCGCCGCCGGCGGAATTCGCAGCCCAGGCCAACGCCAACGACGCCGGGGTGTACGCGCGCGCCGAAGCCGACCCGGAAGCCTGGTGGGCTTCGTGGGCGGAACAACTGCAGTGGGACCGGCCGTGGGAGCGCGTGCTCGACTGGCGCCCGCCGCACGCCAAGTGGTTCCCGGGCGGCAAGCTCAACGCGAGCGTGCAATGCCTCGACCGGCACGTCGCCGCCGGCCACGGCGCGCGCGTGGCCTACCACTGGGAAGGCGAGCCCGGCGACGTGCGCACGCTGACCTACGCCGAAATGCTCGAGCTCGTCGGCAAGGCCGCCAACGGTCTGCGTCAACTGGGCATCGGCAAGGGCGACCGCGTGACGCTCTACATGCCGATGGTGCCCGAACTCGCGATCGCCGTGCTCGCCTGCACGCGCATCGGCGCGATCTTCAGCGTGGTGTTCGCCGGCTTCAGCGCGGCGTCGCTGCGCGACCGCATCCAGGACCAGGCCGCGAAACTGGTGATCAGCGCCGACGGCTGCTGGCGGCGCGGCAAGATCCTCGACTTGAAACTGGTCGTCGACGCGGCGCTCGCCGACTGCCCAAGCGTGCAGCACAACCTGGTGTGGCGGCGCGGCGCCGGGCTCGCGTCGGCCGCGGCCGCGCAAGCGCGCGACCTGGACTGGCACGAACTGGTCGATGCGCAAGCGGCCGGGTGCGCGCCGGAATCGATGGACGCCGAAGACGTGCTGTTCATCCTCTACACCAGCGGCACCACCGGCAAGCCCAAGGGCATCTACCACTCGACCGGCGGCTACCTGACCGGCGCGCTCGCCACCAGCAAGCTGGTGTTCGACATGAAGCCCGCGACCGACGTCTACTGGTGCACCGCCGACATCGGCTGGATCACCGGGCACAGCTACATCGTGTTCGGACCGATGGCCAACGGCGTCACCCAGGTGATGTACGAAGGCGCGCCCAACCACCCCGGACCGGACCGTTTCTGGGAATTGTGCGCCAAGTACGGCGTGACGGTGTTCTACACCGCCCCCACCGCGATCCGCGCGTTCATGAAGTGGGGCGACGAGCATCCGGCGCGGCACGACTTGTCGGCGCTGCGCCTGCTCGGCACGGTCGGCGAGCCGATCAATCCCGAAGCCTGGATGTGGTACGCGCACCACATCGGCGGCGAACGCTGCCCGATCGTCGACACCTGGTGGCAGACCGAGACCGGCGGGATCATGATCACGCCGCTGCCGGGGATCACGAACACGATTCCCGGTTCCGCGACGCGCGCCTTCCCCGGGGTCGAAGCCAAGCTGGTCGACGAAGCCGGCGTCGAAATCGCCGGCGCCGGCGGCGGCTACCTGGTGCTCACCAGGCCGTGGCCGCACATGCTGCGCGGAGTCTGGGGCGACGAGCAACGCTACGTCGACACCTACTGGACGCGCTTCCCCGGCTGCTACTTCGCCGGCGACGGCGCCAAGCGCGACGCGGAAGGCAACTTCTGGGTGCTCGGCCGCGTGGACGACGTGATGAACGTCAGCGGCCACCGCCTCTCGACCATGGAAATCGAATCGGCGCTGGTCGACCACCGCGCGGTCGCCGAAGCCGCGGTGATCGGCGTGCCGCACGCGCTCAAGGGCCAGGCGCCGGTCGGATTCGTGATCTTGCGCGGCGGCCACGAGCCGACGCCCGCGCTCGCCGAGGAGTTGCGCCAGCACGTCGGCACCATGATCGGCGGCCTGGCGCGTCCCGAGCAGGTGATCTTCACGCCCGAATTGCCCAAGACGCGCTCGGGCAAGATCATGCGCCGCCTGCTGCGCGACGTCGCCGAAGGCAAGGTGATCGGCGACACCACCACGCTCGCCGATCCCGGAGTGCTCGCCGGGCTGAAACAGGAATACGAGTCGAAAGAGGGCTGAGGGTCCGCGCCGGCCGGCGGCGCGCTGGCAGGCGCCCGCCCCGGCTGATAGAATCCTTGCGCCAACCGCCCTCGGGCGGGGACGCTCGATCCTTTCCATCGCCAGGCGGGGCCCACGCCCCGCCAAAAGCCCTCGGGTGCCGGGAAGGAGGTGAAAATCCTCCACGGTCCCGCCGCCGTAAGCGCGGACGAGGGCTGCCGAGGGTTCCTGCAGGAACCCGGAACGCCACTGCGCCGATCGGAGCGCGGGAAGGTGCAGCCCGAGATCGATGCGCAAGTCGGAACACCGGTCCGGGGGATGGCTTTCCCAAGTTCCGGGCGAGGTACCCGGCAGGAGTCCCGATGTTCCGATCTTCCCTTCCGCGCCCCGCGTCGGCGGCGTTAGCGCTTCTCGTTCTGTCCGCACTTTGCGCCACGGACGCGCCGGCGCAGACCTTCCGCCAGGAGATTTCGCTGAGCGGCTTGGGCAACGGCAATCCGGCCAAGCCCTTCGGCATCACGTACGAGCGCTACAGCGGCCGTTTGTTCGTCGGCGTCGCCGGCCAGTTCTTCGCCGACAACGACGTCGTCGCGCTGCTCGATCCCGACTCCAAGGCGGTGCTCGGCACCTTGCAAGCCGGCTTGTTCCCCGAGGACGTCGCCTTCGCCTACGACCAGAGCGGCCGCCCCACTTTCGGCGCGGTCACCAACTCGACCAGCGGCAGCGTCACCGTCTGGGACGCGAACACCGATGCGGTGGTCGCCACCGTGCGGCTGCCCGACCCGCAGGGCTTCGGCACCGCTTATCCCTTCGGCATCGCCGCCAGCCCCGGCGGCGGGCGATTCCACGTCACCACGCAGGACGGCAGCGGCGCGGTGTACGCGCTCGATCTCGCCGACCTCGCGCTCGATCCGGCCGCCGCATTCCAGCTCGGCGGCAACGTCGCCGGCGGCCGGCCGCTCGCCGTCGCCCGCCGGTTGTTCGTTCCGGCCACGTTCCAGGATCCCGCTTTCACCGGATCCCTGGGCGGAATCGCCGCGGTCGATCTCGGCGCAGGCGGCGTGGCGTGGTCGCGCCAGCTCGTCGACCGCCGCGGCGCCTTCCAGTGGCCGAGCAGCCAGGCCGTGGTGGCGCTCGCCGACGGCCGCCTGATCCTGGGCGGCACCGGCTTCGAGGGCCGCCTGTACGTGCTCGAGCAGGACGGCACGCTGCAACGCACCTTGCGGATCGGCACGCCGCAAGGCAGCGCGCACGGTCTGGCCCTGTCGCCCGACGAGTCCTTGCTGGTGGTCTGCGACCTGGCCGGCAATTCGCTGGCGGTGATCGACCTGTTGAACATGGAAGAGATCGCCGTGATCGACTTGACCGCGATCGACGGGACTTTCAAGGAGCCCAACGCCGCGGTGTTCGTCGGCGCGGAACTGTTCGTCACGCTGCAGGGGAAGGAGAGCGTGCTGGTGTTCGACGACTTCCCCGCGCCCTTGCCAGGCGGCGGCTTCGCCGGCGCGCTCACCGTCAGCGACTCGGCGCCGGCGTTGGGCGGCGCATTCGCAGTCGGCGTGAGCGGACCGGGCCGGGTGGCGATCCTCGCGAGCACCGAAGACACTGCGGCGGTGGTCGCGGGCGTCGCCCTGCTGCTCGGCCCCGCCCCGGCCGTGCAAGGCAGCGCGGCGGGCGCCGCGACGCGGACCTACACGATTCCGTCGAATCCGGCCTTCCGCGGCCGCCACTTCTTCTTCCAGGGAGTGGTCGACGTCTTCGGCGCGCCGCGCGCGACCGCGCCGCGGATGATCGTGGTCCAATAGGCCGCCGGCATCGCGCCAGGGCGGCCTCCTGGCGCGCACCCGCCCCGCTCCCGCCCCCGCCTTCCCGTCGAGGCGGGGGCGGCGTAATCTCGGCGGTCCGAATTCGCGCGTTGCGCCACAGACTCCACAACGCGCGCGCGCCTTCGTGCGTACGCAAGCGCCGAGTCCGGACTCTGGACGAGAGATGACCGAAACCCCTCCCATCGACGTCGGGCGCATCCGCGAGCGCGTGGCGGAACGCCAGGACATCCTGCACGCACTGCGCGCCGAACTCGGCAAGGTCCTGGTCGGCCAGGAGGTCCTGGTGGACCGCCTGCTCGTGGCCTTGATCAGCGACGGCCACGTGCTGCTCGAAGGCGTGCCGGGCCTCGCCAAGACCCTGGCGATCAAATCGCTCGCCGCGGCGCTGCACATGCGCTTCCAGCGCCTGCAGTTCACGCCCGACCTGCTGCCGGCCGACTTGATCGGCACGCTCGTCTACGACCAGCGCGAAGGCGGCTTCCAGGTCCGCAAGGGACCGATCTTCGCCAACTTCATCCTCGCGGACGAGATCAACCGCGCGCCCGCCAAGGTGCAGTCGGCGCTGCTCGAGGCCATGCAGGAGCGGCAGGTGAGCATCGGCGACACCACCTATCCGCTCGAGCACCCCTTCCTGGTGATGGCGACGCAGAACCCTATCGAGCAGGAAGGCACCTATCCCCTGCCCGAGGCGCAGCTCGACCGGTTCCTGCTCAAGGTCAAGGTCGGCTACCCCAGCCGCGAACAGGAGCGCGAAGTGGTGGACCGCCACCTCGACGGCCGCTTCGGGATCGTCAAGCAGGTGGTCGACGCCGCGGCGATCGAAGACCTCCGCGCGGTCGCGCGCGAGGTGTACGTCGACCCGCAGGTGCGCGACTACATCGTCGCGCTGGTGCACGCCACGCGCACGCCCAAGGCCTTCGGGCTCACCGAGATCGCGCCGCTGATCGAGTTCGGCGCGTCTCCGCGCGCGGCGATCGGCCTGGGACTCGCCTCGCGCGCGCACGCTTTCCTGCGCGGCCGCGGCTACGTCACGCCGCAGGACGTCAAGGACGTCGCCCCCGAAGTGCTGCGCCACCGGGTGGTGCTGTCCTACGAGGCCGAAGCCGAGGAACGCAGCGCCGACGACGTCGTCCGCGCCGTGCTCGACCACGTACCGGTGCCCTGATCGCGCGACCGGGAGATGGCGCGGCTCTCCGTTCCCGAGATCCTCCGCAAGGTGCGGAGAGTGCGTCTGGCGGCCAACCGCCAGGTCGACGACCTGTTGTCGGGCGGCTACCAGTCGGTGTTCCGCGGCCAGGGCATGGAATTCGACGAGGTGCGCGAATACCAGCCGGGCGACGACATCCGCTCGATCGACTGGAACGTGACCGCGCGCGCCGGGCGGCCTTTCGTCAAGCGCTACTCCGAAGAGCGCGAGCTCACCGTGCTGTTCGTGGTGGACGTCTCCGCCTCCGGAGTCTTCGGCTCGCAGGACGGCGCCAAGCTCGACCTCCTGATCGAACTCGCGGCGGTGCTGATGTTCGCCGCGGCGCGCAACCAGGACAAGGTCGGCCTGCTGTTCTTCGCCGGCGAAGTGCTGCAGTTCGTGCCGCCGCGCAAGGGCCGCGGCCACGTGATGCGCTGCTTGCGCGAGCTGGTGGCGGTCGAGCCCCGCGCCGGCGGCACCGACATCGCGGCTGCCGCCGAGTACTTGCGCGGGGTGCAGAAACGGCGCGCGGTGGTGTTCCTGCTCTCCGATTTCCTCGCTCCGCTCGACGAGCGCGTGCTCGCGGCGGTCAAGCACCGCCACGACTTGATCGCGGTCAGCGTGAGCGATCCGCACGAGCGCGAACTGCCGGCCGCGTGGCTGCGGCTGCTCGACCCCGAGACCGGCGAGCTGGTCGAAGCCGACGGCCGCTCTCCGGCGGTGCGGCGCGCCTTCGCCGACAAGGCCGCGCGCGGCGAGGCCCGCCTGGCCAAGACTTTGCGGCGCTCCGGCGTCGACCGCCTGCCCTTGTGCTGCGGCGAGGCCTATCTGCAGACCCTGCTCCGTTTCTTCGAGATGCGCCGACGGCGCGTGCACTAGGCCGATGCGATTCTCCCGCCCGCTGTTCGCGCTGTTTCTCGCCGCCGCGCCGGCGGCTTGGAGCGCGGCGCCGCTCGCGGGCCAGGCGCCCTTGGTGCGCGACGCCGAGAACGGCGAAGTGCGCTTGCACGTCGAACTGCGCCCGACTGCGCCGCGGCTTTCCGACCCCGTCGAACTGCGGGTCGAGATCGAAGCGCCCGAACGGCTCGAACTCGCGCCGCTGGAATTCGGCGAGCGCCTTGGCGACTTCGAGATCCGCGCCGTCCGCGAAGAGCCGTCGACTCTGCAGGACGGCCGCCTGATCGTGCGCCGCACGCTGACGCTCGAGCCGCGCCACGCCGGCACTCTGGAACTGCCGCCGCTCGCGATCGGCTGGCGCGAGCAGGACGGCAAGGTCGGCTTCGTCGAGACCGCGGCGCTGCTCGTCGAAATCGCGAGCGAGGCGCCGCCTGGCGCCGACTTCGACGCGCTGCACGGCGCCGCCGAACCGCTCGATCCCGCTCCCGCGGCGCCGCCCTGGCGGCCGATCGGCGCCGGCGCCGTGGCGCTCGCCCTGCTGGTGCTCGCGATCCGCGCCTTGCGCCGCCGCGGACCCGCGCTCGCGGCAGCACCGCCGCCCCCGCCGACCGCCACGCCGCGGCAGCGTGCCCGCGCCGGCCTCGACGCACTGCAGCAAGCGCGGCCCGCGCCGGGCGGCGACCTGGTGCCCTTCATCGCGCGGCTGACCGGAGTCGTGCGGATCTTCGTCGAAGAAGGCTGCGGCGTGCGCGCGCCCGAGCAGACCACCGAGGAGTTCCTCCAAGCGATCGCCGTCCACCCGGACTTCGACGGCAAGCAGCGGCAGCTCCTCTCCGGTCTGCTCGAGATCGGCGACCTGGTCAAGTTCGCGGCCGCTGCGCCCGGCGTCGAAGCCCTGGACGCGAGCCTCGCGAACGCGCGCCGCTTCGTCGACGGCTTCGGCGGTCCCGAGTCGGCCGCCGACCGGCCCTCCTATCCGCTGGAGCTCGCCGCGTGAGCCGCTTCGACTTCGCCGACCCGCTCTGGCTGCTGGCGCTGCTCCCGCTCGCCGCGCTGGTGGCGTGGAGCTGGCGGCGCGGCCGGCGCGCCGCGGCGGTGTACTCGTCGGCGCAGTTGCTCGAAGGCCTGCCGCGCAGCACCGCGCAGCGTCTGCGGCCGGCCACGCCGTTTCTCTTGTTCCTGGCGCTCGGCCTGGTGGTGGTCGCACTCGCGCGTCCGCGCATCGGCTCCGAAGAGCACCGCGTGCGCCGCGAAGGCGTGGCGATCGTGGCCGCGATCGACCGCAGCCACTCGATGGCCGCGCTCGACTTCGAAGTCGACGGCCAGCCGATCACGCGCCTGCAGGCCGCCAAGCGGGTGCTGCGCGACTTCATCGCCGGCGGCGAAGCGCTGCCGGGCCGGCCCAGCGACTTGATCGGCCTGGTCGCCTTCGGCGGCTACGCCGAGAGCCTCGCGCCGCTCACTTTCGACCACCAGGCGCTGCAGAGCGTGCTCGACGGCGTCGAGCTGCCGCCCGACCGGCGCGGCGAAGTGCGCGACCAGCAGGAACTGCAGCTCGCCGAACAGGAAGGCGCTACGGCGATCGGCGACGCGATCGCGCTCGGCGTCGAGCGCTTGCGTCAGATCGACGCCAAGAGCCGGGTGGTCGTGCTGCTCTCGGACGGCGAGAACACCGCCGGCGCCATCGAGCCGGCCGACGCGGCGCGGATCGCCGCCGGACTCGGCGTGCGGGTCCACACCATCGGCATCGGCCGCACGGGGCCCGCGCCCTTCCTGGTCACCGACCGCCTGGGCCGCAAACGCACCGTCACCCAGGTGGTGCGGCTCGACGAGCGCGCGTTGCGCGAAGTCGCCGAGACCACCGACGGCAAGTACTTCCACGCCGAGAACGCCGAGGCGCTGCGCGAGGTCTACGCCGCGATCGATACCCTGGAGAAGACCGAGATCGAAGGCGAGATCTTCACCTACTACGACGAGCGCTTCCAGCTCGCGTTGCTGCCGGGCTGCGGCCTGCTCGCGCTGCTCTTCCTCGCCCGCGCCACGCGTTTCCGCACGGTGCCCTGACATGGTCTGGCTCGACTCC
>DASWJW010000076.1:0-18523 GCA_036396955.1 Planctomycetota bacterium
CCGCGCGGCCCTTGCTCGTGTTGAGCAGCCGGAACTGGATGCCGGCCGAGTCGGCGATGCGTCCCATCCAGCCGCCGAGCGCGTCGACTTCGCGCGCCAGCTGGCCCTTGCCGACCCCGCCGATCGCCGGATTGCAGGACATCCGCCCCAGCGCGTCGGCCGCGAGGCTGATCAAGCCCACGCGCGCCCCCAGCCGGGCCGCCGCGGCGGCGGCTTCCAGACCTGCGTGGCCTCCTCCAACCACCAGGACGTCGTAGCGATCCACCATGGCGAACGCAGTATTCTAGTCGCGACATGGTCTGGTTCGGAGTCCTCGTCCTTGCCTGCGCGACGCAAGCTCCCGCGCCTCCGCCAGGAGGCGACGGGATCGAAGCGTTGCTGGCCGCGTTGCGGGAGCGCACGGCCGGGCGCCGTGAGGCCGCGCGTGCGGGCTGGACGGAGCATGGCCGCGCCTTCCTCGCCGAACCCGAAGGCAGCGCGCGGACGGCGCTGAAGGTGTTCGCTCCCGAGATCCAAGAACCCGTCCTGGCGGAACTCGAGCAGAGCCTCGGAGCGGCCGACGCCGCCGACCGGCCGCTCCTCCCCTTTGTGACGCTGCTCGCCGAGACCATGAACGCCAGCGGCGCGCTGCGGCTGGCCGATCACCTGGCGAAACTGCCGCTTCCGGTGCGCACGGCGGCCATCGCCGCGGTCGGCGCCCGCGGCGACGCGCTCGCGCTGCAGCGCCTCGACGCCCTGTTGCGCCAAGGCGAGACCCCGCAGCGCGAAGCCGCCCTGGTGGCGCTCCTCACCAACGGCGCCGTCGCCGGTGCCGCGACCTGGCTCGCGGCGAATCCGCCCGGCAGTCTCGGCACCGATGCGCTGTCCCTCGGCTTGGAGCGCCTCGCCGAACGCGAACTGCCGCAAGACTTCCGGCTGCCCGCCGGGATCTTCGGACTGCGCAGCGACCGGCTCGGATCGGCGACCGTGGCCTTGCTGCGCACGGTGCCCGACCCGGACAGCGAGGCCTTCCTGCTCGGCACGGCGCTCGACGCGCGCCGCGAGAGCGAGGTTCGCCGCGGCGCTCTCAAGGCGCTCGAAGCCGCCGCACTGGCATTTCGCTGGCGCGAATCCGAGAAGCAGCTCAAGGAACTCCTCGAGGACCGGCCGAGCGACGCGCTCGCCGGGGATGCCGCATGGGTCCTCCACCGTCTCGGCGTCCGCGAAGGCTCCAAGTTCCTAGTCGCCGGCCTCGAAGCCGACGTGCGCGCGCGCAAGGAAGACTACCGCGCGCATTTCGCCCTCGGCGAGCGCCTGGTCGACATGGGCGAATTCGCCGACGCGTACCGCAGCTACAAGGCGGGCATCGAGATCGTCGAAGGCACGCCGCGCGAGAACCGCATCCCGCCGCGGGACTGGCTCTACGCGTCGCGCGCCGGTGCCGGTGCCCGGCGCTTGCGCGATGCCGGCGACTGGCTGGAGAAGACCCGCATGAGCCCCAGCGAGCTGCAGCCTTTCCGTGATCTTCCGGAATTCGCCGCGGTGACCGGCAAGCAGCCGTTCAAGCGCTTGTTCGGCCTCGACTAGCCGGCGCGCCGGTTCACAGGCTCCGCGACATCCACAAGCGCTCGCGGAAGAACCCCCAGCGTTCCGCCGTGAACAACGCGGTGTCGTCTTCGGGACCGACTTCGAGCACCAATTCCTCGCCGCCGCCGGCCCGCGCCAGGTCCTCGACCTTGCGCGCGAGCTTGCGGCCGAGGCCGCGGCCGCGCAGGTCGGAGCGGACCCAGAGCGCGGCGAACCAGGGCCGTGCCTGCGCTTCGCCCGGACCGGCGAGGCCCAGGAGCAAGGCGCCGCCGGCGAGGCTCTCGCCATCGGGGCCGGTTTCGACCGCCCGCAGGAACGCGGCGAAGGGATCCTCGCGGAGCGCGGCGGCCGCGAGCACGCGGCTGCCCCAGCCCGGCTCGCGACCCGGCTGAGCGCCAAGCACGCGCTCGAGCTCATCGCGGCAGGACTCTTCGCCAGGTGCCTGGGTCTCGATGCGGACGGTCGTCATGACGCAAGAAGGTAGCAATCCGAATGCTTCTGGACGCTGCCCCGGCCCGGCGGGACAATGCCCCGCTTCCCCGCCTGCGCACAGTGTCCAGTTCCTCCAAGATCGAAGTCGAAACCACCCTGCTCGGCCCCTGCCGCCACAAGCTGTCCGTGCGCGTCCCCACCGCGCGCGTCGACCAGGAGTTCGAGCACTATTACAAGCACGTCGCCAGCCGTCTCAAGCTGCCCGGCTTCCGTCCGGGCAAGGTGCCCCTCAGCGTGGTCCGCAAACAGATGGGTGAGACGGTGGTGGAAGAGGCTGCGGAACACGCAATCGAGCACTTGATGGGCGACGCGATCCGCGAAGCCGGGCTGCATCCGCTGCGGCTGGTCGATTTCGATCCCAAGCAGCATCCAGTCGTCGAAGGGCAGGAACTGGCCTTCGAGGTCGAGATCGAGACCGCGCCGAAGATCGAGCTCCCGCCGTGGGAGGAAGTCGTGATCGAGCCGGAGGCGACGGAGCCCAAGCCAGAGCAGATCGCGGCCGCCAAGGAATCGCTCGGCCGCGAACACGCGCGTTTCGACGCCAACGAAGGCGGCGCGCTCGACGACCAGCACCTCGCCGAAGGTCGGCTCACCTACTTCCGCGACGGCGACGAAGGCCCCAAGGCCGAGACCTTGCGCTTGTCGCTCGGCTCGCCGCTCTACGGCACCGACCCGGAACGCTTCGCCGCGGCGCTGAAGGGGGCCAAGAGCGGCGACGTGATCGAACTCGACTGCGAGTTCAACGAGGGTTTCAGCGAAGAGTCCTGGGTCGGCGGATCCGGCACGGCGCGTTTCGAAGTGCAGCGCATCGTCAAGCCGCGGCCAGCGACTCCCGAGGAGATCGCCGAGGACTTGAGCATGGAGAACGGCGTCGAGGAACTCGACACGCGCATCCACGCCCAGCTCGCCCACGACAACGAATCCGCAGAGCGCGAGCGCCGGATCCACGAAGTGCTCGAGAGGATCGGCCGCTTGCGGCCCTTCGAGCTGCCGGTCCGGCTGGTCGAAGAAGAGACCGAAGCCGCGCTCGAGTCCCACCGCAAGCGCCTGGTCGAGCAGGCCGGCGTGCCCGAGGAGGAAGCCGCCAAGAAGGCCGAAGAGGTGCGCGAACAGCTCGCCGAGGACGCCCACCGCCGGCTGCGCCATTACTTCCTGGTGCGCAAGGTCGCCGAACAAGAGGGAATCCGCCCGACCGAACGCGATCTCGACGCGGCCTTCCGCGCCCTTGCGGCCCGCCACGGGGTCGACGCGAAATCGGTCCGGGCCTACTACGACGAGCAGGACATGACCTCCCGGCTGCAGGGCGACATCCTCGAAGGCAAGGTGCGGGCCTTCCTGGCCCACAAGGCCACCAAGCCCGAGCCCGAGGCTCCGGTTGTTCCGGCCTCCGGCTCCGAGTAGCCTCCGCCGAGCCATGAGCGAGACCCACCCGCCCTCCGCGTTCACCATTCCCTACGTCATCGAGAAGACGGGGCGCGGCGAGCGCGTCTACGACCTCTATTCGCGGCTCCTCGAGGACCGGATCGTCTTCATCGGCACGGGCATCGACGACATGGTCGCCAACGTGGTGGTGGCGCAGCTGCTCTTCCTGCAGAAGATGAACAAGACGCAGGACGTGCAGATGTACATCAACTCACCCGGCGGCTCGGTGACCGCCGGCCTGGCGATCTACGACACCATGCAGTACGTCGACTGCGACGTGGCGACCTACTGCATCGGCCAGTGCGCCTCGATGGGAGCCGTGCTGCTCGCCGGCGGCGCGCACAGCAAGCGTTTCATCCTGCCCAACTCGCGGGTGATGATCCACCAGCCCTGGGGCGGCGCCCAAGGCACGGCAGCCGACATGGAGATCACCGTCAAGGAGATCCTCAAGCTCAAGGAGCGGCTCAACCAGATCCTCGCCCACCACACGAAGAAGACGGTCAAGCAGGTCGAGAAGGACACCGACCGCGACCGTTTCCTGTCGGCGGACGAAGCCGTGGAATACGGCCTCGTCGACACCGTGATCGGCAACGTCGGCGGCGTCGGCTAGCCGGAGGGGGCCCGTGGCGGACTCCGTGGCGGCCCTGCTGGCCGTGAGGTAACCTGGGTGGACATGTCACGGAGCACCGACCGGGGCGGAGCCGAGCGCTGCACCTTCTGCGAGAAGGCGCGGACGCAAGTGCAGTCGTTGATCGCGGGCCCGCCCGGGATCTACATCTGCAACGAGTGCGTCGACATCTGCAATTCGATCCTCCACGAGGAAGACCGGCGGCTGAAGCGCGCCGATCCGGCTGCGGCGACCGGCCTGAGTGCCTCGCTGACGCCCCGGGAGCTCGTCGGCCGGCTCGACGAGTACGTCTACGGCCAGACCGAGGCCAAGCGCACGCTCGCCGTCGCGGTCTACAACCACTACAAACGGCTGCAGTCCGGTTCCGAACTCGAAGACCATCCCGAACTTGCGGGAGTCGAGCTCGAGAAGTCGAACATCCTGCTGCTCGGGCCGACCGGTTCGGGCAAGACGCTGCTCGCCCGCACGCTCGCGCGGATCCTCGACGTGCCGTTCGCGATCGCCGACGCCACCACGCTCACCGAAGCCGGCTACGTGGGCGAGGACGTCGAGAACATCCTGCTCAAGCTGCTGCAGTCGGCCGACTTCGACCTGGAGCGCGCGCAGCGCGGCATCATCTACGTCGACGAGATCGACAAGATCCGCCGCACCACGCAGAACGTCTCGATCACCCGCGACGTCAGCGGCGAAGGCGTCCAGCAGGCGCTGCTCAAGATCCTCGAGGGCACGGTCGCCAACGTGCCGCCGCACGGCGGACGCAAGCACCCCGAGCAGTCGTGCATCCAGATGGACACCACGGGAATCCTGTTCATCTGCGGAGGGACCTTCTCGGGACTCGAAGAGATCATCGGCCGCCGCATCGGCCAGGGCACCATCGGCTTCCACACCGTCGAGCCGGAAGCCTCCGAAGACGACCTGACCAGCCGCGAGAAGCTGTTGCCGCTGGTCGACACGAAGGACTTGATCGAATACGGGATCATCCCGGAATTCGTCGGCCGTCTGCCGGTTCAAGTCACGTTGCACGAACTCAAGGTCGACGACCTTGTGCACATCCTCACCGAGCCGCGCAACGCGCTGGTGAGCCAGTACCAGGCCTACTTCGTCATGGAAGGGCACGAATTGGCGATCACCGAGGAAGCCCTCGAAGCCATCGCCAAGAAGGCCTGCGACATGCAGACCGGCGTGCGGGGCCTGCGGACGATCCTCGAGGAAACGCTCCACGACCTCATGTTCTCGCTGCCGGAGTACGGCGAGCCCGGACGGCGCTTCGTCGTAACCGGCGACATGATCCGCACCGACGGTGCCCGCGTCCTCCTCGAGGGCGGCGAGGAACCGCGCCGGGAAAGCGCGTAGCCGCGCCGCCGCCGGCGCGTAGCGGACGGACCCCGCGCTCGCGCGCGGCTCCTCGTTCCTCGCATGAGCCTGCCGAATCTGCTCCTCGCCCTGGCCCTGGCGCCGCAGGGACCCGGCCAAGCGCCTTTTGCGCTTGACCTCCCGCCTGGTTACACCACCTTCGTTCCGGCTCCCAATGAGAGCGGCGAGTCCTTCGAGTCCCTCGCTGCAGCAGGCGAGGACGCCGGCCGTTTTGCGGTGCACTCGTGGCTGCTCGCAGCGCCGGGAGCCCGCGCCGAACTGGTCGCGGCGCACCAGCGGGCAAGTTTCTGGACCGGGCAGCTGCGTGGCGTCGCGCACGAAATGGACGCATGGGAAGGCCCCTGGAGCGGCCGTCCCGCGGCGGGGACGATCATCGCGTACACGCGCGAGCGCGCCCGCCGGACGGCCTTCGAACGCGTGCTCGTGATCGACGACCGCTTGGTGATCGCGACCTGGGAAGGGCCGCAGGCCGACGCGGCGGAAGCCACGACCGCGCTCGACAGTTTCGTGCTGCCGGCGGCGTGGATCCCGCCCCCCCCGCCCGAGTCCGATGTCGAGCGAGGCCTCGGCCCGACTGCGCGCCTGCTGCCGTCCCCCGGCCGCATGGACGTGCTGTTCGACTACGGGGACGCGGCGCTCGAGAGCTTCACGGTCGAGATCGTCTTCGCGCCCGGCCCGGACCTGCCGTGGGCGGAATCCGAAGTGTTCTGGCGGCCGCCGCCGTTTGCGCGCATCGTCGATGGTGCGGAAGCGCTTGCCGACGGCCGCTGGCGCACGCCGCGCGGCGAAGACGGCGGCGTGCGGCTGCGGTACGAACTGCCGCTCGAACGCAGCGAGGAGACGGTCGCCGGTCTCGCCGAGGCCGCGGCCCGCCACGGCCTGATGGTCGCCTATTCGCGTCTCGCGGCGCTGGACCCGCTCTGGCTGGCCGCTCCCGAATACCCCGGCGAGCTCGCGCAAGCCTCCGGCGTGCCGACGCCGCCGGCCTGGGCTCTCGAGATCCTGATGCCGGCGCACTTCAGCGCGTTCTCGTGGACGCCGGCCACCGAGAGCGGGATCCTCGCCTCGGGAGTCAAACGGGTGCGCTTTCCGGAACTCGCGGCGGGCCGCGCCTGGCCCTTCTTCCTGGCCGGCGCCTACCGCGGCGAAACCTACGCCGGCCGCGTGGCGCAGCTCGCCGTCGGCGCGCGCGCGCACAAGCAGGGCGAGGTGGTGCGCTTCCTCGACGCGATGAGTGCCGCGCTCGCCGACTGGCTGCCGCCTGCGGACCAGGGCACCGCACCGGCGACCGCGTGGCGGCTGGCTACCTTCGATGGCGTCTTCGATCGCGCGCTGCCCGGTCTGCTCGTCCTCGACGACCTGCAAGGCTGGTTGGTCAGTCCGCTGGACGGCCCTTGGATGGGTGCTACGCGGCGGGCGGGACTCGCCCAGCGGATTTCCGCGCGCGCGTTCGGCATGCAGCTGCGCGGAGCGGGAAACGGTGCCGTGTTCCTCGAGCCTGCGCTTGCGGAGTACGGCGCATGGCGCCTGCTCCAGGCCACTGGCCACGCCGCCGACGCGGACGCCTTGCTGGCGTCATGGCGGCAAGGCGAGACGCTCGCCGGCCCGCTGCCGCGCCCGCTCACTCTCATGCCTCCGGCGGACCTCACCATGGGAAGACGCTTGCTCACGCGCGGCGCCCTCGTGTGGCTGGCGATCGAACAGCGTGCCGGCCGGGCCGCGCTCGACGCCGTTCTGCGCAAGGCGCTGGCGGTCGGCGGGACTTGGACGACCGAAGTGCTCCGCGAGGCGCTGGAGGACGAGACCGGTTCCAAATGGAGCGACTTCTTCGCCGCGCACGTCTACGGCCGCCGCGAGCCGGAAACGAGCAGCGGACGGTAGGCTGGCGGGCGTTCGCAGGCCGTACCCCCGCATCGCGGGCGCTGCGCGGACCCCGAGCGGCATGAGCGAACTCCACATCTACTATCACCGGGATTTCGACGGAATGGCGGCCGCAGCCATGCTTGCGGAAGCCCTAGTGGAGTGCCGCGACGAAGTCGGCCCGACCTGGTCGGGAGTGAATTTCGACCGCACCCTCGATTGGGACCAGTTCGGACTCGGCGAGCGCTTCGCGGTGGTCGATTTCCACTACCACCCGCGTGCCGAATACTGGTTCGACCACCATCCGACCACGTTCCTGCGCGCCGAAGACCAGCGCCGCTACCAGGACGACGAACAGCACCGCTTCGACCCGACCGCGCTGTCCTGCCCGCCGATCATCGCCGAGCACGCGCGGACGCGCTGGGGCTGGGACCCGCCGGCGCGCTTCGCGGAGCTCGTGCACTGGTCGAACGTGATCGACGCCGCGCAGTACAGCAACGCCGACCAGGCGCTGTTCGGCCGCGAACCGGCGCTGCGCATCGCGCGCGCGCTCACCACTTCGCCCGGCTTCGACTTCAACGACCGGATCGTCGCTCTGCTGCGCCGCTACGATTTGATCCAGATCGCCGCCGACGAGGAAGTCGACCGCTGCCACCGCCGCGCCGAGCGCAACCGCGACGAGGCGATCGAGTCCTTTCCGTCGGCCATGGTCGTCCGCTCGGCGCACGCGCTGCTGGCGGACCTGCGGTCCAAGAAGATCCGCCGGGAACGCTTCGCGCCGTTCTACCTGTATCCCGAGCTGCACTACGCCGTCACGCTCATCCCGACGCGGGCGGGCCCCCACATCACGGTGGCCAGCAACCCTTGGAACCGGCCGAGCAACGACCTGCACCTCGGCAACGCGCTCAAGGAGTACGGCGGCGGCGGGCACAAGGGCGTCGCCGGCGTCAATCCTCCCGACGAAACCACCGCGCTGCGCTGGGGACGGGAGCTTTACGAGCGGGTGTCCACGCTGACATGAACGCGCGGCTGCTCGACCTGCCGCCGGGGCGCTGGCCCGAACGGCTCACCGAGCTCGGCGGCCGGCCTTTCCACGGCAGCAGCGCGGCGCGCTGGGTGTTCCGCCGCGGAACCACCGACTGGCGCGCGATGAGCGACCTGCCGGCGGACTTGCGCGAACGGCTTGCGATCGAGGAACCGCTGCTCACCGCCGAAGTAACGCACACTTCGGAAGCCGGCGACGGCGCGGTCAAGGTCCTCTTGCGCTATCCCGACGGCGCGAGCGCGGAAGCCGTCGGCATGCCCGGTACCAGCGGCCGCACGCTCTGCATCAGCACGCAGGTCGGCTGCCCGGTCCAGTGCGCGTTCTGCGCCAGCGGCATCGGCGGACTCGAGCGCAACCTCACCAGCGGCGAGATGCTGGAACAGGTGCTCGCGCTGCGCGCGGCGCAAGGCGACTTCCACCGCCTAGTGGTGATGGGCATGGGCGATGCGGGCTTCAACCTCGAGCCGACGCTCGCCGCCCTCGACGCGCTGATCGACGAGGCCGGCATGGGCTTGGGCGCGCGCCGCATCACGCTGTCCACCGTGGCGCCGCGCGGCACGCTCGAGCGCATCGCGGCCTGGGGCCGCCCGGCGGCGCTGGCGCTCTCGCTGCACGCGCCCGACGACGCGCTCCGCCGGCGCTTGATCCCGGGCCTCGCCAAGCGCAGCCTGGCCGAGACCCTCGACGAAGCCGAGCGCTTGTTCGCCGCCACCGGCCGCGAATACACCGCCGAATACGTGCTCCTGCGCGGCGTGAACGACTCCGTCGCCCAGGCCCAGGCCCTGGCGCGGCTGCTGCAGGGCCGCCGCTGCCACGTGAACCTGATTCCGTACAACCCGGTCGCCGGACTGGGCTACAGCAGGCCGGAGCTGGCGGCGCAGCAGGCCTTCGCCGAGACGGTCCGCAGCGCGCGGCTTTCGGTCACCCTGCGGCGCAGCCTTGGCGGTGCGGTCGACGCCGCCTGCGGCCAGCTTCGGCGCCGCACCGCAGTCGCGGCGCGCGATAATGCCCCGGATTCCTTCGATGCGTAGCTTCCACTCCCTGTTGCTGCTCGGCCTCGTCTTCGGCGCCGTGGCGGCTCCCGTCGGCTCGGGGGACAACCCCTTCCTCGAGCGCTATCTCGCCAAGGCCGAACGCAAGCTCGCGGAAGGCGAGATCGACGCCGCGCGCGCCGCGATCGAGCGCGCGCTGGAGCGCGACGACCGGCACCTGGGCGCGCTGCGCAAGCTCGCCGAAGTCTGCGTCCTGCAGGACGACCTCGACGCCGCCGTCTACGCCTGGCACCGCTGGTTCGCCGTGGTCGACGCGTCGGCCAAGCCGCCGGTCTCCAAGTCCGAGATCAAGGCCGCCCGCGAGATCCTGGTGGCGCTGGATCCGCGCGCCGAAGAGTTCCGCACCGTTTCGAGCCGCTACGTCGACGAGCTGCTCGGCCTGGCCAAGGAGCACCTCAAGCGCAAGCGCCACCACTCGGCGCTGGCGCTCTACCAGGAGATCCTGCAGATCGATCCCTTGAACGAGGTCGCCGCCAACGGCCTGCTCGACGTGCGCCGCAAAGGCGGTGCCGACGTCGCCACGGAGGACCTCTACGCCGGCACCGACCCGACCGGAGGCGCGAGCGCCGAATGGGTCAGCGAGCAGGACGAACGCCACAAGGTGTGGGACGACGCCTGGGTCGAAGAAAGCGAGAACTACCGCCTGCGCACCGACGCCGGCTATCTGGTGCTCAAGACTTCGGCGATCGCCATGGAGCAGATGAACCGCGCCTACCGGCAGTTCTTCCGTTACAAGCTCGACGGCGACCCGACGCCCCGCATCGACGTCTACATCTTCAAGAACCGCAAGGAGTACCTCGACAGGAACGGCTTGCCCGAGAACGACTGGACCGGCGGCTTCTTCAACGGCGGGAGCGTGCAGACCTTCCTCGGCGGCCCGTCTGGCAAGGAGACCATCCGGCAGATGTACGGCACGCTGTTCCACGAGGCCGCGCACCAGTTCGTGTCGCTCACCGGCAAGGGCGGCGTTCCCGGGTGGATGAACGAGGGCTACGCGAGCTTCTTCGAAGGCACCACGATCCTGTCCAACGGCAGCGTCAAGTGGAACCAGGTCGCCCAGCACCGGCTGTTTCCGCTGGCGACCCGGATGGAAAACGGCTGGCTCGATTCGGTCGACCAGGTCAAGGCCGACGACAACGGCGACTGGCCGGCCGTCACGCGCGCGCCGACCCTGCGGCAGATCCTCGAAGGCGGCTACTCCTGGGGTCCGCCCTGGTACGCGCCGACCTGGGGCGTGATCTACTTCCTCTACAACTACCACGACGAAGTCGGGCGGCCGATCTACCGCGACGCGCTGCACGAGTACTACTTGAGCGGAGCCGCCGGCCGCGGCGACCCCGCGGCGCACTTCGAGGAAGTCGTGCTGGCCGCCCCGCTCTCCAAGGTCGCCGACATCGACGCGTTGTCCGAAGTCTGGCGCACCTGGATCCTCGAACTCCGCGACGTGCAGCTCGGCCTGCGCGAGGCCGGCCGCAACAACCTCGAGTTCGGCGACGCGGCGCTGGCGCGCGGCGAAAAGGACCTGGCGCTGGAGTTCTACGAAGAAGCCCACGCGATCGCACCCGAGAACGCCGAGGCCACCTGGAAGCTCGCCGTGCTGCTCGAAGGGCTCAAGGAGCTCGACCGCGCCGCGGCGCTCTACCAGGACTTTGCGCGCGAACTCGAATTGCGCGGCGAGGACGCCGACGAACGCTACCCGGTCGCCCGCAAGCGCATGGAAGCGCTCGACCCGCTCCACCGCCAGCACAACCGAGCCAAGAAGAAGGTCGCCGAAGACGGGATGGAGCTCGCGCGCTCCTACCGCGAGCGCGGCATGCCGCTCATGGCGATGGAGATCACGCGCCGGATGAGCGCCAATTTCTCGATGCCCGAAGCGCTCGCCCTGTACGCCGAAGTCGCGCGCGAATCGGGCCGCAGCCTGGCGCGCTGGAAGGTCGCCTACAACGAATACGACCTGGACGGCTGGTCGGGTTCCGGGACCTACCGCGCTTACGGCGTGATGATCGAGGGCGCGGTGCTCACCGACGCGGTGGCGGCGCCCGAAGGCTCGTTCCAGACGCAGGAGCTGGCCTGCGACGTCACCTTCGAAGCCGATTTCTCGCTCGAGGCCGAAATGCGCTTCGAGGGCGACGCTTCGCTCATGGGACTCTGCTTCGGGCGCAAGGACGACAGCAACACCCATGCCGTGGTGCTGCACCCCAAGGGCTACCTCGACGTCAGCACCAAGAACGGCGGCGTCTGGAGCGTGCGCGACCACCGCGCGGTGCGGATCGACCGCGAGTGGCAGAAGCTGCGCATCGACGTGGTGGAGCGGACGGTCGACGTCTACCTCAACGACCGCTACATCCGCAGCGTCGAAATGCCGTCGCGGGAAAGCGTCCGCGGCTCGTTCGGGCTGATCACCGGCAAGGGCACCTGCTACTACCAGAACGTGCGCCTGCTGGCGCGCGATCCGCACGACCCCGCTGCGCGCATCGAGCGCGAGCTGCTGCTCGAACGGCTCGCCGCCGGGGACGTGGAGCGGCCGCCGGGCACCTTCAGCGGCACCGTGCCGCCCCCGCTCGTGCTGGGCGAGGTGCTGCAGGGCGAGTTTCCGTCCTACGACGCGCTGCGCGGCCGCCCGGTCGTGCTGCTGTTTTGGTCGCTAAACCAGGACCGGATCATCCCCACCGCCGAGTACTACGCCTGGCTCGCGCGCCGCTACGAGGCCTACGGCTACCATTTCCTGCTGGTCGTGAGCAGCGAAGACTCGGCGAAAGTGGTGCGCGAATACCTGGAACAGCATCCGATGCCGGGAGTGGCGCTCGCGATGGACTCCTCGGTCCAGACCTTCCACGCCTTCAACCTGAAGGCCGACGGCTGGGGCCTGCCGCGCAACCTGGTGCTCGACGTCGACGGCGCGGTCATCTTCGAAGGCGATCCCGGCCTCAAGGCCGGACTGGGGTGGGATCCGCTCGACGAAGTCGAGACCTTCCTCGACGGCCCCCTCGAGGACCTGCTCGACACGCGCCGGCTCAAGGAGATCGCCGCGCTCGATGGCGTGCTGGAAAGCGGCCAGGCACTGTTCGAAGCCGGCCGGCTCCGCGAAGCGCTCGCGGTCCTCGAACCGCTCGCCGACCTCCCCGCCGACTTCGACCCGGAGGTCCGCAGCGCGCGCGACCTGCGCGGCCGGATCGGCACCCTGGGGCACGCTCTCCTGGTCGGCGCCGATCAGGCCCTCGCGGCAGGCCGGCCGTTGCAAGCCGCCGCGCTGCTCGAGAAGGCCAGTCTGGAATTCGCGAATTCGGCGACCGGCGACCAGGCCGGCGCAAACCTCAAGAAACTGGTGAAAGACGCGCGCCACAAGGCGGCGACCAAGTCCTGGCGGGCGCTCGAGAAGGCTGCAGGGCTCGCCGACCGCGGCCGGGACGCGGGCGACGTCCGCACGCAGCTGCAGCTCGCCGAAGGGAGCGGTGTGGCGGAAATCGACGCGGCGCTCGCCGCGTTGGGAGAAGCGCTCGCCGGCGGCGGGACTGCCGCCATGCTCCAGGTCTGGAACGGGCTGCAGCCGAGGGCGGAACTGCCGGAAGAATCCGCGGCCGGAAGCGCGGAGCGCTAGCTCCCCGAAGTGGCGAGCCTGCCCAGGGCCGCGAGCGTCCGCTCGAGCGCGAGATCGACATCCCCCGCCGTGACCGCGAGGTGCGGACGGAAACGGACCGTGCGGCTGCCGCAGGCGAGCGCCAGGAGGCCGGCGTCCTTCATTTCGCGCAAGCAGCGGTTGCGGGCGGCGCCGTCGGGAAGGTCGAACGCGAAGATCAGGCCGCGGCCGCGCACGTTGTCGACCTGGCCGGCGAAGCGCGCGGCGATCGGCGCCATGCCGGCGAGCCAGCGTTCGCCCTGGCGCGCGGCGTTGCCGCCCAGGTCGTCGGCCTTGATCACCCCGAGCACGCGCTCGCAGCGCATCATGTCGATCAAGTTGCCGCCCCAGGTGGAATTGATCCGGCTGCTCGCCGCGAACACGTTGTCGGGAACCAGGTCGAGCTTGGGACCGGCGAAGATTCCGCACTGCTGGGTCTTCTTGCCGAAGCAGACGATGTCGGGCCGGATGCCGTAGTGTTCGAAAGCCCACGGCTTGCCGGTCGTGAAGAAGCCGGTCTGCACCTCGTCGACGAGGAACAAGCAGTCGTAGCGCTCGCAGCGGTCCTGGAGCGCCTGCAGGAACTCGGGCCGGAAATGGCGGTCGCCGCCTTCGGCCTGGATCGGCTCGATGAGAATCGCCGCGATGTCGTCACCATGGTCGGCGAAGGCCTGGTCGATCTCGGCCAAGGACCGCGCTTCCTCCGCGCGCACCGTTTCGAGCGCCGCGGCGTCGGTCGGGAACCGCAGCGTCGGGCTGGAAACCCGCGGCCAGGGGAACTTGGGGAACATCGCGACCTTGACCGGGTCGGTGTTGGTCAAGCTCATCGTGTAGCCCGTGCGGCCGTGGAAAGCCTGGCGGAAGTGCAGGATCATGCTGCCGACGTCCGCAGCCACTCCCTTGGCACGGTTGCGGCGCACCTTCCAGTCGAACGCGGCCTTGAGCGCGTTCTCGACCGCGAGCGCGCCGCCGTCGATGAAGAACAAATGCTCGTAGCCGTCCGGCAGGGCGTGCTCGCCGAAGGCCTTGACGAAGCCCGCCATCTCGCGCGTGTACAGGTCGGAATTCGACGGCCGGTTGGCGAGCGCCGCGTCGGTGCTGCGCAGCCATTCCGGATCGCGCAAGGCCGGATGGTTCCAACCGATCGGGCAGCTGCCGAAGCAGCCGAAGAAGTCGAGGTACTCGCGGCCGCTCACCGAATCGACCAGCGTCGCGCCGTGCGAAGCCTCGAGGTCGACGACGACCGGCATGCCGTCGACGAGCATCCACTGGCGAAGGGTCTCGTGGACGTGTTCGGGCGCGATGCCGTTGGCGAGAGCTGCGGTACCCATGCGGTTTCGGTCTCCTTCTACTGGGGGCTTCCGGCGAGGACGTGCCGCTCGAGCGCGCCGAGCGCTTCAAGCCGGTCTTCCGCAGCCGCGAGGCTGCGCGTGCGGGCCACGCACAGGAACGGGCCCTGGACACCCGGCTCGCGCAGGACAAGGGAGCCGAGCGGAACGTTGACGAGGAGGGCCGGCTGGCAGCCGCCCTCCGCGCCGGCGACGCCGCCGGCGATCAGTGCGGCGCCTTCGTCGAGCGCCGCGCGCAAGCTCGCCGCCACGGCGAGCGGGTCGGCCGGGACGGCCGGCATCCGCAGCACGCGCGGGCGGAGGTGCTCCACCAGGGCCGCATGCGCACGCTCTTCCGCGACGACCAGGGCCGGCCGGGCATCGGCCGCCGGCAGCCACGCGGCCGCGATGCCCGCCGCGGCCTCCGCGCTCGGCCGTCCCAGGCCCACCAGGAAAACCTGGCGGTTCCGGGGAGCTCCCGGGAGCGGTTCGCAGCGATCAAGGGCTACCATGGGCGGTGAGCGGAATGGAACAGACGCAGGATCCGGCCGAGAATCCGGCGGCGGCAGACGGATTCGGCCGCGGCCGCGCGGGCCTGGGCCTGCCGCGCGCGAGCCACCTGCTCCGTAAAGCCGATTTCGACCGCGTCTACCGCCAGGGGGCCCGTGCCCGGGGACGATTCATTCTAGTCGTCGCGGCGGCCGGCATGCAGCCCGGCACGGCCCGCATGGGCTTGAGCGTCAGCCGGCGCTACAGCCGCTCCGCGGTGGTCCGCAACCGCGCCAGGCGCTGCCTTCGCGAGGCGTTCCGGCTGGTCCGGGCCGAGCTCCCGCATCTCGACCTGGTCCTGTCGCCGCTGGTTTCCGGCCGGCGCTGCGGAACGAGGGAATTGCGTGACGAACTGGTGACACTCCTGGGCCGGATCGAGCGCAAGCTGGAGCTGCGGTGAGGTGGCTGATCGCCCTGCCGGTCCGCGCGTACCGCGCGTGGATCAGCCCGCTGCTCGGGGCGGGCAAGTGCCGCTTCGAACCGACTTGCTCCCAGTACGCCCTGCATGCACTCGAGCAGCACGGCGCAGCCAAGGGATTGCTGCTCTCGCTCTGGCGGCTGTTGCGCTGCCAGCCTTTCTCGCGCGGTGGTTTCGACCCCGTGCCGCCCTCCGGAAAGCGGAAACCTTGATCCCCATCCTCGTCTTTTGCGCCGCCGGTTGCCTGCTCCCCGCAACCGCGCAGGATTCCGCCGCCCGCGCCGCCGCACAAGCGCCCGAGCCGCTCGCCGCCGCGCAGGATGCCGGCCTCCCGCTTCGCGAAGACCTGGTGTATCCCGGCGAACGGCACTTCGGCGCCGTCCGGCGACTGACGACGACCGGCGAGAACGCCGAAGGCTACTTCTCCTTCGCCGGCGACCGCTTGAGCTACCAGGCCAAGGTCGGCGGCCTGGGCTGCGACCAGATCTTCGAGCTCGATCTGCTGTCGGGATCGCGGCGCCTGGTCAGCACGGGCATGGGCCGCACCACTTGCGCCTACTTCACGGCGGACGACCGCGGCGTGATTTTCGCGAGCACCCACGCCGCCGATCCTGGATGTCTGGCGCCGCCGGACTATTCGAACGGCTACGTGTGGAAGATCTACCCCGAGTTCGACCTGTACCTGCGCCATCTCGACACCTGGGAACTCGAAGCGCTCGCGCCGGCGCCCGGCTACGACGCCGAGGCCACGGTGAGCCCCGACGGCCGGCGCATCGTCTTCACCTCGCGCCGCGACGGCGATCTCGAGATCTACGCGATGAACGCCGACGGCAGCGGCGTCACCCAGCTTACCGACACCCTGGGCTACGACGGCGGACCGTTCTTCTCGCCCGACAGCGAACGGATCGTCTACCGCGCCTACCACCCGAAGACCGAAGCCGAGAGCCGTCGCTACCAGGACTTCCTCGACCGCGACCTGATCGAGCCGGTCGCGCTGCAGCTGATGGTGATGGACGCCGACGGCGGCAACAAGCTGCAGATCACCGACAACGAAGCGGCGAATTTCGCGCCCTACTTCCACCCCGACGGCGAGCGCATCATCTACGCGAGCAACCAGGCCTCGGCGGACGGCCGGGACTTCGACCTGTTCCTGATCCGCGCCGACGGCAGCGAGAATCAACGCCTGACCTTCAATCCGTCTTTCGACGGCTTCCCCATGTTCAGCGCCGATGGCAAGCGGCTGGTCTTTGCGAGCAACCGCGCCAACGCGGCGCCGCGGGACACGAACCTGTTCCTGGCCGAGTGGATCGAACTGGCCGCAGCTCCGGCGGACCCGGCAATCTCCGGCAAGTGACGCGGGTAGGCTGGCGGCCGATGAACCGTACCCGCTCGATCGTCGTCGGCCTCCTTGCGGTTCTCGCCGCGATCGTGGTCTTCCAGAACACCCAGCAGGTCGAGACCCGGCTGCTGTTCGCCACGGTGACCATGCCGCGGGCGGTGCTGCTGTTCCTGACCCTGGTGACCGGATTCGTGATCGGCCTGCTGTTCGCCAGCCGATCCAAGCGCAAGCCCGACAAGTAGCCGGCTACGCGGGAGCCGGCGCGTCCACCCAGACGAAACGGACCGGCCGCTCGATCCGCGGCTCGACGCTGTAATGCACCGGACAGGTGTGCGCGGCGTTTTCGAGCAGCTTGCGGTGCTTGGCCGACACCGCGATCGGCACCGTGATGGTGACCGGCAGCCGGTCGATGCGGCGCTTGGGGTCGGCGATCATGTGCTTCTCGACGTCGACGGTCGTGCCGCGCAAGTCGATGCCGTGCCGCTCGGCCGCCATCGCCATGATCGTGAGCATGCAGGTCCCCAGCGCGGTGCCGACCAGGTCGGTCGGCGAGAAGGACTCGCCCTTGCCCTGGTTGTCGACCGGCGCATCGGTCACGAACTCCGTTCCCGAAGGGCCGTGCACGGCCCGGCAGCGCAACGAGCCTTCGTAGGTGATCTTGACCGCGACGGTCATGCCGGCATTCTAGCGTGCTGCCGCCAGGGGCGATTCGAACTCGCTTTCGGCGAGTTCCCGGTCGAAGTGGATCTCCGCGATCACGTATTCCGCGCGGCCGATCGCCACGGTCATCATCTCGACGCGGAAGGGCATCTGCAGCCCCTCCACTTCGCGGTAGTCGGACATCTCGAAAGTCAGGTTCATCGTCGCGACGCCGAGCACCGGCACGCTGACGACTTCCTGCACCACCAGACCGCTCTCGGCGTCGACGCTGTAGGTGGAGACCTCGCGGCCATCCTGGGCGACGTTCACTTCGAACACCGGACGGTCGTCGAGCAGACGGCTGCGCACGACTTCGACCTGGTCGTAGCTCTCTCGCCAGTCCGTGAGCAGCAGCATGGGGTTGCGCACGAGCGCCACGTCGCGATCGCCTCCGTCGAGCCAGCGGGACGGCTCGAACATCGATTCGCTCCAGGTGCCGCGCGCGCTGCGGCCGGCGGCCATCGCGCCGAAATCCCCCAGATCGATCGACTCGCGGAACCGGTCGAGCCCGCGCGCCAGCGTGGTGGTGCCGCCGCCAACCGCCTGGTGGGCGAAATCGACGGTGCCGGTCATGGCGATGCTGCGCGGCGCGGCGCGCCGGTCGAGGCCGATCCCCGCGCGGCGTAGCTCCCAGAGTTCGGCCGCGGTCGGCAGGTCCGGATCGGGATCGAGACGCGGCATCTCGATGGCGAGACCGCTGTCGTAGAGAACCAGGTAGTCGGCCGGTCCGTACTCCTGGCCCGAGAAACCCACCGCGGTGGCCGCCTGCCCGGGGAAGCGCCAGACACCGTTGCCATCCGGCGGTTCGAGCCGCGCCCCGCCCTGACCCTGGATCTCCACGGCCAGCCGGCCGGCGTCGACGCGCACGCTCACCAACAGGTTGGCGCCCTCGAACAGATAGCGGCCGGCGCAGTTCGCGAGTTCTTCGGCGCTCCGGCGTAGCCGTCGATGTTGCCGCCGTGCTCCACTACCGCGCGGCCCTCCCAGGTGTGGAGCATCCAGCCGAGCCCGTAGGAACTGCCCAGCTGCATCGGCGTGTGCGACTTCCACGTCACCGCGAGCGTTTCGGCGCCGAGGAGCCGCCGGCCGCGGTACTCGCCGCGCGCCAGCTGGAACTCGAGCCAGTGCGTCATGT
>DASWJW010000077.1:0-3175 GCA_036396955.1 Planctomycetota bacterium
GGATGGTCGTGCGGATGTCGGCCACGTACTCGCGCGGCGAGGTGCCGGTGAGGATCGCACCCAGCTGCTCGGTGACGATGTACTGCATGTTCTGCAGCACGGGCACCATCTCACCGGTCGGCCAGTCGCGGTCGATGACGGAGTCGGTGATCGCCACGAGTTCGTCGTAGCGCCCGGCGACGGATTCCTTCGAGTAGCCGTGACGCATCACGGCCCGCAACTTCGTGTGCGTCTCGCCATCCTCGCCGGTCAGCGTCTTGCTCGCGCCCCATTCGTCGACCAGGCCCTGCCAGAATTCTTTCGAACGCAGCGAATCACGTCCCTGTCGCGTTCCCATGAAATTGGCGGCCTCGGCGCCGGCCAGCACCGTGTAGGTGTTGTTCATGAGCTTGACGCGGAACACCGGGCCGTACTTGCGATAGCAGTCGACGAAGAACTGCGCCGGATCCTTCGCCATGTCGAGCGCGTTGCCGATCAGCGGGATGCCGCGGACCCGCGGCGGTTCCTTGAGCAGGGCGGTGTCGGGCGTGGCCATCGGCGATCCTCTGGGCGTGATCATGCAATCGTGGGAGGGCCGGCCGATGATATACGAAACCTCGGGTACCGAGCGATTGGCCCGGCGCGCGCCGTCGCTTCCCAGCGCCGTTGCCGTTCGCGCAGCGTCGGCGCGTCGAGCGGCGCGGCGAAATCGACGCAGGCGCGCACGACGCTCTGCAGGGAGACCGAGATCCGCCGCGAGCCGCCGCGCCGATGGCTCCACCAGGCGGCCAGCGCCGCGTGCATCCCGGCGAGCGGGTCGGCAACGGCGTCGCCGCAGAAGAGCGTCTCGCCGGTGGCGCGATGCAGCAACGCCGACAGTCCGGCGGCCACGCCGGCGTCGTCACCGAAGGCGATCCAGTGCTGCTGCGGCGCGCGCAGGCCGTGGCCGGTCAGGCTGACCCAGGTGAGCGCGCGCCGCGACGCGCAGATCGCGTCGGCATCGATGCCGAGTTGCCTGAGCGCGCGGGGCCGCGAGGCCTCGATGACGATGTCGGCGGATTCGAGCAGGCGGCGCAGCTGATCACGCCCGCGTGCGGATTGAAAGTCGATGGCGACGCTGCTCTTGCCGTGGTTGAGCCGGTCGTAGACGGCCCGCTTGCCGGACCGTGCGCCGTCCGGGCGCGTCGTGCTCTCGACCTTGATCACCTGCGCGCCGAGCAGGCCGAGCAGATGCGTGCAGAGGGGCCCGGCCCACAGCGAGGACAGGTCGACGACCACCGGTGGTCCGCGTCGCGCCGTCGTCCCGCCGCCGCATTCATGCTCGATGACGAGCCACGGCTCGGGGGCATGGTCCGGCAGGCGATCCGCCGCGATGGCGAGCGACAGGAGCCGCCCGCGCTCGACCAGCGCGTCGCATTCCTGGTCCGCGACTGCGGATGCGACCACCTCCCAGTCCGCCGCGGTGTTTCGGCTCTGGGCTGATTCTTTGCACCGCGGAAATTCGGCTCTGAGCCGAATTTCCGGGAGCCAGGCGGGAAGGGAGGCCCAGTCCTCGGGGCGGGCGAGCGTCAGCGCGATCCGACCGTCGACGCAGTCGAGCAGGCGGCAGGCGCCGCCAGGCGAGATGCGCCCGTTGCGCTGCAGGCCCGCAAGCGCCGCGCGTTCCGCCAGCAACTCGGCGCCGGCGGGCAGCAGCCCGTGCGGCGCTGCGGCCACGCGCTGCAGCGCAACGAGCGCGCCATCGGCGCAGGCGGCCAGCGGCACCGGGCACATCAGCGGCGGGCCGTCACGCCGCCCGGTCAACGCCATCGCGCCGCACTCCGCCCAGCGGAGCGCCGGGTGCGCGGCCGGGCCCTGCGGCGCCGCGACGACGTCAACGCCGAGGGCACGCAGCAGGTACCCCGCGTAGCGGTTCGCGTCGTACTCGGTTGCGTCCTCTGTGTGCATGCCTCGGCGCCCGGCCCCGCGACCAGCGCGGTTCGCCATCGTAGCGGTACTCTCGGTACTCTAATTGACCGCGCCCGGGGGGTCGAGCAGAATGGTCCGGTCGCACTCGGCTGCGTGCGGCGCTCAGGCTGCCTCGGCCGCGGCCAGCCACCCAGGAGGATTCGCCATGTCCAGCATCGCCCCTGCCACGGAGCGCCTCGTCTCCGCGGATTCGCACGTGCACTTCACGGACGACTGGGTCAAGGCCCGCTTGTCGAAGCGACTGCACTCGGTCTGGGACGAGGCCGTCAAGACGCAGGCGATCTTCGATGCGACGGAGCTGCGCGGCGGGCAGAAGAACCTCGAGCTCGAGGACTTCGTCGATCCCGAGGCGGCGCGCGACCCCGGCCATTTCGAGCCGCACGGCAAGTTGGCCGCCATGGACAAGGACGGCGTCGACGCGGAGGTGATCTTCCCCGAGGTCGGCGGCTCGAAGTACTGCACGCCCAAGCTGATGGGCGAGGACTGGAAGGAGGCGCTGTCGGGCTACAACGACGGCATGGCGGACTTCGCCGCGGTCGATCCGAAGCGTCTGTTGACCGCTTACCAGATCCAGCTGTTCGACATCGATTTCGCCGTCCAGGAAGTGCATCGGCTCGCGAAGCGCGGCGCGCGCTGCGTGCAGATCACGCCATTTCCAAGTGAGTTCGGTCTGCCGGACGTGCATGACACGCGCTACGACCCGCTCTGGGCGACGCTGGGCGATCTTGGCCTCACCGTGCTCAACCACCTGGACCTCAAGGCCTCGCTGTGGGATGTGTTCCGCCGTGACCCGACGCCGCAGAAGGGCATCTTCACCGCGATGCCGGCGGTCGCGCTGGCCGAGCCGATCCTGTTCTGGATCCTCACCGGCACGCTCGAGCGTTTCCCGAAGCTCAAGGTCATCCTGGTCGAGCCGGGGCTCGGCTGGCTGCCGTTCTTCTTCGAGACGGTGCTTGACCCGCGCATGCATCAGCACTACACCTTTCCGGGCGTGAAGCTGCTGCCGAGCGAGTACTTCCGGCGACAGATGGGTGCGACCTTCATGTACGAGCCGTCGGGACTCGCCGCGGCGTACAAGTTCTTCGGGCCCGATTGCCTGTACTGGTCGACCGACTTCCCGCACCCGGCCACCTGCTGGCCGAATTCGCGGCAGGTCGTCGCGGAACAGTTCGCCAAGGCCGGCATCCCGGAAGCGGACCGCCGCAAGATCACCAGCGAAAACGCGCTG
>DASWJW010000078.1:0-10074 GCA_036396955.1 Planctomycetota bacterium
CATCGACGCGCTCGCGCATGCCGGCCGCGCGCTCGACGAACTTCGCTACACCGAGGCAGCCGTCGCGGCGGCGGAATTCCTGCTGCGCGAGCTGCGCGACCAAGGCGGCCGCTGGCAGCGCACCTGGCGCGCCGGCGAAGCCCGCCATGCGGCCGTGCTCGAAGACCACGCCTACTTGTGCCGCGCCTTTCTTTCGCTGTTCCAGAGCACGGGCGACGAACGCTGGCTCGCGCATGCGCAAACGCTCGCCGATGCCATGATCTCCGGCTACTGGGACGAGGTGAGCGGCGTGTTCTACACCACCGACGGCTCCGACCCCGACCTGCTTCACCGCTTACAGAGCCCCTGGGACGGCGCGACGCCCGCGCCGAACGCGGTCGCGCTCGAATCCCTGGTGCTGCTGCACGCGTTCGATCACGACGAGCGCTGGCTGAACGTCGCCGAACGCGGGCTCGCCGCCGGCCTGGCCCTGGTCGAGAGTTCGAACCCGCGCGCCTTCACCGCCACGCTTCTCGCGCTGCACCGCGCCGTCGACGAAGCGCGCACGGCCGTGGTGGTCGGCTCCGGCAGCCGCGAATCGCTCGCTGGCTGGCGCAAGGCCTTGTTCTCCGCGGGCACGCCGCCGCTGCTCACCGTGTTCCGCGCGCAGGCCGATCCGGACAGCGATTTGCCGCTGTTCGCCGGCCGGGCCGCGGCCAAGGGGCTCGCCACGCTCTATCTATGCCGCGGCACGAGCTGCTTGCCACCCAGCATCGACCCCGACGAGCTGGACGCGCTGCTCGCGCAGTGAAAGCTCCGGGCATGAGCGATCCTTGCTGCCCGGCGGGGATCCGGGAGAATGCGCGCCGCATGGCCGCCGTCACCCCCCCGCCGACCCGCGACCAGGTCGCCGAGCTGTACCGCCGGCCCCTGCTCGACCTGGTCTTCGAAGCCGCAGCGGTCCACCGCGCGCACCACGACCCGGCCGAGGTCCAGTGCAGCTCGCTGCTCTCGATCAAGACCGGCGCCTGCCCCGAAGACTGCGCCTACTGCCCGCAGTCCGCGCACTTCGAGGTCGAACTCGAGACCGAGAAGCTGATCGGCCTGGACCGCGTGCTCGAAGCGGCGCGCAGCGCGCGCGCCGGCGGCGCCGACCGTTTCTGCATGGGGGCGGCCTGGCGCGAAGTCCGCGAAGGCGAGGACTTCGACCAGGTGCTGGCGATGGTGCGCGGCGTGAAGGCGCTCGGGCTGGAGACCTGCGCCACGCTCGGCATGATCGAACCACGGCACGCCGCGGCCCTCGCCGATGCCGGGCTCGACTACTACAACCACAACCTGGACACCTCGCCCGAGTACTACGGCGAGATCATCTCCACGCGCACCTACGCCGACCGGTTGCAGACGCTGCAGCGCGTGCGCGATGCGGGAATGAAGGTCTGTTGCGGCGGCATCCTCGGCATGGGCGAGAGCGAAGCCGACCGCATCGGCCTGCTGCACGAACTTGCGCGAATGGAGCCGCCGCCCGAAAGCGTTCCGATCAACGCCCTGGTCCCGGTGGCGGGGACTCCCTTGGGAGAGACCGAGCCGCTGCCGTGGCAGGACATGGTGCGCGCCGTCGCGGCCGCGCGGCTGCTGATGCCGCGCTCCAAGGTGCGCTTGTCGGCCGGACGCACCGAAATGAGCGAAGAAGCGCAGGCGCTGTGCTTCCTGGCCGGCGCCAACTCGGTCTTCCTCGGCGACCGGCTGCTCACCACGCCCAACCCCGGAATCGACGCCGACGGCGCGCTGCTGGCGAAGCTGGGACTGCACCCTGAGCGCAACGTGCGGCCGGCGCAGCACGCGGGACTGCCGGTCTAGGCCGCGCGGCCGGCTGCCATGGCTGCCGACCTCCTGGAGCAATTGCGCGCCGAAATGGCCGCCTGGGAGGCCGCTGGGCTGCGGCGCGAACTCCTGGCGCCGGCGGGCGCGGACTTCACGAGCAACGACTACCTCGGGCTGTCGCGCGAGCCCCGCTTGATCGCTGCGGCGCGGGCCGCACTCGAGGAGTACGGGGTCGGCGCCCCGGCAGCGCGTCTCTTGCGCGGACACCTGCCGCCGCACGCCGCCGCGGAGCGCGCCGCCGCCGAGTGGCTGGGCACCGAAGGCGCTCTCTTGTTCCCGACCGGCTGGCAAGCCAATCAGGCGCTGCTCGCCACGATCGCCGGTCGCGGCGACTTGCTCGCCTGCGACGAATTGAACCACGCATCGTTGATCGACGGCGCACGGCTTTCACGCGCGCGTATCGAAGTCTTTCCCCACGGCGACGCGGCGGCTCTCGCACGGGTGCTGCACGCGCACTCTGGAGCGCGGCGCCGCTTCATCGTCTGCGAATCGGTCTACTCGATGGACGGCGACCTCGCGCCGCTGGCGGATTTCCATGAGCTCGCGCGCGCCCACGACGCCTGGTTGCTCGTCGACGAAGCGCACGCGGCCGGCATGTACGGCCCGCAAGGCGCCGGCAAGGTGAGCGCGCTCGCCGCAAGCGAACGCGTGTTCGCGCGCGTCTTCACCGGCGGCAAGGCCCTCGGCGCGAGCGGAGGATTCGTGGCCGGCGGGGCGCCCTTGATCGAAACGCTGGTCAACCGAGGCCGCGCCTTCGTCTACACGACCGCGCCGGCGCCGGCGACCGCCGCCGCCCTGGTGCAAGCTATCGCCATTGCGCGCGCCGAGCCCGGCCGCCGGATCCGTGCGCACGCCGCGGCAGCGCGCTTGCGCGCCGGACTCGCCGCAGCCGGAGTCCCTGCGGGCGGCGAGAGCGCGATCGTGCCGATCCGCTTGGGCAGCGAGCGCCGCACGCTGGCGGCGGCCGCCGTGCTCCAAGAGCGAGGCTTCGACGTGCGCGCGGTGCGCCCGCCGACCGTTCCCGCCGGCACCAGCCGCCTGCGCCTGGTCTGCCACGCCGATCACGCCGACCAGGACATCGACGCGCTCGTTGCGGGAGTGGTCGACGCCATGGAGCGCGTGGGCCGGAATTCGCCCGCCGTCGTTGCGGCGCGGGCGCGGCCGCTGGTCGTCGCCGGCACCGACACGGGCGTCGGCAAGACCTTGCTCGCCGCCTTGCTCGCCCGCGCGGCGCGCCGTGCCGGCAAGGACGTCCGCTACACCAAGCTGGTCCAGACCGGCGCCGACTCCGACACCGGCACCGTGCGCACCTTGGCGCAGCTCGACGCGACGCACGCGGAGGCACCGCTCGCAGCGTTTGCATTGGCGGCCTCGGTGGACCAGGCCGCCGCGGCGGAAGGCCGCGGCATTACGGTGGAAGCGTTGTTCGCTGCAGTCCGCGCGCGCCTGGACACGACGCCCGCAGCCGCTTGGATCCTCGAATGCGCAGGCGGATTGCGTGTGCCGCTCAACGCGCGCGAGGACCAGCTCGACCTGCTCGCCCGCCTCGGCGCTCCCTTGGTGCTGGTGGCGCGCAGCGGCCTCGGCACACTGAACCACACGCTGCTTTCGGTCGAGGCCGCGCGCTCGCGCGGCCTGCGCGTCGCCGCAGTGGTGCTCAATGGTCCGCTCCACGCGGACAACCTCGCTACTTTGCGCGCGCGCTGCGATTTTCCGGTGCTGGCCATGCCGCAGCTTCGCGACCTCGGCGCCGCCGCGCTCGACTCCGCCCTGGACGCCGAGGCGCTTGCGGAGCTGCTGCCGTGACCGGCGCCCCGGACTGGGCAGCACGCGACGCCGAAGTCTGCTGGCATCCCTACACCCAGCACGGCCTGCCCGACGAGACGCTCGCGGTGGTCCGCGCCGAGGGCGCCTGGCTCGAACTCGCCGACGGACGGCGGTTGCTGGACGCCATTTCGTCGTGGTGGTGCTGCCTGCACGGGCACGGCCACCCGCGGCTGGTCGCGGCTCTCGAGCGCCAGGCACGCACGCTCGACCACGTCTTGTTCGCCGGCTGCACGCACGAGCCGGCCGTGCGCCTCGCCGAGCAGCTGCTCGCAGTCGCGCCGCCCGGGCTTGCGCGGGTTTTCTACAGCGACGACGGCAGCACCGCCGTCGAAGTGGCGCTCAAGCTCGCGTACCAGACCTGGGTGCGGCGCAAGGAACCGGCGCGCACCATTTTCCTGGCGCTCGAGGGCGGCTACCACGGCGACACTTTCGGCGCGATGGCCGCAAGCGACCCGGAACCTTTCTTTCGGGAATTCTCCCCCTTCTTGTTCCACGTGGTGCGGATCCCGCCGCACGCTGCGGCACTCGACGCCGCTTTCCAGGCGCATCGGGGCCGCGTGGCGGGAATGATCGTCGAGCCCTTGGTGCAGGGCGCCGCAGGCATGCGGATGCAATCCCCCGAATTCCTGCGCAGCGTGCGGGCCTGCTGCGACGCGCACGACGCGTTCTTGATCGCCGACGAGGTGATGACCGGGTTCGGACGCACCGGGGCGCTGTTCGCTTGCGAACTCGCGGATGTGCGCCCGGACCTCTTGTGCGTGGCGAAAGGCCTGACCGGAGGGATGCTGCCGCTTGCGGCCACGCTGGCGACCGCCGAAATCTTCGCTGCGTTCCAGTCCGAAGTCCGCGCCGAAGCCTTCTTCCACGGCCATACTTTCACCGCCAACGCCCTGGGTTGCGCGGTCGCGCTCGAGTCGCTGGCGCTGTTGCGTGACTCCGACGTGCCGGCGCGCTTCGGCGCGCTCGGGGAGCGCATCGAGCGCGGACTCGAGTCGTTGCGCGCGCACCCCGGCGTCGCCGAACTGCGGCGGTTGGGCGGCATCGTTGCGGTCGAACTCGCGGATGCGGGAAACGCGGGTTACCTCTCCGATCTCGCGCCGCGGCTGCGCGCGGCCTGCCGCGGCGGAGAAGTCCTGCTGCGCCCGCTGGGCAACGTCCTCTACGCCATGCCGCCGGCGTGCACCAGCGACGCCGAATCCGACCGGATCGCCGCCGCCATGCTGCAGGCCTGCCGCAACGTGCTCGACGCGGCGACCCCGGCACCGCCACGGACGCACGGCTAGGATGAGCGGCCGTTCGCGGCTCGAGACCATGCAACGCTTCCTTGCCGAACTCCGTGCCGATCCGCCCGCTTCGCGCGTGCGGACCATGCTCGACGCCGTGGTCGCCGACCCGTTGCGGCACGCGCGACTGGTCAATACCTTCGCGCGCCTCGAGTACGTGGGGGTGCGCAAGATGCTCAAGGTGCGCCAGGCCGAACGGCTCGACGTCGACGGATTGCAGCACGCGGTCGAAGAAGCCGGCCACGCCGTGCGGCTCAAGCGCCTCGCGCTACGCCTTGCCGAGGCCGCCGGAAGGCCCGCGGCCGTGGCGACGTTCGCCGCCGCCGACACGCTCGCCGGGGAAGAAGGCGAAGGCTACTTCCAGCAAGTCGATGCGGCCGCGGCCCTCGCCCTGGCCGATCTGCCTGCGGAGGAGCGCGGCGAGTGGAATTACCTGCTCACGAGCGCCGCGATCGAGATCCGCGCGGAAGCGTTCTACCCGCTCTATGAAGCGAGCCTGCGCGCGGCTGGCGCGCCGTTCTCCGTGGCTTCGATCCTGCGCGACGAAGAGAAGCACCTCGAAGAAATGGCGCGCCGCCTGCGGGCCGGCTTGCCGGAATGGGAAGAGCGATTGACGCGCACGCTCGCCACCGAGAGGTCCGGCTTCGCCGCCTGGCTCGCGGCGGTCGAAGCCGACGCGCCGATCGCCGCCGCGCTCGCGTGAGCCCCACGGAACACTGCCCGCTCGCAATCGTCGGCGGCGGCGCCGCGGGTCTGACGGCGGCCTTGTGGGCGGCCCGAGCAGGAGTCCGCACCGTGCTCCTGGAAGGCAGCAAGGCGCCGGGGCGCAAGATCCTGATCAGCGGAGGCGGGCGCTGCAACGTGCTGCCAATCGGTTCGGAGGAAGCCGATTTCTTCAGCACGGGGTCCCCCAACGTGCTGCGCCGGCTGTTCCTGACCTGGCGACTCGAGGACGTGCGTGCGTTCTTCGAAGTCGATCTCGGCCTGGCGCTCGTCGAAGAAGAAGCCAGCGGCAAGCTCTTTCCCGCAGTCCAGCGCGCGCGGCCGGTGCGCGACCGGCTGGTCCGGGCCGTCGAAGAGGAAGGCGTCGAGGTGCGCGTGCCTTGGCGGGTCGAGCGCATCGAACGCGACCCGGGCGGCGGCTTGCTGCTGCACAACGCCGACGGCACGCAGCTGCACGCCGAACGCGTGATCCTGGCGAGCGGCGGCTGCTCGGTTCCCAAGACTGGATCGGACGGTTCCGGCTACGGCCTCGCGCGCAGCCTGGGCCACTCCTTGCTCGATCCCTACCCGGCGCTGGTGCCGCTGCTTTCCGACGACGCCGGCTTCGCCGGCCTGGCTGGAATCGCCCTTCCCGTGCGCTGGCGGGCGATCGTCGGCGGCAAGGTCGTCGAAGAACGCGTGCGCGAATTGCTGATCACCCACAAGGGCTTCAGCGGACCGGCGGTGCTCGACGCCAGCCACTGGTGGGTGCGCGACCGGGCGACCATCGAAGTGGCCTGGAACGCGCTGACGCCGGAGTACTGGAAGGACTACTGGCACGCGCGCGGACGGCGCGAGGCCGCGCGCGCAGTCGGCGACCTCCTGCCGCGCCGGCTGGCCGAGGTCCTGATCCTCCGCGCCCGGCTGCGGCTCGACGTCCGCATGGGCACGCTGACCGGGCCGATGCGCGACCGCTTGCTGGCCGTGCTCTGCAACTTTCCGCTTCCGATCTCCGGGGACGCCGGCTTTTCGGTCGCCGAGGTCACCGGCGGCGGAGTTCCGCTGGGCGAACTCAATCCGAGCACGCTGGAGAGCCGGAGCACGCCGGGCCTGTACTTGTGCGGCGAGATCCTGGACGTGATCGGCCGCATCGGCGGCTACAACTTCCTCTGGGCCTGGATCACCGGCCGCCTGGCCGGTGAAAGCGCAGCGCGCGCCGTGGCGAAGGCCGGAGCCGCAACGTGATCGCACTGCTCGTCGCGCTCGCCGCGCTCGCCGTCGGGCCGCTGCTCGCGCGCGCGCTGCGCGGGCGCGGTGGCGCGTTGTACGCGCTCGACGGTTTCGTCCTGATGGCGATGGGCGGGCTGGTCGCGTTCGAGCTGCTGCCCGAAGCCGTCCGCGCCGCGGGCTCATGGGCGCTCGTCGCCGCCGTGGCCGGCTTCGCCTTGCCGTCGCTCGCCGAACGCGCGCTTCGCGGCGCTCACCGGCGCGCGCACCAGGGCGCCGTGCTCGCCGCGTGCGCCGGCCTGGTGCTGCACGCGGCCATCGACGGCGCCGCCCTGGCGGTCGCCCGCGCCGAAGGCGATTCCCGCCTGCGTTTTTCGGTCGCGGCGGCCATCGCGCTGCACCGCTTGCCCGTCGGTTTGCTGCTTGAGGTCGTCCTGCGACCGCTCTTCGGCAAGCGCGCGGCCGGCCTTGGCCTGGTGGCGATCGGAGTGGCGACCATCGGCGGCTGGCTCGGCGGCCAAGGCGCGGCCGGTGCCGCCGATTTGCCGATCACCGGCCTGTTGCTCGCCGCGGTCGCCGGCGCGCTCCTACACGTGCTCGCGCACCAGACCGCGCCGGCTGAAACGCAGGACCAGAGCACGGCGCGGCGGCGTTCCGCGTACGGAGCCGGCGGCGCCACGCTCGCCTTGATCGGCCTGGTCCTGCTGCACCACGGCAATCTCTTCACCGGCCTCGAGAAGGTCTGGACCGGCTCGTACTTCTGGCTCATGCCGTACTGGATGCCCGTACTGCTCGGCGGTCCGCTGGCCGCTCTCGCCACCACCTTGCTCCCCGCCCCCGACCCGGCGCGCGGAGGCGGGCCCTTGTCGGGGCTGCATGTGGCGCTGGTCACTCCGGTCTGCACTTGCGGCCGTCTGCCGGTCTACGAAGACCTGGTGGGCCACGGTCGCGGCCGCGCCGCGGTGGCGTTCCTGCTCGGGTCGCCGTTCCTGTCTTTCGAAGCCTTGGGGCTGGGACTCGCGGTGCTCGGCTGGCGCATGGTCGGCATCTGGCTCGCGGCCGGACTGGTCGGAGCTCTCGGCGTCGCCACCGTGCTCGGGGGCGCTCTGCCCCGCCGGTCCGGCGCCGTGCACATGCACTCCGACTCGCTCCCGCCGCGGACCGGCGGTGTTGCGGCGGCTTGGCGCTACTTGCGCGGCGACTGGCTCGATCACCACGCGGCCTGGCACGGAGTTCTGCTGCTCGGTGCGCTCGCGCTTGCGCTGATTCCGACCGGCCTCGGAGAAATCGGCCTGGGAGCGGCGCCCTGGCGCGCCGTCGCGATCGGCGTGCTGCTCGGCTGGCCGCTGCAGTGGAGCCCGGCGGCGGCCGTCCTGGCAGGGACCGTGCTGCTCACCCGTTTCCTCGATCCCGCCGGCGTGGCCGCTTTCCTGGTCCTGGCGCCGACGACGGGCGTGGCGAGCCGGCGCGTCCTGCGGCGCCTCCACGGGCGCGCGGGTCTCGCACTCGACCTCGTACCGGCGCTGCTCGCGGTCGCCGCCGGCGCAGCCACCGCAGCGTGGGTGCCGGGACACAACCTGGCCGACCTGGCGCAGGACGGCTGGCTCGCGCCGATGCGGCTGCGCCCCGCGATCTTCGGCGCGGTCGGTGCCAACCTGGTGCTCGCGGCGCTCGCCGTGCCGCTCGCGCTGTCGTTCTTGCGCTGCGGCCCGCGCGGCTGGCTCGCCGAACTCCTGCCCGCGCACCGCCACGACCACGCGCACCACCCCGGCGCCGACCACGCCCACGAACCGCGGGCGCAAGTGCAGGTCGACCTCGCCGACGGGTCCTGACCAGCGCTAGAGCGCGCCGAGCAGGAACGGCAAGCTCGTCTCGTAGCGGACGTCCATGTCGAAATGGCCGCCGTCGAAGAATTCCGCGCGGTGCCGAACATCGGCGGCGTCGAGCGCGCGCACGAAACGCCGCAGCCCCCACTGCAGCGCGAACTCGTCGCGCTCGCCCGCGTCGAGGTAGAGGCCGCGCAGTTCGCGCAGCGCTGCGGCGTGGTCGGCGTCGGCGATCATCCGCAACGGATCGTGCGCGAGCCAGCGCCGCCATACCGCTTCGTGCAACGCCCCGGTCGCCGGGTCGACCGGCAGCGCGAAGCCCAGCGGCTCGGCCGGGTCGGGCGAGTAACACGCCGCCATCGCCAGCGTGCTCACGGCGTGGATCTCGGGAGTCCCGATCTTCAGGCCGGGGAGCGCCGCGAGGAAAGCCGCCGGCCCGCCGTGCCGCCGCCATACGTTGAGGGCCTCGGGGAAATCTCGCATGTAGCCGTATTCGAAGCCCATGTCGCCGGCGTGGCAGCCGACCGCGGCGGCGAAGCCCGGGTTGCGCATGGCCAGCGTGAGCGCGCCGAAACCGCCGCTCGACTTGCCGGCGAGCACCCGCCGGCCCGCGCCGCCGCAGCTGTGCGCGGCCTCGACTGCCGGCACCAGCTCGTCGCGGACGAAGGTCTCGTAGCGGCCCACTGCCGGCGAATCGAGGAACTGGCTGCCGCCAAGCCGGGTCTCGCATGCCGGCCAGACGAACACCGCCTGCGGAATGCGGCCTTCCGCCATGCCGCGGGCGAGCCGTTCGGGCAGATTCTCCGACCAGAGCGCGACGTTGAGCACGCGGTGGCCGCTGCCGGTGAAGCCGACCAGGATCGCCACCAGAGGCAGTCCGCCGCCGCCGCCGGCCGGCACCAGAAGCGGGTTGGCCCGTGCGCTGGGGTCGCCGAGAGCATTGTCGCGGAGCGCTTCGCTCTCGATCGGAAACAGCGAGAGCCGCGCGCCGCCGGCGAGTTCGCGCGAATAGGTCGCGAGCATTCGCCCAGCATAGGCCCGGCGCCGCACGCCGCCGTGCTGCTTCCGCGGCGAAGAGCACGGCCCCCCGGCCGCCGGCCTTGAACGCGCGCGCCGCCGCTCGCTACCTTTCCTCTATGCGTCGCTGCATTCCGGCCGTCCTCGGCCAGCTCGTCCTCACCGCCTGCTCCTCGCCGACGGAAGCGCTCCGTCCCGACGAATTCGCGCGCGAACTGCCCCCGGGCGAGCTCGGTCTGACGCCGCTGCCGCCCGGCGAGCCGCTGCCCGACTTCTCGCGAGCCTGGGCGCAGCGCCGGGAACTGGCCGACGCGACCGCCCGCAGCCTGGTC
>DASWJW010000079.1:0-2381 GCA_036396955.1 Planctomycetota bacterium
CTTGTCGATGCCCATGCCGAAGGCGTTGGTGGCGACCAGCGCGTCGACCTCGTCGCGCAAGAAGGCCTCTTGCGCCCGCGAGCGGTGTTCGGGCTCGCAGCCGCCGTGGTAGTGCAAGGCGCGCAGGCCGTCCGCGCGCAAGGCCTCGGCGACTTCTTCCGTCGCGGCCCGCGTGGCGGCGTACACCAGCGCCGGGGCGCTGCCTTCCCGCGTCCGCACCAGGCGGACGGCGGTCACGCGGCGTTCCGCTTCGGTGCCCGCGCGCATCGCCTGCAGGTCGATGTTGGTGCGGTGGAAGCCGCGCACGAAGATCTCGGGCTGGTCCATGCCGAGCGCGGTCCCCAGTTCCTCGCGCAGTTCGGGCGTGGCCGTGGCGGTGAAGCCCGCGAGGTACTGCGGCCGCAGTTCGCGCAGGAACGGCAGGATCTCCAGATAGGCCGGGCGGAAATCGTGACCCCAGCGCATCACGCAGTGCGCTTCGTCGATCGCGACCATCGGCACCCGCACGCCCTGCAGCAGTTCGCGGAAGCGCTCGGTGCCGAGCCGCTCGGGCGAGACGTACAGCAGATCGAGCTGGCCGGCGGCGAACGCGCCCTCGGCGTCGCGGCGGTCCTCGAAGTCCTGGTTGCTGTCGAGGCTGGCGGCGGCGACGCCCTTCTCGCGCAGCGCGCGCACCTGGTCGCGCATCAGCGCGATCAACGGCGAGACGACCAGCGTGGTGCCGCCGAGCAGCACGGCCGGCAGCTGGTAGCAGAGCGATTTTCCCGCCCCAGTGGGCAGCACGGCGATGGTCGGCCGGCCTTGCAGGATCGAGCGCAGGACCTCGGCCTGCCCCGGCCGGAACTCCCGGTGTCCGAAACGCGTCTGCAGCGCCCCGTAGACCTCGCTACGGCCGAAAACGCGCGTTTCGGGCTGCGTGGAGGAACCATTCTGCACGGGGGATTCGACGTCCATGGGCCAGCCGGGTTGCGAGTCTAGGCGGCCCGGGAGTCCGGCGCACGGGCTAGGATCCGCCCATGGGTTTGCACTGCAGGACCGCTCTTGTCTGCTTGCTCGCGCTCGGCTGTTCGACCATGCCCCCCCGCTCCGCCGCCGATTACGACGTGGTCCTGCGCGGCGGGCGGATCGTGGACGGCAGCGGTGCCCCGGCCTTCGTAGCCGACCTGGGACTGCGCGGGGACCGCATTGCGGCACTCGGCGACCTGTCGGGATCCCGCGGCGTGCAGGAAGTGGACTGCAGCGGGCTGGTCGTGGCGCCCGGCTTCATCAACGTGCTCTCGTGGGCGGTGGACTCCTTGCTGGTCGACGGGCGCGCCTTGTCCGACCTGCGCCAGGGCGTGACGCTCGAGGTCTTCGGCGAAGGCTGGTCGATGGGACCGCTCACCGAAGCCATGGTGGCCGAACAGCTCTCCTTGCAAGGCGACCTGCGCTACGAGATCCCCTGGCGCACCCTCGGCGGCTATCTCGAGCACCTGGAAGCGCGCGGCGTGGTGCCCAACGTGGCGTCCTTCGTCGGCGCCACGACGGTGCGCATGTTCGTCCTGGACCAGGACGACCGGCCGCCCACGCCCGCCGAACTCGTCCGCATGCAGGAGCTGGTGGCCACGGCGATGGAAGAAGGCGCGCTCGGCGTCGGCAGTTCGCTGATCTACGCGCCGGCTTTCTACGCCGGCACCGACGAGTTGATCGCGCTGATGCAGACCGCCGCGCGCTATGGCGGCCGCTACATCACGCACATGCGCAGCGAGGGCAACCGCCTGCTCGAAGCGCTCGACGAGGTCGAACGCATCGTGCGCGCCGCCGGCTGCGGCGCCGAGATCTACCACCTCAAGGCCGCCGGCCGCGCCAACTGGCCGAAAATGGACCAAGTGATCGCGCGGGTCGATGCGCTGCGCGCCGAGGGCCTGGACCTCACCGCCGACATGTACACCTATACCGCGGGGGCGACCGGCTTGGACGCATCGATGCCGCCATGGGTGCAGGAAGGCGGCTACGAGGCTTGGGCCGAGCGCATGCAGGACCCCGCCGTGCGCGCGCGCGTGGTCGCCGAGATGCGCGCCGAGTCCGACGACTGGGAGAATCTGCTGCTGGCGGCCGGCTCCTCCGACAAAGTGCTGCTGGTCTCGTTCAAGAACGATGCCCTCAAGCCCTATACCGGCAAATCGCTCGCCGAAGTCGCGGCGCTGCGCGGAACGACGCCCGAAGAGACCGCGATCGACCTGGTGATCGAGGACGGCAGCCGGGTAGGCACGGTGTACTTCTTGATGTCCGAGGACAACGTCGAGCGCCAGCTCGCGTTGCCGTGGGTGAGCCTCGGCTCCGACGCCGGCGGCGACGCCCCCGAAGGAGTGTTCTTGAAGTCCAACCCCCACCCGCGCACC
>DASWJW010000080.1:0-16718 GCA_036396955.1 Planctomycetota bacterium
CGCGGATCTCGGGTGTACAGGAGCTCCACGCGAAGAAGCAGGGGGTCGGCCACGGGCACGTTCTTGGGTGCAATCACGGCCCGTTCCCGTTGGTTCGCGATTGGGGTCAAGAGCTGCACCTGCGGCAACTCGTCCGTGGGCACCAGATGCAAGTGCGCGAGTTCTTTCGCCGTGAACGCCTTGTCCCGGTAGATCGTCGCCGTCGCCGGCCGCAGCGTCTTGGTGAGCAATGCGGCGCCGAGTTCACCGCCGATTCCGCACTCTCCGACAAACTCGAGGTGCTGCACAACAAGTTTCGCCCCCCAGTCTTCCATGGCCTCACCGTGGGCAAGACGGTAGCCGGCAATCTCAAGTTTGGGTCGATGCACGAGCAAGAACATCTCCTCCCAGCGTTGGCGGAGCGCCGACCCGTCCGTGAGCGCGAATTGCTTTGCTCCGGTCTGTTCCACGAAACCTCCCTCGCGCAGGTCGCCAAGCAGTCGCGGCAGATTTCCCAAACCGATGCCTGCCCGCGTCGCCAACTCGCGCTGAGGGAGCGCGACGATGTTCGGATCGTGCAGGAGCAGATAGAGAAGCCGCATACCCGCCTTGCCGTACAAGCGCGCGGGCCGATGCCGGGGAGTCTTGACGGGACGCCCTTCGACTTGGATCCAGAGTCCAGGGGCCGCGAGCCAGGCGTTGCCGCCGGCATCGACAAAGCAGATGTCGAGCCGCCGCAGTTCCTTGGCCAGCACCGGACCGACCCGGTCGATCACAAGCAGGCGCCGCTCTGCCTGCGCTGGAAAGGCCGCGGCCACGGCGGCTGCGGCCGCCGCGGCCAATCCGGTTCTTTCCAGAATCGCGAACTCGTGCGCGCCCCAGGGCCCCACCAATTCCCATCGAGCAAGGCCTTGGACGCCGACACCGAGGGGACGCACCTTCTCCACCCCGAGGCGTCGCAGGGCCTTAAGGTAGTGCTGCTCCAGAAGGTCGAGTTGCATGGCTTCGGCAAGCAATTTCAGGGTATTTGTGACGATTTTCGCGTCAATTTGCAAAGCAAGGCGCTTGCTTGTTCAGTATTATATATCGTTCATCTTCCATGAACACCTTATTTATTTGAACAGATTCTATTCCCACAGTCTGTACAAGCCCCCGCCGAAGCGGAAGCCCACCGGCTCGGGCAGGTAGTCGCCGTCGGCGTCGCGCTCCAGAGCGATCAGGAAGTCCTGCTGCGTCTCGGCGCCTTCTTTCCAGTAAGGGTTGTCGGGGCCGATCCGCAGCACGCCGTGGCGCAGGTCCGGGACCAGGGCCCACGAAACGCCGGCGGCGTTGGTCCACTGCAGCGCCTTCTTGCCGTCGATGACGGCCGCATCGATGCGGCCGGTGTGCCAGCCGTTTTCGGCCGGCGTGTGCGCGTACTCGCCGAGCAGGTCGGCGATCTTCAGGCGCGCGAAGAGTTTCTGCGGCGGAGGGGCATAGCGCAGGCCGACGTGCAGCGGCGGATCGGCGCGCGGCTGCAGGCGCTTGTGCAGCGCTTCGTGGAAGTAGTCGGGCTCCAGGCGGCCTTCGAAATCCTCGGGCCAGACGTCGCGCTGGAACCACTGGTGGCCTTCGGCCTCGAGCCCGAACTCGGGCCAGGTGCGGAACAGGTGGTGGAAGAACTCGTGCTGCAGCCACTGCGGCAGGTAGGCGCGGCGCTCGTCGTCGGTGTACGGCCCGCTGCCGAGGTGCGGCGGCTTCCGGGTCAGCCAGCGGTCGTCGATGGTGAAGCAGGGCGAGCCGCCGTCGGGCCCGGACCCCATGCCGCCGGTGATGAACTCGGTGCGCGCGAAGGCCGTGTGCCGTTCGGGCACGTGCGAGGGATAGAGCACCCACCACCAGTCGGTGGTCGCGCGGGTGTCGGCGGGCACCGCCGCCCAAATCGCGGCCCAGGCATCTCCCGCAAGTCCGGCGAAGCGGCGCGGGACGCCAGCGGTCTCGACGGGCACCTGGAGCTTCTTCAAGTGTTCGATCTCCACCTCGACCTGCAGGCGGCCTTCGGTCATGGCCAGGACGTGCTCGCGGAACAGCGCCAGGGACTGGTGGATGATCCGGTGATCGTCCTCGAGCAGCGCGCGCTCGAGCTCGTGTTCGACGGCCGCGCCTTTCCCCTCCATGAGTTCGGCGCTGGTGCGCGGCTCGATGCCGGCGGAGCGGCCGACCAGCAGCACGGTCAGTTGCGCGGTGGCGGGCTTGGGTGCGCGCTTGGGCTTGGGCGCAAGCCGCCACTCCAAGCAGTCGGTCAGCATGCGCAACGCGTAGTACGCCGGCGGATGCCCGTAGAACTGCTCGGTCTCGCGCCACGGCATGCGCGCCCACGCCTCGGTTCCGGGCGGATGTTCTTTCCAGAACGCATCGAGCCGCGCGCCGCACGCGGCGTAGTCGGCTGCGAAGTAGAGGTCTTCGGCCTGCAGCAAGGTCTGCAGCGCCTGGTCGGCGGTCTGCGCGTGCGCTGCGCTGCTCGCGGCGAGCGCGGCGACCAGGCAGAGCGCGAGAATGCGGGTGGAGGGCAGGAGGCTCGCCATGCCCCTACCCTCTCCGGCACCGGCTCGATCCGCAAGGCGGCCGAACTTCGCGGTCGGTGCGTGCCAAGCCCGGAAGTCGCATTTATGCTCGGTGCGCCCGCCTCATCCGTCCTTGAAGCCCCAACCAACGACTCTCAAGCGCTACCTTTCCAGTTCCACGTCGCTCGCGGCGTCCATCTTGCTCATCGCCGGCACGGCCCTGGGCCAGTCGCCGGCCTTCCCCAAAGGCGCACCGACTCCTTCGGCAGTCCAGTCCGCCCCGGCGGGTCTTCCGCCGACCGCGGTGTCCCCCACGGGCACGTCCCGAACCCCCAGTGCCTTGGCGGCGAGCAGCCTCGGCCGCAACACCAGCGGCTCGGGCGCGGTCGAAGACTTCGAGTCCTAGGTACCGCCCGCGGGCGGCGAGGTGGTCCTGGGCAACATCGTGCTGGACGATACCACGGTCGCCAATGGCCAGGGCCCCGGCCTGGTCGAAGACGGCGCCTCCTACGCGTCCACCACCGGCGACGTCGTCCAGTGGAACGACGACACCTATTACGGCCTGACCACCCGCACCATCTTGACCGGCGGGCCGATGCGAATCGCGTACGACACGCCGAGCACCGACGCTTCGTTCACGATGGCGGCCTTCGACGGCTTTCCGGACACCATCCTGGTCGAGGTCTACGACTCGGGAGGATCGCTGATCTTCTCCACCAGCGTCGCCACTCCCGACTCGACGCCGGTGCCGTTCAGCCACTCGGCGGCGGACATCGGCTCGATCGTGCTCACCGGTCCGACCAACGGCTGGAGCCCGAACATCGACGACCACGAGTACAGCGCCGGATTCTCCTTCAGCATCACCGGCCCTTGCCCGGGGCAGGTGACCGTGGCGACCAACGGCGGCACGCCCAACGGCAACGTGGCCTTCGTGACCGGCTCTTCGCTCGGCAGCTTCAACGTCAACGCGGGCCCCTGTGCCGGAATCGTCCTGGGCCTGCAGGGCAACGTGACCCTGCGCGCCATCCGTGCCGCCGACGCGGCGGGTGCGATCAGCTTCCCTGCAACTGCCAACGCGGCGATCTGCGGCAGGTTGTACGCGCAAGCCGTCGACTTGACGACCTGTGCGACCAGCAACGTGGTGTTCATCCAGTAGCACCGCCGGCCATCGCCGACGCGAACCCCGCTGCCCCCTAGGGTGGCGGGGCTTTTTTGCTGGACGGCATGAAGGCGATCCTCGCCGGGAACGGCAGCTCCGCCAGTCCCGGTACATTCGGAGCGACCGGCCTCCCGGTCCTGAATCTGGCCCCCTTCCGTGGGTGCCGAAGCGAAAGAAGTGATCGGCGCGCCAGCGCAGGACTTCGCTCCATCTGTACTTCCTCTGCGCAACCCCAAGCGCCATGGCTGAAGTGACTTCCGGCGCCTTCCGGGTGATTCCTCCTAGGTAGTTTCGAAAGAGGGCGAAGACCCAAAGGTGGAGGGCGAGTCGCGTTCATTTCTTGCTGTGCGCCCAGCTCCTGCGCACCAATCGACTCACGTGATCGCGGAGCATCGCGTTGGTGTGATTGATCGGAAAAAGGCAGGGTCCGGTATTCGCGCGTGGCCTTGGATGAGCCGACCTGGTGGCGGTGTCCGCGAGAACCGAAGACCGCGCGCAGCTGGGCTCGATAGCTCAGCTTCTTGTCGGATTGCAACTGAGGAAACGCGACCGGATGGTGCCACCGCCACCACGCCTCCAAGGTGCGGCGGACCGCATCCCGCGACCGCCCGACCCGCTTTCCGCGGCGGCTCTGCCAATCCTGCTTGCGGACCTCATCCCGCTCGGAAAGACCGCCGCGGGCCTCCAAGGGCGCGGTTTCGACGTGGACGAGGAAGTAGCTGCTGCGCTCGATGAGCACTGGGACGGTGACGGGCCGCAGCCGGCGATCGGTCTCGAAGGTTTCGAGTTCGTCGAGTTGGAAGGTTCCGACAAGGCCGCCGCGCAAGGCCTTGTGCCGGGCAAGGAAAGCCTCGTGCAGCTGCTTGCCATGGCGGCCGAATCGCTCGAGTCGCCGTTCGAGTGTGGGCCGCCGGACACCAAGAAGCTCCGCACCTCGTCGAAGGCTGACCTTGGCGCAGAACAGACGCGCGATCGGCGCGTCGAGCCAAGGTCTGCGCAAACGGTAGTCAACGCGAAAGGTCTGCGAGCTGAAGCCGCGGCCGCAATCGAGACAGCGAAAACGCGGCACTCTTCGAGCGTCGCAACGACGATGTTAGTGGCCATGGCGACGCCAGCGCTGCGGGCGGGATTCGACGCGGCTAGGACACGATTGGTGCGGGCAACAAGGCGGGCGGAATTGCATCGTGGTACGCAACCGGCTATCTGGAGCGCGGTCACGTCCGGACGACGCTTGTGATGGCGCTCGTTACGCGAGAATCAGGAACCGCCACCCACTCAACGAGGCCAGCTTCCCCACCGGCGGATCGCTTTCGTACCGCGCCGCTCGGCCGACTGAGCCGCTGGTCGGCCGGCCCCCGACCGACCGCCCTCACACTCTCCCTTGGCCTCGGTGGCGGAGGGTGCACCCATATCTTGTATTTCCTGGCAGAAAGGTGTACAGGCATTGGAAAGGAGGAATCCGCCCCCGCCGGCTTCGCTCCGTCCAGTTCTCTACCAACTCCGCCCCGATGCTCGGGGCAACGCGCCTGATCCAGGAACACGTAAATGTCCACCGAAACGATGATCGCCAAGACACTCAGTCCCACGGGGAGCAAGACGATGCTCGGTGTGTTACTTCCCGAGCCTCCGGAGAGTTGCCGAGTGGTCCTACCCGAGTTGGAGATCTACCTCTTCGACGACCGCAGCCGGCCGATCGGCAGTTCCGTGATCCAGTCCGGCGCCGCGAAAATCGAGACCTCCATCGACGCCTCCCGGGCCGTCCGCGCCATCGTCGGCCCGCGCGGCATGCACTCTTTCGCCGTGCTGGCCAACACCGCGCTGCCCTCGACGAGCGCCTCGACCGCCGACCTCAAGACCATCGAGATGGAGCCGGGCTGGTGGAACACCTTCCTCCACGGACAGGTACTCCGCTATCACGGTTGCGTCGACAGGATCTTCGGCGAGGGCCGCTACCCGATCTGCGACGGCACGGTCGAGGTTTTCGAGATCGACCCCTTTCAATGGATCCAGACCCGCAGCGACCTCGAGATCGCGCGGGTCCGCGACACGATCCTGAACGCGACCCAGCCGTGGCGCTTCGACCGCACGACGACGAACGTCCCGTTCGGATCCGGAACCAATGGGAACCGCAACGGAAACCCGTTCTGGAACACCACCGGCTACTCGAACGCGACCGGCAACGGGAGCTTCCAGGGCTCCTGGAACGCTCCTTCCAACCCGACCCCGACGGTGGTGTGGACCGCGGCGCGTTTCCAGGGCGAGACGCTGCGCAACTGGTTCTGGAACCACCGCCAGGAGTTGTTGCCGTACTTCGGCTCGTGCTTGCCCGAGGGCTGGTTCCACGCCGACAAGCTCGGCGAAGCCAAGGTCCAGGCGGACGGCACATTCCACGGTTACGTCGGCTGGTGGGTGGCCGGATCGGAGCGTCCGGACCTGTACTTCCGCGTCCGCCAGACGGTCCAAGGCAACGACACCACCGTGTACGCGCCTTCCATCGGCACCAGCACTTGGTGGAACTACGGGGGCCAGGAGATCGTCCTGCCGGTCTTCCACCCCAACTCCGCTTGCCGGGAGCCGGGCAGCGAGGCGGTCGGCAACCAGGTCTTTTGGCGGGGGATCGGCACCGACACCTTCTGCACCGCCGAGGGCGACGCCGGACTGATCCCGGACGGCCAGTTCGCCGGCCGCTACCGGACCGCGGACCGCAGGCACGCCGCCTACGGCGGCACGCTGCACTTCACCCTCGACCTGGATCCGGCGGGCCTCGCGCAGGCCGGGGTGGCCTTCTACCGCATGTCCTGGTGCCGCGGCCGGAACCACGACGCGGGCGCACGATGGACTCCGATCACGACTCCGATCCACCGCCACTACCGGGTCACCGGGCAGACGGAGAACGGCGTCCAACCGGCCTATTCGGCGGTCTCGCTGGTGCCCGGACCGAGCGGCTGCCCGGACGCGCTCGCCTCGGAACAAGGGATCTTCAAGATCCCCGATCCCAACCTGGAATACGTCCTCCTCACTCCGGAGGACCGCGCCTACGGGATCTGGGACACGACCATGCTGTTCTCCGGCGCCGCGATGCCCGAGGAGATCTGGGGAATCCACACCGTGCGCCTCGAACTGTTCGACGCCTACGGCAAGGACGTCACCGCCGAGGTCCCCATCTTCAACTACTTCGGCAGCTTCGCTTCGCGCACCAACGGCCGGATCCGCCAGTGCACGCCCTTCATGTACGTCCACGTGGACAACCGGCCGGCGACCGCGGAGATCGATCCCGGTTACGGGTCCGGCAACGGGACGAACGGCAACGGCGTCCAGATCACGACGCCGGGAACCACCCCGGGCGTGGGGATCCGCGCGTGGCACCCCGCCGGCTTCGTCGGCGACTGGCGCTTCACGATCACCCGCGGCCGGAACCAGGAGACCATCTACCAGTGCGGCGGCGAGGGCTGCGCTGGAAACGAGTCGAACTGGATGCGCTTCCCGAACGGCAACGGAAACGCTCCGACGACCGCGGAGATGTTCGCCGGGATTCCCGAGACCGACGATCCCTGCTACGCCCGGAGCTGCAACTTCGGATTCCAGCTCGAGGCGTTCAGCCTGATCCGCGACGGTTACGGCTACCTCGAGTCCTACTGCGACGTCGCCACGACCAACGTGGCGATGGTCGAACCCCGCATGTCGATGCCCTTCCCGCAGAACACGCCGTAGCGCACGCGCCGGGGCAACTTTCTCGATGCAAGGCCGCCGGCCAGCGCCGGCGGCCTTTCCCGTCTCCGTTTCACGCGCCTGCCGTCTTGATTACGGCACCCGCCCGGGGAAATCCGGTGCGGCCGGCCTCCCGCTCCTCGGCCCCGGCCTCGCTCGATTCCTTCGAGTCCTGCTTCCTGCTCCCGGGCGGCCTCCGCCAGCGGATCGACTACGAACTCGCGGCCGACCGACGTCGACGTCAGCGGAGGAAGCCTGATCCACTCCACGTTGTCGGCAATTCCGGACTCGACGCCGGTGGTGTTCGTCCAGTAGGACGCGAGTCCACTGGGACTTGATTCCTCGGCTAGGATCGGGTTCTCCCCGAAACCCCGTTCGGCACCCCTTCCACGCGAGGATCGCGATGCGACGTTCCTTCTCTCCCAGCTTCCCTGTTCTCTTCTTCGGAATGCTCCTGCTGACGGCGGCCCAGACCAGGGCCTGCCCGCAGCAGGCGCCCCGCGCAAACGAGCCGGCGCTCTCCGCGCCGCAAACGTCGCTCGCCTTCGTGGAGAACCGCGGCCAGTGGGACCTGCCCGCGCGCTTTGCCGCCACCAAGGGTCCGCTCACGCTGTTCTGCGAAACCGACGCCTTGGTGATGCGGCTCGAGAGCGGCGCGGATGCTGCGGCAAGTTCCGGTGTGGTCGTGCGGCTGACCTTCGAAGGCGCGGCCGAGTCCGTTGCGATCGAAGGCGTCGGCGCGAGCACGAGCGCGCGCCACTACCTGCGCGGCCGCGACGCCGCAGCGTGGCACACCGGAGTTCCGGCCTACGACGGAGTGCGGTACGAAAACCTGCACGAGGGCCTGGACCTGTACCTGCGCGAAGCGGACGGCCGGCTCGAGTACGACCTGCTGCTCGCGCCCGGCGCGGACCTCGAAGCCTTCCGCATCCACTGCGAAGGCATCGAAGGACTGCGCATCGACGCCGACGGTTCGATGGTCTTGGAGACCGCGCTGGGCCCGATCCTGCAAACGGCGCCGACCACCTGGCAAGTGAACGAGCGCGGCGAAAAAGTGCCGGTCGCGTGCGGCTTCCGCCCGCTGGCAAACGACACGTTCGGCTTCGTCGTGCCGCAACGCGATCCGGCGCTGCCCCTGGTGATCGACCCGGGCCTGGTGTGGTCGACCTTCTTCGGTGGCGGCGCGCCCGACGTCGCGTTCGCGCTGACCCTGGACGGCGCCGGCGCGCCCTTCGTGGCTGGAGTCTCGGTCTCGCCGAACCTCCCGGTCACCGCGGGGGCCTACCAGACCGCGAGCGCCGGCGCCGCCGACGCCTACGTCGCGCACTTCTCGGCCGATGGCGGCACCCTGCTCTGGGCGACCTACCTGGGCGGCTCGCTTTCGGATCAGATCGACGCCATCGCGCTGGACTCCAACGGCGACGTGGTGGTCGCCGGCATGACCGATTCGCCGGACTTCCCCACCACCGCCGGGGCCTACGACCAGACCTTCAACAGCATCGGCGTCCACCCGGACGCGTTCGCCGCCAAGCTCTCCACCGACGGCTCGACCCTGCTTTGGTCGACCTTCGTCGGCGGCAGCAACGGCGACGAGGCCTGGGGCCTCGCGCTCGGCGGCGCGGACAAGGTCACCATCGTCGGCCTCACCTGGTCCGACGACTACCCCACCACCGCGGGCAGCTTCGACCCGACCTTCAACGGCGGTTCGCTCGACGGCTTCGTGTCGCGGCTCAGCGCCGACGGCGGCACGCTTTCCTGGTCGACCTACCTCGGGGGCTCGGGAGCCCCGACCTCGGGCGACCACTACGAGGGCGGTTACGCGGTCGGCATCGATCCGACCAACGGCGACGTGGTGGTCGCCGGGTCGACGCTTTCGGCCGACTTCCCGACCACCGCCGGCGCGTTCGACACGACCTACAATGGCTTCATGGACGCATTCGTCGCCAAGCTGGATGCCACCGGCTCCAGCCTGCTCGCCTCCACCTTCCTGGGCGGCAGCGATCTCGACGAGGCGCGTTCGCTCCGGATCGGACCGACCGGGGCGGTCACGGTCGGCGGCTGGACCGCGTCGACCGGGTTCCCGACCACTGCTGGCGCCTTGCTGACCGCCCTGCAAGGCGGCTCCGACGGCTTCGTGACCCTGGTCGACTCGTTTTTGTCGATCGGCTACTCGACCTACCTCGGCGGCTCGGACGACGACAACGTCCTGGCTCTCGACGTGGACGCCGCCGGCCGGACCACCGTGGCCGGATTCACCGATTCCGCCGACTTCCCGGTCACGCTCGGCGCGTGGGACACCGTGTTCAACGGCGGTCCGAATCCCGGCGACGGCTTCGTCGCCCGGCTCGGCGCCGGCGGCGGCACGCTGGACTACTCCACGTTCCTCGGTGGCGAACAGATCGACATCGTCTTCGCGCTGGAGGGCATTGGCTCCGACGGCGCCGTCGTGGCGGGAACCACGCTCTCGAGCGGCTTCCCCGTACGGCCCGGCAGCTACGACACGACTCCCAACGGCAGCGCCGACGCGTTCGTCGCCCGGCTCGACTTGACGCCCGGGCCCTCCCTCGCGCAAACCGCGCTGCAACGTGGTGCGCAGGCGTCCTTCGTGGTGTCGAACGCGAACCCGGGCGAGACCGTCCACTACGTCTACAGCCTGGCGGGCACGGGTTTCGGCAACCCCATCCCGCAGCTTGGCGGCATGAACCTCGATCTCCTGTCCCCGCTCAAGCTGTTCGGCCAGGCCACCGCCAACGCCGTCGGCACCGCAACGCTGGTGCTGACGATTCCCGCCGGCGCGCCCTTGATCCCCGTGCACACGCAGGCCGCGGTGCGCCGTGGCGCGGGCGGCAGGAGTTCGCTGAAGACCAATACGGTGACGACCACGGTCCTGCCTTGAGCGCCGGAGGCGGAACCAACGCGCCGGCCGCCGGCCGCGTGTTCAAGCGCGGCCGCGCAGCTCGTTGATCAGCTCCATCTGGATCTCCTGGATCTCGACCAGCCGCTCCCACTGGTTGGTGAGCAGGTGGTCCATCTTCTGGTGCAGGTGGCGGATCTCCAGTTCGGCCTTGAGGTTGATCTGGTAGTCGTTCGACGCACGCATGCGATCGCGCCGCTCTTGCCGGTTCTGGCTCATCATGATCACCGGCGCCTGGAGGGCGGCGAGACTCGAGAGCACCAGGTTCAACAGGATGTAGGGATAGGGGTCGAAGGGCCGCGCGACCAGCACCAGCGTGTTGACGACCATCCAGACGACCAGCACCCCGCCGAACAGCAGGATGAACGACCAGCTGCCGCCGAAGGCGGCGACGCGGTCGGCGACCCTGCCGCCCAGGTCGCGCATCTCCTCGAGATCCTCCTCGGGATCGCTCGCCAGGATCTCGTGCTCGTTCAGGCTCTGGACGACTTCTTCTTCCAGCTCGGTCAGTTCGCCCTTCTCGGCGCGCAGGACCTCCTGCACGTAGCGGTGGCGGAACTTCTGCAGGTCGTCGCCGCAGATCCAGCCATCCTCGTCCCAGGCACCGGTCTCGCCGCGGATCAGCTCGTACACCGAAGGGCGCACGATGATCGCCGGGCGCAAAGAGGGTCCGGTCCGGCCGCACACCTGGCAAGGGCCGGGCGGACGGTTCGCTCTCGATTTCGACTTGCTCATCGCGGTTCCTCGCCGGACCAGCTTGACCGACGGCACCCTGGTCTTGCAACGCCAGCCGGCGCCGATTCCCTCCGCCGGCGCGGAGCCTACCGCCAGTCGCCGCTCAATACGAACGCGCCCCAGGTGCTCGGCCGGGTGTCGCCGCCGGTTTCGGCGCGGTTCTGGCGCAGCAGGCGCAGTTTGGCCTGGTGCAGTGCTTCGAGCCGGCTCATGCCGTGCACCCAGAGGTTCTCGTAGAAGGATTTCATGAGCTGCGCGGTGGCGGCGTCGTCGACTTTCCATAACGAGCTGATCACCGAGTCGGCGCCGGCGACCTCGAAGGCGCGGCGCAGGCTCATCAAGCCTTCGCCGGCACGCGCGCTGCCGAGCGCGGTTTCGCATGCGGACAGCACCACGAGTTCGCACGCCGACAGGTCGAGGTGCTGGATCTCCTCGGCCGACAAATAGCCGTCGTCGCGCGCGGGATCGGCCTCGCCATTGACGCCAGCGAAGACCAGGCCGGACAGGAGTCCCGGCAACAGACCGACGGCCTGGACCTGCTCGTCGAGGTCGGCCTTGGCCTCCTTCTCTTCGGCATCGCGCAACAAGGAAGGCAGATGATCGGGCTCGAAGTAGCCGTGCGTCGCAAGGTGCACGTAGCGCTTGCCCGGCAGCTCTTGCCGCACGCGTTCTTCCGTGGCGGCGGCCGCGTCGACGCGCGCCAGCGGGCTCTCCCATGCCAGGACCGAGTCGTGCAGATCCTCGAGGGTCTGCAGTTCGGCGCGCGTGGCCGGCAGCGAACTCCACGAATCGCCGACGCGTGAGCGCGTCGAGTTTGCGTTCGCCGCACCCGCGGGCGCCTCGTCGCGGCGGAAGTAGTTGACGTCCCCCACGGCAAGGACCGAGCCTTCGCGATCTTGGCGCGGGTCCGCGGCGCCGACCAACCGCGTGGCGTCGGACAAGTACAGGAAATGGTGCGACTCGATCAGGTAGCGGCCGTCCGCCTCGCGCAGCAGGCCGAACGGCAGTTCGCACAAGAAACCGTCCGGGCTCACGATCACGGTCGCGGCCTCGCCCACAAGCTCGCGGAGCGGCTCCCAGAGCAGTTCCCGGAGCGCGGCGGCAGGGTCGACCGATCCGGAGTCGAGGCTTGCCCCGCCGCGCACGGCGGCCGCGCGCAGGTAGGCCTGTTGCGCGGCGCGGATCGGAGCCGCTTCGCCCAGCGCGAGGAGGCGCGGCTCGCCGCTCCGTGCGAGCACCCACGCGAAGAGCTCCTCGTCCACGAAGAAGTCGACCAGCACCGCATCGGCGGGCAGCGCCGACTGCACCGCTGCCGCGTCAGGGGTCGCCAGGATCGCGTCGAGCCCGAGCTCGCGGTTGAGCTCGCGCTCCAGGCGCAGCCGCTCGGCGCGCAGCGTGGCGATCCGCTCGGCGTGGTCGTCGGCCCGCCGGCCGGCCGGCAGGAACACCAGGCCGGCGAGCTCCTTCGCCAGCGCCTGCACGTCGCCGCGCAAGCGCAGCTGCTCGGGTGAATCGCCTGCTTGCGCCAGCCGGAGGCTCGCGGCCTCGAGGCGGGTGGCCATCCCCTTCCAGCGCAGGTAGAGCGAAAAGGGTTCGGCGAGTGCGTCCACGCCGGCCGCGGCGAGGCTGGCGAGATAAAAGCTCGGTCGGGCGCTGATCCCGAGCAGGCGCAGCCGTCCCGCCTCGCTCATCGTCGGCAGCTCGCGCGCGAGGTAACGCAGCCGGCCTTCGAGCGCACGCTCGAAGTGGCGCCGGGCTTCTTGGTGGCGGCCCTCCAGACGGTGGAGGTGGGCGAGGTTGTCGAGGCAGGTGGCCGTCCAGGGGTGTTCGGGCCCGAGCGTCCCCTCGTAGATCGCCGCAGCCCGCTCGTATAGCGGGAGCGCTTCCTGATGGTGGCTCCGGCTTTGCAGCACCCGCGCGAGATTGTTGAGGCTGCTGGCCACGTCCGGCTGCTCCGGCCCAAAAGCCTTTTCGCGGACCGCGAGCGCGCGCCGGTAGAGCCGCAGCGATTCCTCGTAGTCGCCCTGGCCAAAGAGAAAACGGGCGAAGTTGGTCAGGCTGTTGGCCGTCGCCGGGTGATCCGGACCGAGCTCACGCTCGCGCGACTCGAGCGTGCGCCGGTGGAGTTCGCGCGCTTCCTCGGCCAGACCCATGTTTTCGAGCATCACGGCCAGGTTGCTGCGCGTGACCGCAGTGTTGGGGTGATCTGGGCCGAGCTGCGCCTCCCGGATCGCCAGCGCCCGGCGCGCGAGCGCCGCGGCCTGCTCGGAGAAACCCTGGTTTGCGAGCACCAAAGCGAGGTTGCTGACGCTGGTGGCCGTTTCCACGTGCTCGGGGCCGAGCGCCTGTTCGTAGATCGCGAGCGCGCGCTCGTAGAGAAACCGTGCCTCTTCCAAGCGTCCCTGTTCGTGGAGCAGTTGACCGAGGCCGTTGAGGACCACCGCGGTGCGCGGGTGCTCGGGGCCCGCGACCTTCTCACGAATCGCCAACGCACGCTCGAACAGCGGCCGGGCGCGCTCGAGCTGCCCCATTTCCACGAGCAGCAGCGCGAGATTGCTGAGGCTGATCGAGGTCAGGTCGTGTTCGGGGCCCAGCACCCGCTCGCGGATCTCCAATGCTCGCTCGAGGAGCGGCAATGCCTCGTCCAGGCGGCCCATCCGGTGGATTACGACCGACAGGTTGTTGAGCGTGGAGACCGTCGCGGGGTCCTCTGGGCCCCGGAGCTCTTCCAAGATCTTCAGGGCGCGCTCTCCGTAGGGCCGTGCCTGGGAGTACCGGCCCTCGCCGTACAGACGGCCCATGACCACAGCGCATGCGCGCGCCACCGCTTCGCTCGTCACGCCCTCGGCCGATTCCGCGAATCCGATGCGGCGCGCGTCCTCGGCGTCCTCGGCGGCCAGGCGCTCGGCGCGCGACCACGGCGCGGGCGGGCCGGCGAGCACGGTCAGAGTGAACGCTCCGCGCCGGCCGTGCAGCGCGCAGGCGGTCACCAGGTAGTCCCGTCCCGCTTCCAGCGTGGCGACCACGCGCGCGTGCGCGCCGATCAGGCCGTCGTCGTCTTCGCCGAGCAGCGCGCCGTCTTGGTCGCGAAGGACCAGATATGCGTCGAATGCGTAGGAGCGCAATTCGATGCGATAGGCGCCGGGCTCGGCGACGCGCAGACGGAAGGTCTTGCCGACCGTCGGCGCCTGGCTGTAGTTGGCATCCAGCGTCGGCGTTGAGACGGCCGCATCGGTGTCCGCGATCGCGACGTCTACGGGTACACCGACCTCGAGCGCCGGCGGCTCCTGGACAGTCGCAAGGCCTAGAAGAGTGGGAAACAGGAACTCCAACAGCACGGTGTGATCCTACTGCCAGTCGCCGCTCAACACGAAAGCGCCCCAGGTACTGGGGCGGGCGTCGCCCTGGTAGTCGGCGCGGTTCTGGCGAAGCATGCGGAGTTTCGCCAGGTGCAGGGCCTCGTTCTTCTCCAAGCCCTTGACCAAGTAGTTCTCGTAGAACCAGCGCATGAGTGTGGCAGTGGCGCGATCGTCGATTTTCCACAAGGAACTGACCACGGTCTTGGCGCCGGCGACTTCGAAGGCACGACGCAAGGACATGAGCCCTTCGCCGGCGCGTTGGCTGCCAAGCGCGGTCTCACACGCAGACAGAACGGCGAGATCGCATGCGGAAAGATCCAAGTACTGGATCTCCTCGGCCGAAAGGTAACCGTCATCGCGCGCAGGGTCGGGCGCGGCGTTCACTCCCGCAAAGACCAGGCCGGAAAGCAGTCCGGGCAACAAGCCGACGGCTTGCACCTGGTCGCCCAGTTGGGCCGTGGCTTGTTTTTCCTCGGCATCCCGGAGAAGAGAAGGGAGGTTGTCGGGTTCGAAGTAACCGTGCGTGGCAAGGTGCAGGTAGCGGATTCCCGACATGGACTGGCGGACCGCCTCTTCCGTTGCGTGTTCCCCGTCGAGTTTCTGCAAGGTCGTCTCCCACTTCAGGATTCCATCGTGCAGCGTGCGGAGCGCCAGAAGTTCTTCGCGAGTAGCCGGCAGAGGCTGCCACGTGTCCCCGATGCGGGAGCGCGCAGCACGGGGAACGACAGAGTTTCCGGGAGCTTCACTGCGTTTGAAGAAGTCGACGTCGCCGACGGCAAGAATGTCGCCCTCTCGATCCGGGCTGGCTCCATCGACTTCGGTCAGCCAGGTCGCGCCCGATAGGTATGCGAAGCGATGCACTTCGAGCAAGTAGCGACCATCGGCCTCGCGCAAGATGCCGAGCGGCAACTCGCACAAGAATCCATCCGGGATCACGAGCACGGTGGCCGCGGAACCGACGGCTTCTCGCAGTGGCTCCCAGAGAAGGTCCAGGAGCGCGGCAGCGGGATCGGGTTCGCCTGCCTCGAGCGCAGCGCCACCGCGCACCGCAGTGGTCCGCAGAAAGGCCGTTTGCGCAGCACGGAGCCGCTTCCGATCGCCCAGGGCAACGAGCTGCGGATCCCCCGTGGGAGCCAGCACCCAGGCGAAGACCTTCGAGCCCGCGAAGAAGCCCACGAGGACGGCGTCGGCAGGCAGCGCGGCTTGCACTTCTTCCACGCCCGGCGTGGCAAGAATCAAGTCGATCCCAAGGTCCCGGTTCAATTCTCGCTCGAGGCGCAGGCGCTGCTCTCGCAAGACCGTGATCCGCTTTCCGTGATCTTCCGCCTGCTCCGCCAAAGGGAGCAGCACCATGTCGGATAGCTGCTTGCCAAGTTCCCGGATGGCGCCCCTCCGACGCTGCAACTCCTCCGTTTCGCCCAGCTGCGCGAGGCGAAGGCTCGCCGCCTGCAATCGGGTCGCCTTGCTCTTCCACTGGAAATAGAGAGCCAGCGCGTCACGGAGCTGCCGTGGGTCTTGCACCATCGCGATACTCGCCAGGTACTCTTGCGGATTCGCGCCGATCGCAAGCAGGCGCAGGCGTCCGGCCTCGCTCATCGTCGGCAGCTCCCGATCGAGGTGACGGAGCGTCCCCTTCAGGACGCGCTCGTACAACGCCCGTGCTTCCTCGTAGCGGCCTTGTTTCGCCAAGAGAGCCGCGAGCCCGTTGAGGCTCTTGGCCATGCCGGGGTGCTCGGGTCCGACGAATTTCTCCCAGATCGCCAGCGCGCGCTCGTACAGCGGCAGAGCTTCCGCGTAACGACCCTGTCCATAAAGGGCGCTGGCGAGGTTCTGCAGGCTTTGCGCCGTTTGGGGGTGCTCCTGGCCAAGCGTGTGCTCGTCGATTGCGAGCGCGCGCTCGTACAGCGGCAGCGCCTCCTCGCTTCGACCTTGGCGCATGAAGAGGGCGGCGAGGCCACTGAGGCTGGTGGCCACGTCGCCGTGTTCGGGTCCGAGGGCCGCCTCATGGATCGCCAAGGCGCGTTCGAAAAGCGGCCGAACCTCCTCGTAACGGCCGATTTCCAGGAGCAGGACCGCGAGGTTGTTGAGGCTCTGGGCCGTGTCGAGGTGGTTGGGACCCAACGTGTTTTCACGGATCTCCAGCGCGCGCTCGTACAGCGGCCGCGCTTCTTCGAAGCGCCCAAGATCCATGAGGAGAATGCCGAGATTGTTGAGGGTGTGGGCCGTGGCGGGATGTCCGGGACCCGAGGTCTTTTCCCGAATTGCCAGCGCACGCTGGTACAACCGTTGCGCCTCCTCGTAACGGTTCTGATCCACGAGGA
>DASWJW010000081.1:0-20988 GCA_036396955.1 Planctomycetota bacterium
AGCTCAAGGACGTCGAGCCCGGCGACGTCTTCGTCACCGCGCTGGAAAACGTCCGCCCGGCGGTCGAAGTCCGCAGCAAGCGCGTCGGCGGCGCCACCTACCAGGTGCCGCGCGAAGTCGACCGCAAGCGCGCACAGTCGCTGGCGATCCGCTGGATCATCAACAACGCCCGCAAGAAAAAGGGCATGCCGATGGCGCGCCGACTGTCCGGCGAATTCGTCGACGCCTGCAACAACACCGGCTCGTCGGTGCAGTGGAAGGAAAACGTCCACAAGATGGCCGACGCCAACAAGGCGTACAGCCACTTCGCGCGCTGATTCCACGCTTCCGGCGGGGGAGCGCGAACGCCGAACGGGCGGTCCGGCGACGGGCCGCCCGCCGCGTTTCACGGGCCCACGATGTCGATTTCGATGATCCTGCTGCGGCTCGACAAGGAGTCGCCCAACAAGTGCAGCCTGACTCCGCTGCGCGAGCGCAGCGAACTGCCCATCCGCTGGATCCACGCCCGCCTGGAAGTCGTGCACGAGGTCGGCGAGGTCACGCTCCTGCACCCCGACGGCGAGCTGCTGGGGACGGCCGACGCCGTCCGCCCGCTGCTCCTGGTCGATTGTTCCTGGCGCGACCTGCCGCGGGTGCTGCGCCGGGTGCACGGCGATCTGCATCCCCGGCGCCTCCCCGAGGGCTTGCGCACCGCCTATCCGCGCCGTTCGAAGATCTTCACCGATCCAGCCGCGGGGCTGGCGAGCGTCGAGGCGCTCCACGCCGCGCAGTGCCTGCTGGGCCGCCGCGACGACAGCCTGCTCGACGGCTACCGCTGGCGAGAGGACTGGCTGAGCCGGAACGCCGGCCTGCTGGCTCCGTAGAATCGACTCGCGATGGATCTGGCGCGCTTGCGCAACATCGGCATCGTGGCCCACATCGATGCCGGCAAGACCACGGTGACGGAGCGGATGCTCTTCTACACCGGGGTCGAGCGCCGCATGGGCGAAGTGCACGAAGGCACGGCGACCATGGACTGGATGGAGGAAGAGCGCGAGCGGGGGATCACCATCAGCGCCGCCGCCACGATCTGCCCCTGGCGCGAGCACAAGGTGCAGATCCTCGACACGCCGGGGCACGTCGATTTCACCGCCGAAGTCAGCCGCTCGCTGCGGGTCCTCGACGGCGCGGTGGTGGTGATCTGCGGCGTCGCCGGAGTCCAGGCGCAGACCGAGACAGTGCTCCGGCAGGCGGCCCGGCACGACTTGCCGTGGCTCGCCTTCGTCAACAAGATGGACCGCCAGGGCGCCGACTTCGAGGCGGCCTTGCGTTCGCTGCGCGAGCGGACGGGGGCGCAGGCGGTTCCAGTCCAGCTGCCGATCGGCGCGGGCGCCGAATTCGGAGGGGTGATCGACCTGGTGCGCATGCTGGCACTGCGCTGGGACGAGGCCGGCATGGGCAGCGAGCTGCACGAAGAAGCCATTCCCGCGGAGCACCTGGCGGCGGCGGAAAGCGCGCGCGCGGCGCTCGTCGAAGCGGTCGCCGAGACCGACGAAGCCTTGCTGGAGGCCTTCGTCGCCCAGGAAGACCTCGACGCAGCGGAGCTGGACGCCGGCCTGCGGCGCGCGGTGCGCGAACGCGCCATCGTGCCGGTGCTGTGCGGCGCGGCCCTGCGCAACCTCGGCATCCAGCCGCTCCTCGACGCAGTGGTCGCCTGGCTGCCCTCGCCGCTCGACCGGCCGCCGGTGCGCGGCTGGCTGCCGGCCGACCCCGCGCAGGCGGTGGTGCGCGTTCCCGACCCCGCAGCGCCCTTGTGCGCGCTGTTGTTCAAGGTCTTCCACGACCCGCACGGCGACCTCGGCTACTTGCGCGTGTATTCGGGCACGCTGCGCGAAGGCCAGCAGCTCCACAACGCGCGCTTGAAGCAGGTCGAGCGCGTGCAGCAGATCTACGTGATGCACGCCGAACACCGCGAGCGCGTCGCCAGTGCCGGGCCAGGATCGATCGTGGTCCTGCCGGCGCTCAAACACGCGCGCACGGGCGACACCCTGTTCGAGAAAGGCGGCGACATCGCGCTGCAGCCGATCGAGTTCCCGGAGCCGGTGATCCGCCAGACAGTGGAGCCGCTGAGCCTCGGCGACCGTGACCGCATGCTCGAAGCGCTGCGCGTGCTCGACCGCGAAGATCCGACGCTGCACGTCACCTTCGACGAAGACAGCGGCCAGGCGATGCTGGCGGGGATGGGCGAGCTGCACCTGGAAGTCGCGCTGCACCGCATGGCGCGCGACTTCCGCGTGGCGGCCCGCGCCGGCCGGCCGCACGTCGCATACCGCGAAACGGTCGTCGCGGACCGGACCGCGGAAGGGCACGCCGAACGTCCGCTGGCCGACGGCGTCCGCCAGGTCGCGACGGTGCAGGTGCGCGTGGTGCCGGCCGAAGCGACGCGGCCGGAACTGGCTCTCGGCGCGGTCCTCGCCGGCCTGGCGCCGGTGCTCCGTGAGGCGCTCGGACGCGAAGGCGGCAGCCTGCTCGAGGTCGGCGGCGACCTCGGCTATCCGCTGGCGCGCATGCGGTTGGAGCTCCTGAAAGTGGCGAGTTCGCCAGCCACGCTGGAGCCGCCCCCCGAACTGGTGATGGGGGCGGCCGCCAGGGGCCTCGACCTGGCCCTGGCCGACAATACGCGGCTCCTCGAGCCGATCATGGACCTCCGCGCCGAGGTCCCCGAGGAGTATCTGTCCGGAGTCCTCGCCGACCTGAATTCGCGGCGCGCCGAGGTCCAGGATCTCGAGATCGTCGGGACTCTGCGGGTCATCCACGCGCGGGTGCCCCTGGAAGCGATGTTCTCCTATTCCACCGACCTGCGCTCGCGGACGCAGGGCCGGGGGACCTTTACCCTGGTGCCGATCGGTTACGAAGTCGTCCCAGCGGCGCGGTCCAAGGCGATTCTGCAAGGAATCTGACGCCGCCTGTGGAATGCCCGCAAGCGGGCGCCGGAGGGCTGGCGGGGGCCGCCACGGCGACGAGCGGCAAAGACCGGCCGGGGGAATGCGCACCCAGGCTTGACCCGCACGGTCCCCCTGCTAGAATCTTGGGCCCGAAATTGGCTCCAAGCCGTGTTCGGGCAAGGTCCAAGCCGTTTGAGGCACCTTTTGAGGCAGCCTCAAGGCGCGGTGTGCACCAGCCTTCTTCGTGCCATCGCGGTCCGTCCCCGGTTTGCCAATCCCCAAAACGCGCGTCTTCCGATGCGCACTCGTCGAGCCTCTCCCCGAATACCGTCCCGTTCGCACCGCATCCATGGGCAATCGCATGCAGATCCGCCTCGAGGCCTACGACTACGAGGCCATCGACCAGGCAACTGAGTCGATCCTGGAAGCGGCACGCAACACGGGCGTCAAGGTCTCCGGCCCGATCCCGCTGCCCACCCGCATCGAACGCTACACGGTGCTTCGCTCGCCGCACATCGACAAGAAGTCGCGCGAGCAGTTCGAGATCCGCACCCACAAACGCTTGATGTACCTGGTCGAGCCGACCCCGCAGACGATCGACCAGCTCAACCGGCTGGTGCTTTCGGCCGGCGTCGACGTCCGGATCAAGGTCTGACCGGCGACCCCCAAGACGAAGATTAACTCCGATCCCGCACGCTCCGACCCGAGGAGCCTCTGCGATTTTCCCGACTGGATCACGGGGCAACGAAGTTGAGCGATACCAAGCTGAAATTCCTCCTGATGCGGAAGAAGGGCATGACCCAGATCTTCCGCAGCGACGGCACGGTCGTACCCGTGACCGTCCTCGAGGCCGGCCCCTGCACCGTGACCGGACTGCGCGAGCAAGGGCGCGACGGCTACGTGGCCGTGCAGCTGGGCTTGGACCCGGCACGCCCCAAGCACGTCAAGAAGCCGCAGGCCAAGGCCGCGGAGAAAGCCGGTGTCAAGCCGCACCGCGTGCTGCGCGAGTTCCGCGTCGACGACGCCTCGCCTTGGGCGATGGGCCAGGAACTCAAGGCCGACCTCTTCGAAGTGGGCGACCTGGTCGATATCGCCGGCAACTCGAAAGGCCGCGGCTTCGCCGGCACGATCAAGGCGCACGGTTTCCAGCGCGGACCCGAGGCGCACGGTTCGATGAACGTGCGCGCGCCGGGCTCGATCGGCTGTTCGGCCTATCCGGGCCGGGTCTGGAAAGGCACCCGCATGGCCAAACACCTCGGCGCCGCGCGCGCCATGGTCAAGAACGTGGTGATCGAAGCCGTCCTCCCCGAGTTGGGCGTGGTGCTGGTGCGCGGCGGCGTGCCGGGACCGCCGAGCGGCTTGCTCGAAGTCGCCACGGCCAATTCCGCCAACCCGCGGGCCCGCACGCGCGCCGCCGCTGCTGCGGCCGCGCACGCCGCTTCGCAGCCCGCCGCGGAGACCGAGGAGTAGCGGCCATGGTGACCCTCCAGACATACGACGCCGGCAGCGGCAAGCTCGCAAAGCGGGACTTCGAAGGCGACCTCGGCGACCGCGTGCTGTTCCGCACGCTCAAGGAGGCCGTGGTCCAGTACCAGGCCAACCAGCGGCAGGGCGACGCCCACACCAAGATCCGCTCGGAATTGCGCGGCCACAAGAAGAAGCCGTGGAAGCAGAAGAAGACCGGCCGCGCGCGCGCGGGCGACCGGCGCAGCCCGCTCTGGCGCGGCGGCGCCACGGTCTTCGGCCCGCGGAACAAGCGCGTCTGGGGCTACCACCTGCCGCGCAAGCAGCGCCTCGTCGCGCTGCGCTCCGCCGTGCTCGGCAAGCTGCAGGACGAGGAAGTTCGCGAGTTCGCCGGCTTCCCGGTGGACGTGCCCAACGCCAAGGCCGCGCGCAACATGATCGCCGCCTGCTCTCCCAATGGCTCCGTTCTGGTGATGCTGAGCGACCACGACGAGACCATCCTCAAGTCGTTCCGCAACTTCCCGCGCGTGACGGTCACCACCGCCGCGCAAGTGAACGCCTACGACCTGCTGGCCCACAAGTGGGTGCTGGCGCAGACCGGCGCGCTCGACGTCGTCGGCTCCCGCATCGCCGCCGCAGCGGCCAGCTGCCGCGCAGAGGCTTCCTGATGACCTCGACCTCCGACTACTACCAGATCGTCCAGCGTCCCATCCTCACGGAGAAGACCACCGACGAGCAGGAGCGCCTCAACACCTACCGCTTCGAGGTCGCCGGCGGCGCCAACAAGATCGAGATCTGCGAAGCGATCGAGGCCTTGTTCGAAGTGAAAGTCGAATCTCTCCGCACGCAGGTGCGCCGGGGCAAGCCCCGCCGCCGCGGTGCGCACGCTTTCGAGACCCCGGCCCGCAAGCTGGCGATCGTCACCCTCGCCGACGGCGACAAGATCGAGCTGCTGTAGGGGAGGCCAGCCATGGGAATCAAGTACTACAAGCCGACCTCTCCCGGACGCCGCGGCGGCTCGGTCCTCGACCGCAGCGAGCTGACGCGCGAGCGCCCGGAAAAGAGCCTGCTCGCCCCGCTCAACCGCACGGGCGGGCGGAACAACCGTGGCCGCGTCACCGCGAAGCACCGCGGCGGCGGAGCCAAGCGCCGCTACCGCATCATCGACTTCAAGCGCCTCAAGGACGGCGTCCCGGCCAAGGTCGCTCACATCGAGTACGACCCGAACCGGAGCGCCTACATCGCGCTGCTGCACTACGTCGACGGCGAGAAGCGTTACATCCTGTGGCCCAAGGGCCTCGCGCAGGGAAGCATGATCACTTCGGGCCCGGATTCCGAGCCCAAGGTCGGCTGTGCGATGGAGCTGGCGCAGATCCCGCTGGGCATCGAAGTCCACAACATCGAATTGCGCCCCGGCCAGGGCGGCAAGATGGCGCGCTCCGCGGGCGCCTCGGCGCGGCTGGCCGCGCGCGAAGGCGACTACGCCCTGCTTTCGCTGCCGAGCGGCGAGCTGCGCAAGGTGCACGTCCGCTGCCGCGCGACGATCGGCGAAGTCGGCAACGCGGACCACCAGAACATCAAGATCGGCAAGGCCGGCCGCAAGCGGCACATGGGCAGGCGCCCGCACGTCCGCGGCGTGGCGATGTCCCCGTACGCCCACCCGCACGGCGGCGGCGAAGGCCGCACCAAGGGCAAGCACCCGGTGACGCCCTGGGGCAAGCCCACCAAGGGCGCCAAGACGCGCAAGAAGCGCAACATCACCGACCAGTTCATCGTGCGCCGGCGCAAGAAGGGCAAGCACTAGGGTTCGCGAGCAGCGACCGCTTAATAGAAACAGCCAATGGCACGCAGCATCAAGAAAGGTCCGTGGATCGAACCGCGTCTGCAGCGGAAGATCGACAAGGCCAACGCGACCGGCGACAAGCTGCCCATCAAGACGTGGGCACGCGCAAGCACCATCCTGCCCGACTACGTCGGCATGACCTTCATGGTCCACAACGGCAAGACCTTCTGGAAGGTCTTCGTCACCGAGGACATGGTCGGTCACCGGCTCGGCGAATTCTCGCCGACCCGGATCTTCAAGGGTCACACCAAGGGCAAGTAGCGAGTCATGGAATTCCGCGCTTCCCACCGATACGCACGAATCTCCGCCAAGAAGGCCCGCCCCGCGGCGGACCTCATCCGCGGCGAGAACGTCAACCGGGCGCTCGAGCTTCTCGCGCACCATCCGAGCCGTGGCGCTTCGATGCTGCACAAGGTGCTGGTGTCGGCGATCGCCAACGCCCGTGAATCCGAGACCGTCGACGCCAACGCGCTCGTCGTCTCCGATGCGCGCGTGGACATGGGCCCGCTGGTCCAGGGCCGCATGCGCTGGCGTCCGGGCCCCATGGGCCGGGCGATGCCGATCCGCCGCCGGACTTCGCACCTGCGGATCTCCGTCCTCGACGTCAACGCGACCGCGCCCCGGAAGGGCTGAACATGGGACAGAAAATCCATCCGATCGGATTCCGCGTTGGCATCAGCGAGCCTTGGCGCTCGAAGTGGTTCGCGCGCGGCAAGGACTACGGCGACAAGCTGCTCATCGACTTCAAGGTCCGCGAGATGATCAACCGCCGCTTCCGCAAGGGAGTGATCAGCCGGATCGACATCCAGCAGCGCGGCGACCGCGTCACCGTCACTATCCTCGCCACCCGCAAGGGCGAGGTCATCGGCCGCGGCTACGCGACCCGAGACGCGCTGGTCTCGGATCTCGAGCGCTTCACCAAGAAGGAAGTCAAGCTCGACATCCAGGAAGTGCGTCACTGGGACCTCGACTCCCAGACCGTGGCGCAGAACCTGGCCGCGGCCATCGAACGCCGCGTTTCGCCGCGCCGGCAGATCAAGCGCGTGCTCGAAAACAGCATGAACGCCGGCGCCGAGGGCGTGAAGATCCAGGTCAGCGGCCGGATCGACGGCTCGGAAATGAGCCGCACCCTCACCCAGCGTTCGGGCCGCATCCCGCTCCAGACCCTCGACGCGCGCATCGATTACGCGTTGTCCGAGGCCAAGACCTCCTACGGCGTGCTCGGCGTCAAGGTCTGGATCTACACCGGCAAGAACGACGTCTACTCTCGCTAGAGGCGGACCAAGGAGCGAACTGTCATGTTGATGCCCAAGCGAGTCAAGTACCGCAAGACCCAGCGCGGCAAGGTGAAAGGCACCTACGGGTCGCCGCTGCCCGAGGGGCGCGGTCAGGCGGCGCGGAACCTGCACCGCCGGGAACGGCCGAGCTTGAAGAAGGGGCCCTGCACCGCCAAGGCGACGCGCGGCAACCGCGTTTCCTTCGGCGACTTCGGCCTGCAGGCGCTCGAGTGGTGCTGGCTGTCCGCGCGCACGATCGAGGCCGGCCGCGTGGCCGCCAACCGCGCAGCGGGCGAGTCCAAGATCTGGATCCGCGTCTTCCCGCACAAGTCGGTCACCAAGAAGCCGCTCGAAGTGCGGATGGGCACGGGCAAGGGCGACGTCGACCGCTGGGTCGCCGTGGTCAAGCCCGGCACGATCCTCTACGAAATCGGCGGCGTCGACGAGAAGGTGGCCAAGCTCGCATTCAACCGCCTCGCCCACAAGATGCCCGTCCGCGTGCGCATGGTCGCGCGCAAGCACACCTGAGCGGTGCGGGGGAGAACAGCACGATGAAGGCCAAAGAAGTCCGCGGCAAGGAAAACTCCGAGATCCTCTTCGACATGGGGAAGCTCGAAAAGGAGTTGTTCGACATGAAATTCCGCTCGCTCACCGAGGGCAATCCGGATCCGGCGAAGATTCGCCGGCACCGGCGCGACCTCGCGCGCATGCGGACCATCCTGACCGAGCGCGAGCTCGGCATCCGCGGCCAGCAGTCGCGCTGATCGGGTACCGGAACAAAGTGATGAGCGACAACGCCCCCGACGAAACGGCCGACAGCGGCCGCAATGCCCGCAAGGTCTTGCGCGGCGTGGTCACGTCCGCCAAGCCGGACAAGACCGTAGTGGTCCAGGTCGACCAGACCACCATGCACAAGCGGTACCGCAAGGTGATCCGCGTGCGTCACAAGTACTACGCCCACGACGAGGCCAACACGGCCGCCGTGGGGGACAAGATCGAGATCATGGCCGCGCGCCCCATGTCCAAGCTCAAACGCTGGCGGGTGACGCAAGTCCTGGTCAAGGCCCGCTAGCGGCGCAGGAAAGGAGGAATCGAAGATGATCCAGATGCAGACTCGCCTGGACGTCGCGGACAACAGCGGCGCAAAGGAGGTGCAGTGCATCAAGGTGCTCGGCGGTACCGGCAGGCGCTTCGCTGGACTCGGCGACGTGATCGTGTGCTCGGTCAAGAAGGCCCAGCCCGGCAGCGACGTCAAGGCCGGAGAAGTCGTCCGCGGCGTCGTGGTCCGCACCCGCCAGCGCGTCCGCCGCGTCGACGGCTCCTACGTCAAGTTCGACAGCAACGCTTTGGTGCTGGTCGACGGCGACGGCAACCCCAAAGGCACGCGTATCTTCGGCGCCGTGGCGCGCGAGTTGCGCGAGCGGAGCTACATGAAGATCGTCAGCCTCGCCCAGGAGGTGGTTTGACCATGCACCTGCGCAAAGACGATCAAGTCGTGGTGATTTCGGGCAACGACAAGGGCACGCGCGGCAAGGTGCTGCGAGTGATCCCGAAGACCGACAAGGTGCTCGTCGAGGGCGTGAATGTCCGCGTCAAGCACCTCCGCAAGACCCAGGCCAGTCCGCAAGGCGGCCGGATCGAGCGCGAACAGGCGATCCCCGCCTCCAAGGTGCTGCTTTGGAGCGAGAAAGCCGGCAAGGGAGTGCGCACGCGCTCCGAATTCGATTCCAAGGGCCAGAAGGTCCGCGTGGGAGTGCCTTGCGGCACCAAGTTCGTCTGATGGCCACCGCCCGACTCCTCGAGAAGTACCACGCCGAGATCGTTCCCGCGCTACGGGAGCGCTTCGGCTACAAGAACGCGATGCAGATGCCCAAGACCGTCAAGGTCGTGGTCAGCATGGGCGTCGGCCAAGCGGTCGAGAACAAGGCCCGCGTCGAAGCCGCGGCCAAGGAATTGACCATGATCGCCGGCCAGAAGGCCGTGATCACCAAGGCCAGCAAGTCGGTCGCCGGATTCAAGCTCCGCGAAGACATGCCGATCGGCTGCATGGTCACGCTGCGCGGGATCCGGATGTACGAATTCCTCGACCGCCTCATCACGGTGGTCTTGCCGCGTATCCGCGACTTCCGCGGCCTCAAGGACAACTTCGACGGCCACGGCAACTTCAGCCTCGGCCTGACGGAGCAGACGCTGTTCCCCGAGATCGACCTCGACAAGGTCGAATACCAACAGGGCATGAACGTGACGATCGTCACGAACGCCAGCACCGACGAGGAGGGCCGCGCCCTGCTCCTCGGCATGGGCATGCCGTTCCGCCGCGACCAGGCTGCCGCCTAACCCTTCAAAGCCATGGCCAAGACGAGCGTCATCCTTCGCCAAAAGAAGCGCGAGAAGCTGGTTCCGAAATTCGCGGAACGGCGAGCTGCGCTGCTGCGCGTGATCAAGGACCCCAACGCCGACCTTGCCGCCAAGCAGGCGGCGTACAAGAAGCTCGTCGCGATGCCTCGCGATTCGAGCCGCGTGCGGTGGCACAACCGCTGCAAACTCACAGGCCGACCGCGTGCGTACTACCGCCGCTTCGGCGTGTCCCGTCTCGTGTTCCGCCGCCTCGCCCATGCTGGCGAGCTGCCCGGCGTCCGCAAGGCTTCCTGGTAGAGAAAAGGAGGACAGGACATGACCATGACCGACCCCGTGGCCGACATGCTCACGCGGATCCGCAACGGGATCCAAGTGCGCAAGAAGGCGATTCTCATCCCTTCGTCCCGGCTCAAGAGCGGCATCGCTCTCGTGCTCAAGGACGAGGGCTACATCAAGGAAATCGAAGCCGAAACGGACGACCGCGGCTTCGGCGTCCTGCGCGTGCACCTCAAGTACGACGGTGACGGCGTCCCGGCGATCACCGAGCTGCAGCGCATCTCCAAGCCCGGCCGCCGCGTCTACGCGGGCGTGCGGGACATTCCCCAGGTCCGCCGTGGCCTCGGCACCACCATCCTGTCCACGCCCAAGGGCGTGATGAGCGGCCGCAAGGCCGCCGAGGCGGGTGTGGGGGGCGAGCTCCTCTGCTCCATCTTCTGAGTCATGTCGCGCATCGGCAGAATCCCCGTCGCAGTTCCCTCGGGAGTCAAGCTCTCCGTGGCCTCTGACTCCGTCGAAGTGTCGGGCCCCAAGGGCACGCTTCGTTTCCCGTTGTTTCCGGAAGTCACCGTCAAGGAGGACGCCGGCAGCGCCGTCGTCGAAGTGACGGGAGCCGGCGGCGCGCGCGCGGCGCGTGCGTTGCACGGCCTGGTCCGCGCGCACCTCGCCAACATGGTGGTCGGCGTGACGGACGGCTTTGCGATCACGCTCGAGATCCAAGGCACCGGCTGGACCGCCAAGCCGTCCGGCCAGGGCGTCGAATTGCAGATCGGTTTCTGCCACCCGGTGTTCTGCCATCCGCCCGAAGGCGTCGAGATCAAGGTCAATTCGACGACCGAGATCGTCGTCAGCGGCGCCGACAAGCAGGTCGTCTCCCAGTTCGCGGCCAACGTGCGCCGCGTCCGTCCGCCCGAGCCCTACAAGGGCAAGGGCATCCGCTACAAGAACGAACAGGTCCGTCGCAAGGTCGGCAAGTCGCTCGGTTGATCCATGGACCATCTCCAGCAGAAGAAGAAGTGGAAACGTCGGTTGCGCAAGCGGCTCGGCATCCGGCGTCGCATCAAGGCCTCGGCGGCCGGCAAGCCGCGCCTTTCCGTCTACCGCAGCCACAAGCACATCTCCGCGCAAGTCATCGACGACGCGGGCGGCCGCACCCTGGCGTCCGCGAGCTCCCAGGAACCCGCCCTCGCCGGCGCGCTCCAAGGCAAGAAGAAGGCCGAGCGCGCCGAGTTGGTGGGCAAGACCGTCGCCGACCGCGCCAAGGCGGCGGGGGTCGAAAAAGTCGTTTTCGACCGCGGCCACTACGTGTTCCACGGCCGCGTCAAGGCGCTCGCCGAAGCGGCCCGGGGCCAAGGCCTCAAGTTCTAGATCCACAAGATGGCCACCGAAAAAAACCAGTTCCTGGACCGCGCCGAGGCCGAGAAGCTCGGCGAACTCAAGGAAGAACGCATCAAGGTCAACCGCTCCGCCAAGGTGGTGAAGGGTGGCCGGCGCTTTTCCTTTTCCGCCCTCACCGTCGTCGGCAACCAGGACGGCGTGGTCGGCTACGGATTCGGCAAGGCCAAGGAGATCCCGATGGCCATGCAGAAGGCCTTCAAGGACGGCCGCAAGCACTTGATCCGCGTGCCGCGGGTGGGCACTTCGCTGCCCCACGAGATCGAAGGCCACTTCTGCTCGTCCAAGGTGCGTCTCATTCCGGCCGCTGCGGGCACGGGCATCATCGCCGGCGGCACGGTCCGCGCGGTGCTCGAGCTGGCGGGGGTCAAGGACGTCCTGACCAAGGCCTACGGCTCGACGAACCCCATCAATCTGGTCAAGGCCACCATCGACGGCCTGTCGCAGTTGCGCACCAAGGCGGAGATCGCCGAGCTGCGCGGCGTGGAGATCTGATGCAAGTTCACGACGTCACCGCAAAGGGTGTCAAGCACCGGCCGCGCAAGCGCCTTGGCCGCGGAGTCGGCAGCGGCACCGGCAAGACCGCCGGCCGCGGCCACAAGGGCCAGAAGTCGCGTTCGGGCGACAACTCGCGGCCCGGCTTCGAAGGCGGGCAGATGCCCTTGTTCCGCAAGGTCCCCAAGCGGGGCTTCACGAACGCGCGCTTCAAGAAGCACTACACGCTGGTCAACATCTTCGCGCTCAACGCTTTCGAGGACGGCGCGGTCGTCGACCTGGCGAGCGTGCTCGACGCCGGCCTGAGCCGCCGCAACGGCGACATGCTCAAGGTGCTCGGCATGGGCGACCTGGAGCGCAAGCTCACGGTCAAGGCGCATCGCTTCTCGCAGCAGGCCCGCGAGAAGATCGAAGCCGCCGGCGGATCCCTCGAAGTCATCGGCTGAGCCACGGAGCATGGACCAAGTCCTCGCGATCTTCCGGATTCCGGAGCTGCGCAAGCGGGTGTTGATCACCTTCGGCTTGCTCATGCTCTACCGGCTCGGTTTCCAGGTGCCGCTGCCGGGCGTCGACCTCGCGGAAATCAAGGTGGCGTCCGAAAAGCTCGCCGCGGGCAGCTTCGGCGGCCTGTTCGGCATCATGAACGCCTTCACGGGGGCGGGCATCGGCAACTCGGTGCTGTTCTCCCTGGGTGTGATGCCCTACATCTCGGCCTCGATCATCTTCTCGATCCTGGTCAAGGTGGTGCCAGCGCTCGAGGCCAAGTCCAAGGAAGGCGCGGCCGGCCAGCGGATCATCAACCAGTACACGCGGATCTCGACGGTTGCGATCTGCTTGCTGCAGGGCCTGTTCGTGGTCTACGGCGTGGTGCTCAACCCGCGCTACGGCCTGGTCCCGGGCGGCGGTTCGCTGCTGTACGGGATGACGCTCGTGCTCGCGCTCACGGCCGGCACCATGTTCATCATGTGGATCGGCGAGCAGATCACCGAGCACGGGCTCGGCAACGGCATCTCGCTGATCATCATGGCCGGCATCATCGCGCAGATGCCCGCGTCGCTGCAGCAGTTCCTGTCGGTCAGCGAGAACCCCCACCAGATGTCGGTGGTGCTCGGAGTCATGTGGGCGGCGATCGTGCTGGTGGTGGTGTACATCACCCGCGGCCAGCGCCGGATCCCGATCCAGCAGGCCAAGCTCACCCGCGGCCGCAAGGTGATGGGGGGCAACCGCCACTACCTGCCGCTGCGCGTCAACCAGGCGGGCGTGATGCCGATCATCTTCGCCGGCGCCTTGTTCATGCTGCCGAACATCCTCGGCGGCCTGCCGGGCATGGCCTGGTTCGGCGACCTGTTCCGTCCGGGCAGCTTCCTGTACATCGCGGTGTACAGCGGCATGATCTTCTTCTTCTCCTTCTTCTGGACGCGCTTGATGTTCCAGCCCGAGGAGATCGCCACCAACCTCAAGGAGTACGGGTCCTTCGTGCCCGGCATCCGGCCCGGCAAGGCGACCGCCGACTACTTGTCCTTCGTGCTCGACCGGGTGACCCTGGCCGGCGCGAGCTTCCTGGCGGTGATCGCGGTCATTCCGACCTTCATCACCTCGAGCTTGAACGTCTCGCCGATGGTCTCCTACTTCCTCGGCGGCACGTCGGTGCTGATCGTCGTGGGCGTCGCGCTCGACCTCGTGGACAAGCTCAACAGCCACTTGATGATGCGCAACTACGACGGCTTCATGAAGGGAGGCGGGTCCGGCTGGGCCCGGCGCGGCTAGATCGTGATCGTCGTCCTGCTCGGTCCGCCCGGAGTCGGCAAGGGAACCCAGGCCAAGCTCGCCGCCAAGGCGAACGCCTGGACCCATTTGTCGACGGGCGACCTCCTCCGCGACGAAGTCGCTCGAGGCACCGAGCTGGGCGGGAAGTCCAAGGATTTCATGAGCGCCGGGGAACTGGTCCCCGACGAACTGATGGTCGCCATGGTCGCCGGCCGGATCGCCGGCGTCGGCGCCGACGAAGTGCTGCTGCTGGACGGCTTTCCGCGCACCGTGGCGCAGGCCACGGCCCTTGCGGCGCGGGCTCCTGGCGGGTCCATCCGGCTCTCGCTATACTTCCAGGCTCCCGATTCCGTACTGGTCTCCCGAATGCTGGGCCGCGGCCGTGCGGACGATTCCCGCGAGGTGGTCGAGAACCGCCTGCGGGTCTACCGGGAGACCACCGAGCCCCTGGTCGCGCTCTACCGCGAACAGGGGATCCTGCGTCAGGTCGACGCGGACCGTGGCATCGAAGACATCCAGACGGACGTCCTCGAAGCGGTGCGCGAAGTCCTCCGCGATCCCACCAGGATGCTTCGCAAAGCCTGAATGGCGAAAGAAGAACCGATCACCGTCCAAGCGACCGTCACCGAGGCATTGCCAAACGCAATGTTCCAGGTGGAGCTCGAGAACGGACACAAGATCCTGGGGAACATCTCCGGAAAAATGCGGCTCAACTGGATTCGCATCACTCCCGGGGACACCGTCACCGTCGAAATGTCTCCTTACGACCTGACCCGTTGCCGCATCGTCTACCGCGGCGAACGGCGTCCGCGCGGCGCGGACGCGGGCCAGTTCCGCCAGCGTCGGCGGAAGAAGCGTCGCCGCTAAATCACCGACCACAGATTGAAATGAAAGTCCGAGCCAGCGTCCGCCGGATCTGCACCAACTGCAAGATCATCCGCCGTCACGGCAAGCTTCGCGTGATTTGTGGCCGCGACCCGCGGCACAAGCAAGTCCAAGGCTGATCCCCGTTTCCCACCGAGCAAACAGCGAACCATGCCCCGTCTCGTCGGCGTCGACATCCCCAACGACAAGAAGACCTTTGTCGCACTCACCTACGTGTTCGGCGTGGGGCGCACCAGCGCGAACAAGGCCTGCAAGGATCTGGGCCTCGACCCGGACAAGCGCGCCAAGGATCTGAGCGACGAAGAACTCGGCGCGCTGGCGACCTACCTGCAGAAGGAATTCGCGGTCGAAGGCGCCTTGCGGCGGCAGATCGCCCAGAACATCAACCGCCTGCGCGAGATCGCCTGCTACCGGGGCCTGCGGCACCGCCGCGGCTTACCGGTGCGCGGCCAGCGCACCCGTACCAACGCCCGTGGCCGCAAGGGCCCCCGCAAGACCGTGGCCGGCAAGAAGTCCGTCAAGGCGATGAAGTAACCCATGAGTGCCGCCACCACCAAGAGCCGCAAGAAGACCAAGAGGGTCGGAGCCAGGGGCTATGCCTTCATCCGCTCGACCTTCAACAACACCATCGTGACGCTGACCGACCTGCACGGCGCCGTCATCAACTGGCGCTCCGCCGGCACCTCGGGCTACAAAGGCTCGCGGAAGTCGACGCCCTTCGCGGCGCAGTACGCGTCGCGGACCGCTGCGGAGACCGCCTACAAGATGGGCCTCCGCGACGTCGAAGTCCGGATCAAGGGCCCCGGTTCCGGTCGCGAGAGCGCGATCCGCGGCCTGGCCCAGGGCGGCTTGCGCGTCACCGCGATCCAAGACGTCACCCCGCTGCCGCACAACGGCTGCCGTCCCCGCAAGAAGCGTCGCGTCTGATCATGGCCAGATTCACCGGAAACGTCTGCCGCCTGTGCCGCCGCGAGGGATACAAGCTGTTCCTCAAGGGCCGCCGCTGCGAGAGCCAGAAGTGCGCCGTCGACCGGCGCAACGTGCCCCCGGGCATGAACATCCGTTCCCGCCCGAGACGCTTGTCGGACTACGGCGTCCACTTGCGCGAAAAGCAGAAGGTCAAGCGGATCTACGGCGTGCTCGAGCGCCAGTTCAAGCGCTACTTCCACATGGCCGAGCGCATGAAGGGCAACACCGGCGTCAACCTTCTCACGATCCTGGAGCGGCGCCTCGACAACGTGGTCGACGCGAGCGGCCTGGCGCTGTCGCGCCCGCACGCCCGCCAGCTGATCGTGCACGGCCACTTCACCGTGAACGGCCGCAAGGTGGACATTCCCAGCTACATGGTCCGCCAGGGCGACGTGGTCGCCCCGCGCGAGCGCGACCATTCCAAGAAGCTCGTCGGGGACAACCTGGAGCTGAACAACGACAAGACCTCCCCGCGTTGGCTCGAAGTCGACACGGCGACCAAGGCGGTCAAAGTCCTGCAGAACCCCGCCCGCGAGGACGTGCGTTTCCAGGACATTCAAGAGCAGTTCATCGTCGAACTCTGCTCCAAGTGATTCCAGGACCGCGAAGCCCCCAAGGCGAACAGGAGATCCAAGAATGCGAATCCGCTGGCGCGATTTCGAGCTTCCTTCCGGCGTCACGCTCGACGAATCCACGTCGACCCCGACGTACGGCCGGTTCTACGTGGAACCTTTCGAGCGTGGCTTCGGCCACACCATCGGCAACGGCCTGCGCCGCGTGCTCCTGAGTTCGATCGAAGGCACCGCGGTCACCGCGCTGCAGATCGAAGGCGTGGAGCACGAGTTCAAGTCGATCAAGGGCGTGGTCGAAGACGTCACGCACGTGGTGCTGGCGTGCAAGCGCCTGCGCGTGATGATCGACGGCGACGCGAGCCCGGTCCACCTCACGGTCAAGAAGTCGGGCCTCTGCGACATCACCGCGGGCGACTTCGAGTGCCCCGCGGGCGTCCGGATCGTCAACCCCGAACTGCCGATCTGCACGCTGAGCTCCAAGGACGCCGAGTTCGAAGCCACGGTCACCGTGCGCCGCGGCCGCGGCTACGTCGCCGCGGAAGAGACCGGCGAACCGGTCGACGAGATCGGCCTCATCCCGCTCGACGCCGGCTACTCGCCCGTGCAGCGGGTGCGCTACAGCGTCGAAGCCACCCGCGTCGGAAAGTTCACGAACTACGACCGGCTGGTGATGGAAGTCTGGACCGACGGCACCGTGTCGCCGCACATGGCGCTGGTTGAATCGGCCAAGATCTACCGCAAGCACCTCAATCCTTTCGTCCAGTTCGACAAGGCGCACGTGGGTGTGCCGGTGGTCGACGAAGTCCGCGCGATCGACGCCGCCGCCGAGCGGCGCCGCGAGCGCGTCTCGGGACTGCTCGACGAAACGATCGATCGTCTCGACCTGTCGACCCGGGCGCGCAACTGCCTGGACGCGGCGGGGATCGTGACCCTGGGCGATCTGGTGTTCAAGCCCAAGGACGACCTGCTCGAGGTCAAGAACCTCGGCACGACCGTCCTGACCGAGATCGAGAAGAAGCTGTCCGAGCTCGACCTGAGCCTGGGCATGAACCGCTCCGAGATCCTCGGCGGCGTCTAGCCGCCGGCCTCGCCCCTCCGGACCCATGCGACATCGCCTAAAGACCCGCAAGCTCTCCCGCACCGGCTCGCACCGGCGCGCGCTCGCCCGCAACCTCGCGGCGGCGCTCATCGAACACGAGCGCATCGAGACCACCTTGGTCAAGGCCAAGGCGCACCGTCCCTTCGTCGAGAAGCTGGTGACCCTGGCCAAGGAGAAGAACCTCCACAACTACCGGCGGGCGCTCGCCATCCTGGGCAACAACGAGGCCGCCACGGCCAAGCTGTTCGACGTGCTCGGCCCGCGCTTCAAGGAGCGCCCCGGCGGCTATACGCGCATCCTCAAGCTCGCCAAGCCGCGCTTGGGCGACAAGGCGCCGCGCGCGCTCTTCGAGTTCGTGGAGCGTTCCCAAGAAATCGGTGCGGCCCTCGCCGACGCCGACTAGAGCGCAGCTTCCAAGGCCCACGGCACCGCCGGCCGCTCCCTCGCCGGGGAGCGGCCGGTCCTTTTTCAGGCGCCCGCGGTCGCGGTCTTGCCGCGGCCGGCCCACTTGCGCGCCGGTGCGAACTCGGCGCTCGGCCGGTCGGCCACCGCACGCGCGCAGCCGGGGCCGAGCAGGGCCTCGAGGCGCGCGAACAGCTCTCCCGACAGGTTCACGGTCCAGTCGGGTGCGGCGCGCAAGGCGACGGGCTTGCCGTCCGGTCCGGTGTAGAGGAAGCGCACGATCGATCGGCCGGGGTGCGCCTTGAGCACGGCGGACAGCGCCTCGACCGGCGGACTGCCCTTCAAGTGGATCTCGAGCGAACCGGCGAGCGCGATCTTGTCGCGTTCGGCGAGAGCCGCGATGCGGTCGATCTTGAGGACCGCTTCTTCGCCGCCGAGGTCGAGGCTGCCGTGGAACAACCCGATGAAGTCCTCGACCACCAGGTCGCGGAACTCCTCGAGCGCTTTGGGGAAGATGATCGCGGCGGTGCTGCCGAGCAGGTCCTCGATACGCAGCCGCGCGTACTTGCGGCTGGGGTCCTTGCGCGTCGGCCGAACCTGCACCAGAGTCGCCAGGCCGGCCAGCGCCACCAGGCGCTCGTCGCCGGCATCGCCGAGGTTGGTCGAATTCCAGGGCGTGACCCCGGCGAGCAGGTCGCGGTAGGGGTCGAGCGGGTGGCGGGTGAGATACAGCCCGAGCGCTTCCTTCTCCATGCCGAGCGTGCGCTTGCGCTCGTCTTCGCTCAGCCGCCGCGGGGCGTGGTGCGAGCCTTCTTCGTCGCCGTCCGCCGGGGCTGCGGCCGGCGCCGTTTCGTCGGCAGTCGGCGCCGCGACCATGGGTTTGACCGCGCCCATGGCGTCGAACAAGGAGCCCTGGCCGCGGCGACGGTCTTCCGCGCGCCGCTGCGCCCAGCGGACGCGGTCTTCGAGCTGGTCGGCCAGGTCGACGCGCGCGGTCCGGAACGCGTCGAGCGCCCCGGCCTTGACCAGGCTCTCGAAGGTGGTCTTGTTGAGGCCTTTGGCAACGCCTTCGACCAGGAATTCGTCGAGGTCGGGGAAAACGCGGTCTTCGCGGGCTTCGCGGATGCGGACCAGAGCGTCGGCGGCGCCGGCGCCCACGCCCTTCACGGCTGCCAGGCCGTAGCGGACGCCGTCGGTGCCGCGGACGGTGAACGTGGCCGTGGAGTGGTTCACGCACGGCGGCAGCACCCGCAGACCGTGGCGGCGCGCGTCTTCGATCAGCACGCGCAGCTTGTCCGTGTCGGACGCCTCGTGGGTGAAAGTCGCAGCGAAGAACTCCGCCGGATAATGCGCCTTGAGCCAGGCCGCCTGGTAGGTCACGAGCGCGTAGCCGGTCGAGTGGCTCTTGTTGAAGCCGTACTCGGCGAACTTCTCCATCATCGCCCAGATGTCGCGCCCGGTCTGTTCGGGGACCCCGTTGCCGACGGCGCCTTCGACGAACTGCTTCTCGAAGGTCTCCATCAGCGCGCGCTTCTTCTTGCCCATCGCCTTGCGCAGCGAATCGGCGTCGGCGAGCGAGAAACCCCCCATGCGCTGCGCGACGCGCATGATCTGCTCCTGGTAGATCAGCACCCCGTAGGTCTCCTTGAGGATCTCCTCGAGCAGAGGGTGGGGGTAGCTGACGTCTTCGAGCCCGTGTTTGCGGCGCGCGTAGAGCTCGTGGAGGCCGGAGCCCAGCGGCCCGGGCCGGAACAGCGCCAGTACGGCGATCACGTCCTCGAAGACCGACGGCTTGAGGTCGGCGAGCAAGCGGCGCATGCCGCCCGATTCGAGCTGGAAGATGCCTTCCGTGTCGGCCTTGCAGAGCAGCTCGTAGGTCTTGGCGTCGTCGAGCGGCAGCGCGTCGAGATCGGGCTTTTCGCCGTGCCTTGCCTCGATCAGGCGCAGCGCGTCGGCAAGGATCGTCAGTGTCCGCAGGCCCAGGAAATCCATCTTGAGCAGGCCGATCTCCTCGCAGGCGTTCATGTCCCACTGGGTGATGATCGCGTCGTCCTGCTTGGAGAGCGGCACCACCAGGCGCAGCGGCTCGTCGGAGATCACCACGCCGGCGGCGTGCACGCTGCTGTGGCGCGAGAGGCCCTCGAGCTTGAGCGCCAGGTCGAGCCAGTCCTTGTGCAGGCTCGAGCGCTCGGCCACCGCGGCGAGGTCGGCGTCGTCGGCGAGCACCTGGGCCAGCTTGACCCCGGGGCCGTCTGGGACCTTCTTGGCGACCTGGTCGACTTCGCCGAGCGGCACGTCGAGCACGCGCGCCACGTCGCGCAGCGCGGCCTTGGCCTTCATCTTGCCGAAAGTGATGATCTGGCAGACGTAGTCGTCGCCGTAGCGTTCGCGGACGTAGCGCAGCATTTCCTCGCGGCGGTCCTTGCAGAAGTCGATGTCGATGTCCGGCATCGAGATCCGCGAGGGGTTGAGGAAGCGCTCGAAAATCAGGTCGTAGGCGAGCGGATCGATCCGCGTGATGTTGAGGACGTAGGACACCAGCGAGCCGGCGGCCGAACCGCGGCCGGGACCGACCGGGATGCCTTGCTCGTGCGCGTGGCGGATCAGGTCCCAGACGATCAGGAAATAGGACGTGAAGCCCATTTCCCCGATCACCCGCATTTCGTATTCGAGGCGTTCGCGCGCGACGGCGGGGTTGCCCGGGTAGCAGCGCGCGAAACCGGCCTCGCAGAGCTCGCGGAAGTAGTCCCCGGGACTGCGGCCTTCCGGCGGCGTGAAGCGCGGCAGCCGGTGCTTGCCGAGTTCGATCTGCACGTCGACCTGTTCGGCGACCAGGCCGGTGTTGCGCAGCGCTTCGGGCAGGTCGGAGAAGATGCGGTTCATCTCCTCGCGATTGCGGAAATACAGCGTGTCCGTGTCCATCCGCCAGCGCGTGGGATCGTCGCGCTTGGAACCGGTGTGGATGCAGAGCATCGCGTCCTGCGCGTTGCAGTCCTCGTGCCGCAGGTAGTGGATGTCGTTGGTCGCGATCAGCGGCGCGTCCACGAGCCTGGTCAGCCGCGTCATGCCTTCGGTGAGGCGGTCCTGCTCGGCCATGCCGTTGCGCATCACTTCCAGGTAGAAGTGCTCGCGGCCGAAGACGTCCTGCAGCCGCCCGGCTTCGGCGAGCGCCGCGGCTTCGTCCTCGCGGCGCAGCATGCGGTTGACCGGTCCGCTCATGCAGCCCGACAGGCAGGTGATCCCCGCCGAAAAGCGGTTGAGG
>DASWJW010000082.1:0-8070 GCA_036396955.1 Planctomycetota bacterium
CCACGAATACGCGGAGAAGACCCTCGAGGCGCGCCACGAGTTCGAAGAAGACGAGTTGAAGGCGCGCCACGACGGCGACGAGTCCAAGGCGCTCAAGGCGCGGTCCAAGTACGACCAAGCCATACTCAAGGCGCGCCACTCCTACGAGGAGAAGCGGATCAAGTACGAGAACGAGCTCGAGGAGAAGACCTTCGACATCGAGAGCGGCAAGTGGAAGGGCTACGACAAGGGCAAGGGCCACGAGCCGGAAAAGGGCTACGAGAAGGACAAGAAAGAGAAGAAGGACAAGAAGGACTAGCTGCCCGCTTGCGCGCGGACGCCCGCGGCCCCGTCCGGCGACGGCCGGGGCCGCACTACATTCTCGAGGCTCTAGCGGATGTCGAGCAGGCCCGATCCGGAACGCGGGTCGGTGAGCGTGCCGACCACCGCGCGATAGTTGAGATCCCCGGCGATGGCCGAGTTCCAGGGCAGCGCGCCCTTGTCGGCGACCATGCCGAGCGCGACCGCAGCAAAAGCGCGCGCGAGCGGTGTGTAGCTGGAATCGTCGGCGAGCATCTGCACCAAGGGCTCGACCGACGACTGGTCGCCGAGGAACCCGACCGCCGTGGCGGTCGCCGCCAGCACCGAGAGCGGCGGTATGCTGCCCCGCTCGCCCTGCATCACGGACAGGAGCAGTGCCACGGCCTGCGGGTCGCTCATCAAGCCGAGGCCGATCGACGCTTGCTGCAGCAGCACCGGCAGCCGCCGGCTCTCCTTGACCAGCGATCCAATGGAATCGCGGTATTCGCGTGGGTCGAGCAGGCCGAGCGCCACGGCGGCGTAGCCGCGGTAGGGAGTGGCACGTTTCATGGATCGGCTCCCATCCTAATTGATGTTCGTCGCGACGGGACGCCGCCGACAAGTCCAACACGCTGCCGCCGGGGCGCGTAGTCCCATGTCAATGGAGGTGGAACATGTTTCTACGCACAGTACTTGCATCCTTGGCCCTGGCCGCGACGCTGTCCGCCCAGGGTGCCATTCTCGGAATCCACGTCGACCCCGCCGCCACCGGTGACGGCGCGGTGGTCGCGGACGTCCTGCCCAGAAGCGCCGCCATGGTGGTGGGGCTCCAGCCCGGCGATGCGATCCTCGCCTTCGACGGTGATCCCATCGGAAACGGCGCCGAGCTCGTCCGCGCCGTGAGCTTTCGCCTGCCCGGCGAGGTCGTCGACCTGGTCGTCAAGCGCGCGGGCAAACGGCTGGAATTGATGGCCGTTCTGGGACGCAACCCGCAGTCGCAGGGCCCCTTCGGTTTGCGGGCCATGCGGCCGCTTCAAGCATTCCCGTTCCCGGCCCTGCCCCAGACTCCGGATCCGTTCGACTTCGGACATTTCCCTGGTTTCGACAGCCTGCCGGGCTTCGAGTTCGGTCTCGCTCTTCCCGAATCTCCTGGGGCACGGAAAGAAGTGCAGATCCGTTACCCGGAGAGCACTCCCCAAGCCGAGCGCTCAGAATTGATCCGAGAAGCCCGCGAGAAGTACGGCGACGAGGTCCAGGTCGAGTTCGAAGGCGAGGGGACCAGCATCCGGATCCATAGTTACCTCGAACGGACTCTCGACGACGACGAACACCTCGACTGGGGGGAGCAGCGCCGCCTGGCACGAGAACGCAAGGACGCCTGATCCGCCGCGGCGGCTCCAGCGTTTTCTCGGGAGACCACGGCCCCTATCCTCGGAGCCGTGGTCTCCCCCTTTTCCACGAAGTACCTGTCCCGCCTGGGTCTCGGTCTGCTGGCGGCGCTGGCCCCGCTGGCTTGTGGCGACGAAGAGACGCCGTTGATCGTCGGCGAACCCGGCTGGATCCAGCTCTTCAACGGCCGCGACCTCGACGACTGGACCGTCAAGATCCGCCTTCACGAGCTCGGCGACAATTTCGCCGAGACCTTCCGGGTCGAGGACGGGCTGTTGAAGATGCGCTACGACAAGTACGACAGCTACGACCAGTTTTCCGACCAGTTCGGGCACCTCTTCTACAACACTCCCTACTCCCACTACCGCCTGCGGATCGAATACCGCTTCGTCGGCGAGCAGTGCCCGGGCGGTCCTGGCTGGGCCGTTCGCAACAGCGGCGTGATGCTGCACTGCCAGCCCCCGGACACGATGCAGCGCGACCAGGATTTCCCGGTCTCGATCGAGGCGCAGATGCTCGGCGGCGACGGCCAGAACGAACGCACCACGGCCAATCTCTGCACGCCCGGGACCCACGTGGAAATCGGCGGCAATCTGATCCGCCGGCATTGCACCGACTCGACTTCCGACACCTACCACGGGGAGCGATGGGTGACCATGGAGCTCGAGGTCCGCGGCGAGGAGTCGATCCGCCACATCATGGAAGGCAGAACGGTTCTCGAGTACGCATACCCGGTGCTCGACGACTCCGACGCCCAGGCCCGCCGCTTGACGGGACTCGGTTTCCAGAAGAACGTGGCCACCGGCTACATCGCGATCCAGGCCGAAAGCCACCCGCTGGACGTCCGCCGGATCGAGTTGTTTCCGCTGAGTGCGGAGTGAAAGAGGGGGGAATCCCCCTGGAACCGGGTTTTCGGCCGACTGGATCCAGCTCCGACCGTAGGCCGCCCCTGATATCCTGCCCGGCGAGGATTGCCACATGAAGACCTTCCACCGACTCCTCCCGGCACTGCTTCCCGCCAGTCTGCTGCTCTGCGGCGGACTCGCGGCGCAAGACGCCAAACCCGCGGCGAAGATCACGCCGCCCGTCAAGCAACAGGGGCCGACGCAAGCCGAGTTGATCGATCTCGCTGCAGCCAAGCTCGCCAAGGATTTCATTCCTTTCGGCGGCTGGGTCACCGACTACGACCAGGCGCGCGCCCGGGCGAAGCAAGAGGGCAAGGTCCTCTTCGTCTACTTCACGCGCTCCTACGCGCACTGAGGCCCGTGCGAAGCACTGGAGAGCCGTGCGCTCTCCGACCCCGCCTTCCCCGCGTTCGCAAAGAACGTCGTCCCCTATCTGCACAACACCTCGCACATCGAGGGCGCACCCTACGGCAACCTGTTGCGCGAAAAGGGTGGCACGGGCTTTCCGACCTTGATGTACCTCGACGCCGACGGCGAGATCATCACCAAGCAAGGCGACCGCTCGGTCGCCGGCTTCGAGACGACCCTGGCCAGCGTCAACGAGTACCAGGCCCTCCGCCGGCGCGTGGAAGGCGGCGAGAAGGGACTGGACAACCACTTGTTCGTCACCGAACTCTCGCTCGGCAAGCTCGACTTCCCAACCGCCAAGGCGCGCTATGCGACGCTCACGGGCTTGAGCGACGCGCAGCACGTGCAGGTCAAGCAGCTGCTGGTCAACGGCGAAGTCGCCGAGATCATGGGCTCCGCCGGACGCACGGCCGAAGCACAGCTCGAAGTGGGCAAGACCTTCGCGGCGATGGCCGCCGCCGAACGCGTGCCCGACGACGGCAGCCAGTACGGCTTCTGGATGATGATCCTGGGCTACGCCGAATCGGCGAACAAGGCCGACCTGTACGCCAGCGCGCTGGGCCGCATCAAGGCCTACCTGGGCGACGACGCGCGCTACGCCAAGATGTACGAGAGCTTCGACAAGAAGCTCGCGGAGCTTCGCGGCATCGGTTCCTAGACCGGAGCGAATCGACCGACCGAGCGCCGCGCGGCGCTCACGACTTGGCAGTGGTTCAGCGGCGGCGCGCTTGCCAGGCTTCCGGCCGGGGGCCGGCTCTGAGCACGAACCGGTCCGCCTGCGCGGCGAGCGCCGTCGTCACGCTTTCGAATTGCTTGATCGTCAGACCGCTCATCTCGTTCCGGGACGTCACGCGGAAAGGCAGCCGCACCCCGGCGACGTCGCGGTAGTCCTCGAAGATCACGGTGATCGGCAAGGAGCCTCCGACGCTCGGGATGGACTGCAAAAGGTCGACCTTCAGGACGTCGCCCGATCCGGCGTCGACCGTGACGGTGTTCGGGTCGCCGTCGTCGCGCTGCATTTTGAGGACCCAGGTCGGCCGCCCCTCGTGCGTGCCGGCCTTGAGCACGGTGATCGCGTCGAACCAGTCGCGCCAATCGCCGGCCAGGACTCCGGGATGGTCGCTCCGCACCCGTTCGAGGTCGGAACCCTTCAGCACCTCGAAGGGCGCGAAGGACGCGTCGAAGCCGCCGGACTCCCCGTCGGCCGCGAGCCGCAACCAGCCGAACGCGCCCAGGTCCTGGTCTTCGCGCAGCTGCCCGGGCCCGGCGAAACGGAGCGAGAGCGCGCCGCCGACGCCCGATTGCGGATAGCGGACCGTGCCCGTCATCGCGACGCTCCCCAGGGCTGCCAGCGCGGCCTTGCGACCAGCCGTGTCCCGGGCGACGAGAATTTCGTCCAAGCTCGGCACGGCCGCCTCGGCGGCAACCGCCCCGCGCTCGAACACCAAGACCCTCTCGCCCTGGTTGTAGGTCAGCCCGGCGACGCGACCGCTCCCGTCTTCGTCGAAGCGCAGCCGGAAACGATCGGTCACGCGGAACACCCAGGTGCCTTCGGCGTCGGGCGGGTGCAATTCGTAGACCATCTCCCCCGGCCAGTCGACGGCGAGCCGGTTGTTGCGGATCACGACCGATGCGGTGATCGCGGGCTCTGCGCACTGATAGGCGCCGAGATAGCGCTCGAGTTCATCGAGCGGGATTTCCGGCTCGAAGCTCACGCCCTCGCGCGGGACTTCGAAGACCAAACCGCCCTGGTGGAATCTCAACACCTTCGGGCGGTCGTGCGCGTCGCGCTCGAAGGAGACCGCCACCTGATCGGTGAGTGCGAATTCCCACTTGCCCTCGGCATCGGGATTCTTCAATTCATAGGTCGTCTGGCCGGGCACGTCGACGGCGAGCCGGCCGTCCTTGATCAAGACCTCGAAGGGCGCGTCGGAGAACGACGCGAAGTTGGCGATGTAGGTGCCGACGTAGGGCTCGAGATCCTGCGTGCGAAGCGGCGCGTCTCCGGGCCGGCTGTCTTCGAGCAACACGGCCTGCACCAAGCGAATCGACTCTTGCTGCAGGATGCTCGCCGACACGTTCATCATGAGCGCGAAGCCGAGATCGGCGTCGGGGAACAGGCCGACCTGCGCGCAGAAGCCCTGCACGTTGCCGCCGTGCTCCACCACGCGCTGCGCGCCGCCTTCCCGGATCATCCAGCCGAGGCCGTAGCCCGCACCGGGCGCGATCTCGGTCTGGACCTCCCAAGATGCCGCGTGCTGCGCGGCGCTCAAGAGACGCTCGCCTTGGAAGACGCCGCCACCGAGCTGGAAGCGCAGCCACTGCGCCATGTCGTCGGCGGTCGCAATCACGGCCCCCGCCGGCGCGATGTTGTCGATCTGCCTAAGCGGCTGGTCTTCGAATTCCTGCTTCTTCTCGTTCCAGAGGTACCCCATGCGCGGCGCTCCCGCGGGCAGGTCGGCGACCGTCGTCACGCTGGCGCGCATGCCGAGCGGCGCGAAGATCCGTTCTTCGACCAAGGTCTGCCAGTCCGAGCCGGCGACCTGCCCCGCGGCGGTTCCGGCCGCGAGGAACGCGACGTTGCTGTAGAGGAACCGCTCGCGAAAGGGCGCCCACGGTTCGGCGTGCACCGCCGCGTGCAGGATGGTGCCGGGGTCGAGATAGTTGGCGGCGGCCAGGATCTGCATGCGCGTGAAGCCGGTCCGGTGGCACAGCAGGTCGCGCAGGCTTACTTCGGTGCCGACTTCGGCGTCGATCGGCAATTCGAAGTACGGCAGGTAGTCGGTGATGGGAGCGTCGAGCTCCATGCGGCCCTCGTCGACCAGCATGCCGATCGCGGCCACAGTGAAGGCCTTGCTCGCCGAGCCGATCGGCAAGGGCGTCTGGGCGGTGACCGGCGTTTCCGACTCGAGGTCCACCACGCCGAATCCCCGCGCCAGCACCGCGCGATCGCCTTGCACCACGACCAACGCCATGCCGGGAATGTGGTGCTCCACCCGCTTGGCCTCCAAGGTTTCCACCAGCCGCTCCAGTCGCGCCTCGAGCGACCTGGCCTCGGCGACCGCCGGGGCCTGGACCGCCGGTTCTTGCGCAACGGCCGCTGCGGCAAAAAATACGGGAAGAAAAAGGAGCGGGAATCGGCGCATTCTCATGTCTGGACCTTCTATCCGGGCAGGCGCGCCGCCATGCGACGATTCTTCGCCGCCCGGCCGCCTGGGCGCGGAGTGTAATGCTTTCGAATCAGCCCCGGTCCGCCATGCACCGCCCCACCACCAGGATCCTGCTCGCTTCGTTCTGCATCCTGCTGTGCTCCGGCCGGCTGCCGGCCCTCCAGGGATCGAAAGCCGATTACGAACGCGCCGCCGGCCTGGGCAGGCTGCACGCCGGCAAGATGCTGCGCGCCGACGTGCGGCCGACCTGGCTCGACGCCACGCGGCTCTGGTACCAGGTGCGCACGGGACCCGTGACTTCGGAATTCGTGCTCGTCGACCTCGCCGCGCCAAAGGACGAGCGGCGGCAAGTGCTCGCGACCGACGCCGAACTCGCGCAGATCCTGGGAGTCGGCCGCGACCAGGGCCGCGTGGCGCGGCTCGCCGTCGACGCCGAGGGGAGCCTGCAGTTGCTGCTTTGGGGCGAGGCCGGTGCCTTTGCCTGGAACCGCGCGACCGGCACCGCCGCACCGCTCGATCCCGCCGAGGTCGGCGCCTTCCAGCTCGAGAGCCGCGCGCGCATCCGCCCGAGCCGCCAACGCGGACGACCGACCGGCATCCTGTTCGTGAACACGACGGAGGGGCCCGCGCAGTTGTTCTGGCTCGACACCGGAGGCGAGCGCCGGGACTACGGCGAGATCGCGGCGGGCGGCCGCAAATGGCAAGGAACCACCGACGGCCACGCTTTCTTCGCCGAGGCACCCGACGGCACCGTGCTCGGCCGCTTCGTCGCCGAGACCGAACCAGGGGTCGCCGTGCTCTCGTGGCAAGCCGCGACCCGCGAGCCCGCGCAGCCGCGGGAGGGCTCGCAGCCGCGGGAGGGCCGGGATGGGCCGCGCCGCACTCCGGAGAACGACGAGGCCGCTTTCGAGCCCTTCGTCCGCGACCACGATCTGTGGCTGCGCGACCGGCAATCCGGCACCGAGCAACGGCTCACGACCGACGGCAGCGAAGGCAACGCCTACGGCGGCCCGTTCCTGTGGTCGCCCGACGGCGGCCGCCTGGCCTGCCTGCAGACCGAACCAGCCCAGGAGCACACGGTCCATTTCGTCGAATCGGCGCCGAGGGACCAGTTGCAGCCCAAGCTGCACTCCTTCGACTACTTGAAACCGGGCGACGTGGTGGCCCACCAGCGCGTGCGGATGTTCGCGGTCGGCTCCGGCGGCGCCGCCCGCGCGCTTCCAGTGGGCGACGAACTCGCGCCCGAGCCCTACAACTTGTCGCGCTTCGCCTGGGATCCCGACGGCAGCCATTTCACCTACCTCTACAACCAGCGCGGCCACCAGATCCAGCGCTGGATCGCGGTCGACGCCGAGAGCGGCGCGAGCACGGTGCGGATCGAGGAGCGCAGCGAGACCTTCGTCGACTACGCGCAAAAGACCTGGGCGTACCGCTTGGAAGCGACCGACGAACTGATCTGGGCGTCGGAGCGCAGCGGCTGGAACCACCTCTACCTGCTCGACGCCGGGACTGGTGCGGTCAAGCGCGCGCTGACCAGCGGCGAATTCGTGGTGCGCGGCATCGAGCAGGTCGACGAAGCGCGCCGGCGCGCGCTGATCCGCATTTCCGGCTACCACTCCGACCAGGATCCGTACCACGTCCACTGGGCGCTGGTCGGCCTGGACGACGCCGCGATGACCGTGCTGACGCAGGGCGACGGCACCCACGAAGTGGCGTGGGCGCCCGACGGCGAGCACTACGTCGACACCTGGTCGCGCGTCGACCAGCCGCCGGTCACCGAACTCCGCCGCGCCGCGGACGGCGGCCTGGTCGCCGAATTGGAGCGCGCCGACGATTCGCTGCTGCGCGCCACCGGCTCGGAGCCTCCGCAGCGCTTCGTCGCCAAGGGCCGCGACGGCACGACCGACATCTGGGGCGTC
>DASWJW010000083.1:0-4033 GCA_036396955.1 Planctomycetota bacterium
CCGCGCGCGTCACCGTCAACCATTTCTGGCAGCAGGTCTTCGGCACCGGGATCGTCAAGACTTCCGAGGACTTCGGCAGCCAGGGCGAGTGGCCCAGCCACCCGGATCTGCTCGACTGGCTGGCGGTGGAATTCGTGGCCAACGGATGGGACGTCAAGGACGTCTTCCGCACCATGGTCACTTCGGCGACCTACCGGCAGGATTCGACGATCACGCCGGAGCTGTTCGCGCGCGACCCCGAGAACCGCCTGCTCGCGCACGGACCGCGCTTCCGCCTCGAGGCCGAAGCGATCCGCGACCAGGCCTTGTTCGTGTCGGGCCTGCTGGTCGAGAAACTGGGCGGCAAGAGCGTCAAGCCCTATCAGCCGGACGGCCTGTGGCGCGAAGTCGCCTACGGCAGCGCCACCAACGCGCGCTCGTTCCTGAAGGACGAGGGCGAGGGACTGTGGCGCCGCAGCTTGTACACCTTCATCAAGCGCACTGCCCCGCCGCCGGGGCTGACGGTCTTCGACGCCCCCAACCGCGAGAATTGCGTGGTGCGCCGCCAGCGCACGAACACGCCGCTGCAAGCGCTCGCGTTGATGAACGACGAGCAGTACGTCGAAGCCTCGCGCGTGCTCGCCGAGCGCACCATGCGCGAGGGCGGCGCCACCGCGGACGAGCGCGCCTTCTGGGCCTTCCGGCAAGTGACCACGCGCACGCCCTCGGCGGACGAACTCGGCGTGCTGCTCGGGCTGTACCACGAACAGTTCCACGCCTTCCTGGACGACGACGCCGCCGCCCGGGCGCTGATCGAGATCGGCGACGCCCCCACCGACGCGGGTCTCGACCCCACCGAACTCGCCGCCTGGACCCTGATCGGCAATCTCCTCCTGAACCTCGACGAAGTCCTGGTCAAGTCATGAGCGAGCAACGCGACTCCAAGGGCCTTCCCCGCCGCGATTTCCTGCGCCGCGCCGCGGCTGGAGCCGCCGGCATGGGCATCGCCGGCAACTTGAGCGCGCGCGCCTTACGCGGCGTGCTGCCGCCCGGTTTCTACGCCGGTCCGGCGTGGCAGGATCCGGCCGCCGCGGGGCTACCCGGCCTGCCGCACTTCGCGCCGCAGGCCAAGCGGATCATCTACCTGTTCCAGTCGGGAGCTCCTTCGCAGATCGACCTGTTCGATCCCAAGCCCGGCTTGAACGTGCACTACGACGAGGAATTGCCCGATTCGATCCGCAAGGGCCAGCGCATCACCACCATGACTTCGGGGCAGGCGCGCTTTCCGGTCGCGCCGTCGATCTTCGGCTTCGCGCCGCGTGGCCAGTGCGGCACCGAGCTGAGCGATCTGCTGCCGCACACTTCCTCGATCGTCGACAAGATCGCGCTGGTGCGCACCTTGCACACCGACGCGATCAACCACGACCCGGCGATCACGTACATCCAGACCGGCGCCGAGCAGCCCGGCCGGCCGAGCCTGGGCGCGTGGCTCGACTACGGGCTCGGCACCGGCAACCCCGACCTGCCCGGCTACGTGGTCATGATCACCCGCGGCAGCGCGGTGCGCGATCCGCAAGCGCTGTTCTCGCGGCTGTGGGGCACGGGCTTCCTGCCCAGCCAGCATCAGGGCGTGACCTTGCGGCCGAGCGGAGATCCGGTCCTCTACTTGTCGAATCCAGCCGGCGTCGACCGCGACGCGCGCCGGCGCATGCTCGACGCTCTCGGCCGCCTGAACGATGGCGAGCACGCGCGCCACGGCGACCCCGAGACCGCCACCCGCACGGCGCAGTACGAGATGGCCTACCGGATGCAGGAGAGCGTCCCCAAACTCGCGGACTTCTCCAAGGAGCCCGACGAAGTGCTCGATCTGTACGGCCCCGAGGTCCGCAAACCCGGCACCTACGCCTACAACTGTTTGATGGCGCGCCGGCTCGCCGAGCGCGGAGTACGCTGCATCCAGCTGTTCCACCGCGGCTGGGACCAGCACGGCGACCTGCCGCGCGACCTCGCGCTGCAGGTCGGCGACGTCGACCAGCCCTCGGCGGGCCTGGTGAAGGATCTCGAGAGGCTGGGCCTGCTCGAAGACACCTTGGTGGTGTTCGGCGGCGAGTTCGGCCGCACAGTCTACTGCCAGGGCGGGCTCAGCCGGGAGAACTACGGCCGCGACCACCACCCGCGCTGCTTCAGCGTGTGGATGGCCGGCGGCGGAATCAAGGGCGGCGTCGCCCATGGCAAGACCGACGACTTCTCCTACAACATCGAAGAGGATCCCGTGCACGTGCACGACCTCAACGCCACTCTGCTGCACTGCCTTGGGATCGACCACGAACGCCTCACCTACCGTTTCCAAGGCCGCGACTTCCGCCTGACGGACGTGCACGGCAAGGTGGTGCGGGCGTTGCTGGCTTGAACGTCTTCGGGAGATCGTCGCCGCGCTGACGACGGTCGCAATTCCGTCACGCTCGCGGACTTGCGAGCGGACTCTCCGAACCCGGGCGAGCCAGCATCCAGTCGTAAAGACCAACGGCAAGGCCGAACAGCGCCGTCGCCAGGTACAGCGACAGCAGCGCGGCGAGGACCCGGAGCGGTCTCGAAAGACGCCACCAGTTCCTGGGCGCCATGCCGATCGCCGGGGCCGCGATCAGGCCGCCCCAGATCACCCGCGGGATGAGGTCGCCCGCGATGACGCTGACAACGCCGCCCCGCGCGAGGCCCGAAAGGCCCGACAACAGGATGTATTTCCCAGTCGGTGTCATCGCGCTCGAATCCAGGAAGCAATCAAGTTGCGGACGAATTGCCATCCGGGCCTGGTGAAGAAGACGAGCACCAGACCGGCATAGCCCGTCGCGACAAGCGCCTGCAAGACATGAACCCATCGCAGCGACTTGGTGCCCCGCGCGCGCCAGGCGGCGAGGAATGATGCCAGGACCATGACGCAAAGCACCGCGTGTCCCGCGAGAAGGATGAAGAACAGCGTCTCTCCTTTCACTTCATGAGGGCGGCTCGCCGTCCAGGTGCCGACTACCAGGGTCGCAACGCTCGCGCCGACCAGGACGGACCCCAGGAGAGCCAATTTGCACGCGCGCCCAATGGCAGTGACTTGCGCCGAAGGTTCCTCGCGTCGTTGTCCTGTTTCCTGTTCGACTTTCCTCTGCCTGGAGAATTGCCGATCCGCAGCCCCCCGCCCGCGCAAGGGTGCGATCGACCGCTTCGAGCGATCGTCAGACAACCCCGTGGGCTGTCGCGCGAATCGAGCGTGCCAGGGAGTAGAGCGCCAATGCGTAGAGCAGGCCCTTGATCACCACCACGGTGAAGTTGGAGAGGCCGGAAATGTCGTCGCCGGCCCCGCGCTCGAGCTGCCCGAAGAAACTGTAGTAGAGGCCGCCGCACAAGACGGCCCACGCCGCGACGAGGAGCGCGTTGCCCGCCGGCCGTCGTGTGCGGGCCGCGTGGGCGGCGAGCAGCAGCAGCCCCCCAACGAGGAAGTCGTCGACGTAGGCGGCCAGCTCCGAAAAGTCGGTGCGCCGCCGCGCCGCCTCCGCGAGCGGAAGCAGCACTCCGACGACGTAGGCCGTGCGGATTTCGAAGCGCATGGTCTGCCCTTGGTTCAGTGCTGATCGTAGCCGGTTCCTTGTGTTCCGCGCGACGCCGAAGGCTCCGCGCCCGAGGCCTCGCGCCATTTCCCGGCCCGGAACTTCGCGCGCGCCGTCTCGGACGCAGGGCCGCCGAAGAGTTCTTCCCTTGCGCGCTGGATGCCTTCGACTTCGTCCGCGGAAACCGCATACGCCTCGAAAGGAATCTCCGGGTGGACCTCGGCCCAGTCGCCGGGCTCGCGGCCGATACCGAAGGACAGCACGGTGGTGGTGAGGTTTTCGCCCGCCGCGATCGACAAGTACGCGATCGTGTAGGCCGTCCGGACCGGGCTCGGGTGCGGCCACGGCGGTTCGATCTCGCCGAGGTCCAAGCCGTCTTGGCGCAGCAGACGCAGAGTTTCGGCGAAGAGACCGAAGCCGAAGCGCTCGTGGAGCGCCCAGTAGAGTTCGTGGTCCGGCTC
>DASWJW010000084.1:0-9069 GCA_036396955.1 Planctomycetota bacterium
TCCACGCTCGCGGCCGATCGCAGCGCCGCCGGCCGTTCGCGGCGCAAACGCTGCAGCTCCCGCAACCCGCGCCACCGCGTCCAACGATCGGCCGACGCCAGCGCGTTCAAGTAGAAACGCACGTGAGCGCGGCCGCGGGCCGTCGCCGGGGTCGCCCGCAAGCGCAGGATTTCGCGCAACCAAGCCAGCTTCTGCTCCCGGTCACGGTCCCGGCCGTCGATCTTGGCGACCACCCGAAAGTGCCGGCCGGTGGGCCCGGGAGGGTCCAGGAACAGGAGTTCGACGTCGCCGACGCGCGCCAGCGCGTCCGCCGCCGCGAGGTAGTCGAGGCTGCGCGGCGGGCGCCGGTTCTGGTCCGCCAGCCGGCCATGCAGGATCTCCTTCACGTCCACGCCGACTTGCAGGCCGACGTCGCCCACTCGGGCGACGCGCATCACTTCCGCCAGCACCACGGCGCGCGCACCCGCCAGGACCGGTTCGAGGTCCGACCAGGGCGCTTCCGCGCGCGGCTCCTGCAGCGGCGCGAGCGCGAGGATCAGCGCCGCGGTGCCGCGGACCCGCCGTCGATCAAAGATGGCCACCATGTGACAGCCCTCCAGAATACCCGAGCGGCTTCGCCGCCCGGTTCCGGAATGCGGTAGCTGTCGCTCGCTCCAGGGCCGTCCAGCAGCGCCTTCCAGCCGGACAGCCACTGACGATCCTGGCCGCTTGCCGCAGAATCCCAGATCGAGTCGACGCGCAGGATCAAATCCGCCGGAGGCGGAGTGCGATCGTCGCGGGCGAGCCGCCGCTCGAATTCGGCCCACAGCAGCGTCGCCGGCGCCGCGCTCCAATCTTCCGCCAGGGCTTCGCGGGCCGCTGCCCGCAAGCCGAGGCGCAGCTCCAGGCCGATGCGCGCGCCGGTCTCCAGATCGAGGTCCGCCGGCAGGCCGCCGAACGCGCGCGCGGGCAGCGGGAATGCCAGGCGCCACTGCACCGACAAGTGCGCCATCCGGTTGTCGCGCACCAGCGCGGCACGCAACGCCGGCAAGCCGGCTACTTCGGGATCCGGCACCTCGCCGCGTTCGGGCTCGATTCGCGGGCGTTCGCGCAATGCCGCGGACGGCGGCGCCGCGGGCAGCTGGTCGAAGACCAGCGTCGGCCGTTCGCGCTCCGGGGTCTGCAGCAAGCGGACCAGTGCCGTCACCGGCACGGCGGTCACGCATGCCAACAATAGGATCGCCGCAACGCGCAGCAGCGGATCGCGGCGCAAGGCGCCCCGCGGGGACCAGCCGCCCGCGGCAGGCCGGGCGTCGCGCAGTCCGGCAACGAGGCGCGCGACCAGGACCTGGTCGCCGCGCGGATCGGCGCATGCCGCCCGCAGCTCCTGCGCGAGAGACTCGAGCGCGCGCGCTTCGGCGGGCGGCACGTCGCCGACCGGCTCGCCGGCCGGAAAAACGGGCTCGTGAGCGGCGTCCCGGTTCATCGCAAGCCCTCTTCGATGGCGCTGCCGCGCGCTTCCAGGATGGCGCGCAGGCGGCGCAATGCGTAATAGACGCGGGACTTCACCGTGCCCACCGGTACGCCGAGGATCGCGCCGACTTCCCGGTACGGGAGCCGCTGCAGGACCGCGAGTTCGAGGAGTTCGCGCGCGGCTTCGTCGAGTTCGCCGAGCGCCCGGCGGACCAGAGCTGCGCGATCGTCGAGCGAAGCGAGTTCGAGCGGGCCAGCGCCTTCGTCGACCGGTTCCGGAGCATCGTCGCCGAGTCCCCACGGCCGGCGCCGGCGGCGATGGTCGATCCACAAATTGCGGGCGATGCGCAACAAGTACGCATCGAGCCGGCCGCTCTCTTGGTAGCGGTCGGCACCCTGCAGGACGCGGAGGAAGACATTTTGGGTCAAGTCGTCGGCCGTGGCGCCATCCGAACCCTGGCGGAGGAAGAAGCCGCGGAGCCGCGGTCCCATTTCTCCCACCAGGTCGGTGAAGGCCTGCACCTCGCCGGCCTGAAAACGTGCGAGCAGGTCGCCGGGGGGAAGGGTCATGGACCGCTTGCCCCCACAACGCGGCCGGAATCGGAGCGGTTCAGCCGCATTCCCCCGCTCCATTGCCCGGCGATCCGGGGGCGGCCGGGGCTATGGGAGCCGGTTTCCCGGTCCAAGGTCCGGCCTGGTCGGCCAGCGCCAGTAGGAGAGCGGCGGGCCGCTCGCCGCAGGCCCGTAGCCCGACGCTGCGCTCTTCGGGCGCCCCGGAGAGGGTCTCGAGCGAGACTTCGAGCCGATCGTCGGGCAGCCAGTCGGCGATCTGTTCGGCCCATTCCAAAAGGACCACTGTGCCGGCCGCGAAACGCTCCGCCAGACCCTCGGCGAGCAGGCTGTCGATCCGAGCGGCGAAATAGGCATCCAGGTGCAGGACGGGGACCCGCCCGGAGTATTCGTGGCAGAGGAGGTAGGTCGGCGAGGAAACCGCCTCGGCAACGCCGAGGCCCGCGCAGATCCCCTTGGACAATGTGGTCTTGCCCGCGCCGAGCGGGCCGGACAAGGCCACGAAGTCCCCTTCCTGGAGCAAGCCGCCGAGCGCGCGCCCGAGCGCGCGAGTCTCCGCTTCGTTGCGGGTCGAGGCCTGCAGGATCTCGCTCAAGACCAACGATGCTCCCACCCCCCGGCCGGGAGCGCGAACTCTTCTCCGCGCACGGTCCAGGTCGCAGCGGTCCCCGCCGTGACTTCGCCGATCATTTGGAGGCCGACGGCTGCGAGTTCCGGATCGGCCAGGGCACCGGCCACGTATCCAGCAGGCAGCGCCGCGAGAAGTTCGTAGTCTTCGCCCTCTTCGAGCGCGCATTTCCAGCCGCTCGGCCCGGAATCGAGTCCAGCGGCGAGCGGCAGCGCCTCGAGCTCCACGTGCGCGCCCACGCCGCTTGCCTGCAGCAGCCGCGGCAGATCACGGCCGAGGCCGTCGCTCAAGTCGATCGCCGCGTGCGCACAGTGCTCCTGCACGAGCCGGCGGCCGGCGGCAAGCCGCGGTTGCGGAAGCATGTGGCGGCCGGATCCGACCGCGTTGCCGAGATTCCCCGTGACCACCAGCCGGTCGCCGGCCTTGGCACCGCCGCGGCCTGGCGCAGGACGCTTGCCCTCGAGACCGAGCACCGTGCACGACAGCACGACCGCCGGACCGGTCGAAAGGTCGCCGCCGGCGACGGCGACTTCGAACAGCTCCGCTTCGGCGAGGAAGGCCCGCGCGAGGCGCTCGAGCCAGGCGCTACCGTGGTCCGCTGGCACGGTCGCGGTCCAGAAGACCGCCCAAGGCGTCGCCCCAGCGGGAGCGAGGTCGCTCAAGCTGCGCCGCAGAAGTTTGCGTGCCAAGGCTTCGGGCGTCGCATCCAGCGGCGTGTGCACGCCTGCCACGACCTGATCGGCGCTCACGGCGAGGATGCCTCCGGCGGGCACCGAGAGCCGCGCACAGTCGTCGCCTGGAGCCCCGACGCCCGGCTGGGCCCGGAACGCCTGCCGGAACAAGGCGTGCAGCCGCTCTTCGTTTCCGCTTGGTTTGTTCATGGACTTGAAAGCTCCGCCCCAGCAGCCGAACCTGTGGGCCAAATGCGTCCGCTCCACCGCATCCAGCGAAGCCGCGCCGGCCTCACCATCACCGAAGGCGCCTGGGCCATGCTGTTCGCCGCCGGCATCCTGGCGGTGATTCTAGGCACGCTGGCCTCCGAAACCTCGCGCGGCCGGGCGCGCCGCACCCGCGACGGCCTGCAGTACCTGGCACGGCTCCTGGATCGCGAATTCGAAACGGTCGATGCGCGCAACTTGCCCTATCCGCTGGTGGGGCCCGGCTGGTTGCCGGCCGGCCTCGAACCGGGCGAGGTCGCGCTGTTGCGCGACTGGCTCCCCGATGACGCGTTCCTGCCGACTGACGGCTGGGGCCAGGCCTACGTGCTGCGCTTGGAAGAAAGCGCCGCCGTGCTCGCGCCGGTCCTGTTCAGCGCCGCCGGCGAAGCCGACTTGCCCGCGTTTCTCGATCCGGCGGAGGCTCCCGACCGGCGCGAAGACTTGCGGCTGAGCTGGCCGCGTTAGCCGGCGGCGACCGCCGACCAGGCGGCGACGAGGCGCGCGAACCGCGCGGCGTCGCGCGCCGAGCGGAGCACCGCGCAGGCGTGGGCGCCGGCGATTCGGCACGCCTGGATCCGGTCCGCCCGGTCGACGCCGCCGATCGCCACCACCGGGATGCCGCTTGCGACCGCCGCGCGCAGGCCCGCAACACCGCGTGGTTCGAGAATGCCGCGCTTGCTCGGCGTCTCCCAGACCGGGCCGTAGACCAGGAATGCCGCGCCGGCGGCGCGCGCGGCTTCGATCTGCACGGCGTCGTGCACCGAAGCGCCGCGCTGCAGCGCGGGGAAGACCGTCCGCACCGCGACGTTCGGAAGCGACCGGGCACCGGCGATCCACGCTTGTGCTCCGGCTGCGGCGGCCAGGTCCGCGCGTGCGTGCACGGCCGTCCACCTGCCATCGGCGACGAAGCGCCGCAATGCGGCGACAGCCAGGCGGTCACCGCCCTGGGGCCGGCGGAAAGTGCGGGCCGCGGCACCCCGGGTGCCCGCGAGCCAGGCCTCGGCCTGCGCCGGGCCGGCGAGCCCGTCGGCGACCGCCCACAGCCCCGGCGGCGGCGTGCCGGTCACGACGCGATGCGCAAGGACACGCCGAAGTCGCGCACCCAGCCGAGCAGGTCCTCCTGGTCGACGGGCGCCCGCAGCCGCAAAGTCTCGCGATCGACGCGATGGACTCCCAGCCGGCCGAGTTCCGGGTGCAGCTGCAGCTTGTCGAGGACTTCGGGCGTGTCGCACACGAGCCGGCCGTCCTCGTGGAACGTGACCATGCCCTTGCTGCGCGCCCAGGATTCCAGGGAGTAGACCACGTTCTGCGGCAGCGGCGTGCGCGACAGGCGGCGCAGCAACTCCAGGATCTCGTCGAGCGCTTCGCCCTCCGACAGCGCGCGGTGCAGGCTGCCTGGCGTGATCCGGTAGTGGTACAGACTGTCGGTGAGCTCGCGCTGGCAGAAACGGTCGAGCTCGTAGATGAGCGCATGCGAGCGTTCTTCGGGGAAGAGCACCACTTCAAAGTCCGGGTTCACCACGATGTGGCCGGAGCCCTCGAGCTCCCGCCCCGGGATCATGCCGAGCAGCTCGGCGCCCATCGAGGTCAGCCGGATCGCGCACGAGCGGCCGGAGTCGTCGTAGCCCACGTCGACGATGCCGATCAGGTAGAGGTGCTTGCGGATCCAGGTGAACAGGTTCCAGGCGAGCGAGCGCACGTCCGCCGAGGAACGCACCGGAAAAGATCCGCCGTCGTGGCCGTCGGCGGCTTCGGCGGCAAGGGTGGCCAGGTAGTGGTTCCTCGCCACGAAGGGCAGGAACATGGCGTCGTACCAGACGTTCGGCTCGAGGCGTTTGAGGTAACGCAAGGTCGTGCGCCGCAGTCGCAGCTGGTGCGCGAGGTCGCCCGGCAGGTTCCGGTCTTCGATGAGCCAGTCGAGGATCAGACGCTGCTTCTCCTCGAGCGGCAGCCGGAGAAATTCGGTGCCTTGATCGGTCTGGCGGAAGCTGCGCTCGCCGGTGCGATCGATCATCCGGTAGGCGAGTGCGAAGCGGTACAGCAGGTCGAGGATTTCGCGGCGGTGGAATTCCTTGCCCGGATTGGGGATCAAGCTCTCGGCGATGCGCTTGCCGGTGCTCTTGAAGATCGTGCCGTGCACCGTGAAGCGGACGTTTTGGTCGCCGATGAACGAGGCGAAACGCGAGAAATTCGACACAAAGTCGACGCCGAGCGAGACGTGTTCGGCCGGGTGGACCGGCTTGCTGGTCGCGCTGTGGCGCAACCATACGAGCACGACTTCGTTGAAGATCGCGAGGACCTGGCCGCGCTGGCGGATGCCGAATCGCTCCAGGTCCAGTTCCTCGACGGTGCCGAGGCCGGAGTCTTCGAAGACGCGCCGGATCCGTGCGGCGCTGGACGGCCGCGCGCCCAGCTCGCCCAGCTCGGCGACCGGCACCAGGCCGCCGTGGTGGGTCACCGCCGCCACGAGCAGATCCCGGAGGTCGTCCGGGAGCGCGGCGATGCGCCGAAGGATCGCGCTCTCGCCGGCCAGGAAGCGATACATGCGGCGCGCTTGATCCGCCGGGTCGCCGCCGCCGTCGCTCTGGCGCCGGAAACGGCGATCGAGGTTGCCACGCAGCGTGAGCATGCCGGCCGGGTCGGAGATCGCCGCCGAAGCGGTCCGGAGCGCCACGCCGATTTCGCGCGGAACGACCCAGTCGTTGGCGACGTTGGTGCGGTTGCGCCCGCCGACGGGCATCGCGAGGCCCAAGGAGAGGAGTTGAGCGAGCACGGCGCGGACGGTTCCGGGCTGAAGGCCGTCGTTGCGGACGGCTTCGCGGATCTGCTGCAGCTGAAGCCCGTCTTCGGATGTCGCCAACAACACGCAGAGCAAGCGCTCGGCGGCGGGATCGAGTTCGGAGCGGACGGCCGCCGCCGCGGCCGGATCCTGCATCTGGCTGCGCAAGGCGCGCACGACTTCCGCGCGCTTGCGCGGGGTTTCGCCGCCGACCCAGACGTCGTGCAGGCCGAGAAGCTCACTCTCTGAGCGGGAGCTGAGCGACCGGGACAAGGAGAGCTTCACGCGGTTCCTGGAATTGGGTCTTGGCTCAGCGCCGAGGCCGGCTGGATCAAGTAGGCGTAGCCCTGCTCGGTGAGAAAGCGCTGCCGCTTTTCCGCGAACTCCTGGTCGAGCGTGGAGTCGCTCACCAGCGTGTAGAACGAAGCGCCGCGCCCGTCGGACTTGGGACGCAGGATGCGCCCGATGCGTTGCGCCTCTTCTTGCCGCGAACCGAAAGTCCCCGAAATCTGGATCGCGACGTTGGCGTCCGGCAGGTCGATCGCGAAATTGCCGACCTTGCTGACGAGCAGAGTCGTCTCTTCGCCCGCGCGGAAAGCGGCATAGAGCCGTTCTCGGTCGTGATTCGGCATCCGGCCGGTGATGAGAGGCACCCCGAGCTCCGTCTGCAACTCGTGGAGCTGGGTCAAGTACTGCCCGATGATGAGGATCCGCTCGCCGCGATGGCGCTCCAGCAAGGAGCGCAGCGCGTCGGATTTCGCGGGATTCTCCGAAGCGAGCCGGAATTGGCGGCGCCGCGCGGCGGCGAGGTATTCGATTCGCAAGTCCTCGCCGAGCGGGACGCGCACCTCGGTGCACTGCACCGCGGCGATGAATCCGCGCCGTTCCAAGTCTTTCCAGGGCGCGTCGTAGCGCTTGGGCCCGATCAGGCAGAAGACTTCGTCTTCCTTGCCGTCTTCGCGCACGAGCGTCGCGGTCAGACCAAGCCGCCGGCGCGCCTGGATCTCGGCGGTGGCGCGGAACACCGGAGCGGGAAGCAGGTGCACTTCGTCGTAGATGATCAGGCCCCAGTTGCCGCGCGAGAACAGATCGAAGTGCACGAAGCCTTCGCTCCGGCTGCGCCGGTAGGTGAGGATCTGGTACGTCGTGAGAGTGACCGGGCGGATCTGCTTGACGTCGCCCGAATACTCGCCGATCTGATCTTCGCGGAGATCGGTCTTGCCAAGCAGTTCGTGCCGCCACTGCCGCAACGCGATCGTGTTCGGCGTCAGCACCAGGGTGTGCGTGCCGACCGCGGCCATGACCGCCATGCCGACGACGGTCTTGCCCCCGCCGCAAGGCAGCACGACCACGCCGCTGCCGCCGAGCGCGCTGCCGCCCTTGTGGAACGCGGCGACGGCTTCGGCCTGGTACTCGCGAAGGACGAAGGGCCGCCCGTCGCCCAGCGCCGGGCGCAAGTTCACCGTCAAGGGTTCGCCGTCGACGTAGCCCGCCCGGTCCTCGACCGGATAGCCGAGTTTGATGAACCTCTGCTTGAGCAGACCTCGCTGGCCGGGTTCGATCCAGGCGGTCCCCGCCTTGAGATCCTCGTCGACCAGGAGTTCGCGGACTTCTGCGTCGTGGAGCAGTTCCTTCAGGACGCGCGGGCGCGCGGCCTCGAGCCGCAGGCGGGCGCCGTCCGTGACCAGGCGGAAGACTCCGCAGCGCTCGAACCAGCGGCGCACTTCGGTGGCGAAGTTCGGCGGCACGCCATAGCGGCTGTTCTCCTCGAGGAATGCGAGAACCTCTCCGGCGCCGAGGCCGGTCGCAGCCGCGTTCCAGATCGACACCGGTCCGATCCGGTACGTGTGCAGGTGTTCCGGCGACTTGACCAGCTCGGCGAAGGGCAGCAGCCGGTCCCGCATCTCCTCGAAGCGAGGGTGCGCAGTCTCCAGGACCATGGTCAGGTCGCTCTGGAGGATGAGGGGACGGTCGGCGAGGCTCAAGCCATCGGTTCCATGGAGCCATCTGCCGCCAAAGCCGGGTGATGGCCGCGCCATTCGAGTCCCGACGAAGCGGAAAGATAGCCGTTCAGTCTATGCGCCAACTCCATGGCTTCCAAGTCGGCAAGACCGGAGGCCGGAGCGGCGAGCCGGAGTCCCGACCGGTCCTCTTCCACGGCGATCCAAGCGGCCAGAGGCGCCAGTACGGCCGCTCCTCGCGGCAGTTCCTGGATCGTGCAGTCCAGCGCAACTCCCCCCATTCCAAGGGCTTGCGCGCATTCGAGCGGAGCGGCGATCGCTCGGGTTCCGGCGAAATCGCGGGCAAGTTCGGCAATGGTCGCGCGGCCCAGGTCCGGCCACCGCCAGCCGCGATCTTCGAGGACGGCAGTTTCCCGTGCCCAGCCTCCACCCCGGCACGCGGGGCATGGCAGCCGCAACTCGGGGTGCGGCTGCGGCCCCCCCGTTCCCCGGCAGCGCGTACAGACCAGTCCGCCGCGGCCGCGGTGCAATTGGCTTTCGGTCCACCCCCGGATGCGCCCGCCCTCGGTACGCAGGAAGTGCTGGGCGAGCGGACCAGCCAAGGCGAGCGCCTCGCGCAGCCGCTCGCTGCCGGCAACCGGCTGGGGGCGGCCCCAATTCCGCAGGTCGAACTCGAGGGAATGCCCTTGGATCACAAAGCCGGTCGCCGGAACCGCGCGTCGGGCGGGCCGCGGCGAGGCG